>NZ_JBPZHA010000006.1:0-342790 GCF_051857515.1 Hydrogenophaga sedimenti
GTCACCGTTGGTGTCGTTGGTCTTGACACCACCCGTGACCGTGGCCGTACCTTCGGCCACCGTGTTGGTGTCGGCCACCGCCACCGGCAGGTCTTCCGACCCGGTGATGGTGATCGTCAGCGTGGCCGACTCCGTCTCACCGCCACCATCTGTCAGGACATAGGTGTAGACCTCTTGCAGCGTCTCGCCGGGAGCGAGTTGCTGCACCGTCGGGTTGGCGTTGTTCAGTGTGTAGGTGTAGGTGCCGTCGGCGTTGAGTGCCACCGTGCCGTAGCTGCCCGTGGGCGAGCCGCTCAGCGCCGTCGTGTTCGCTGCAGGCCCACCATCTCCATTGGTGTCGTTGGTCTTGACGTTGCCGTTGACCGTCGGGGTGTCCTCGGCGATCGTGTTGGTGTCGTCCACCGCGATCGGCACGTTGTCCGTGCCCACGATCGTGATCGTCAGCGTGGCCGTCGAGGTGTCGCCGTCCTTGTCTGTCAGGCGGTAGGTGTAGGTCTCCTGCAGCGTCTGGCCCGGCAGCAACTGGTTGACCGTCGGGTTGGTGTTGTCCAGCTGGTACGTGTAGGTGCCATCGGCGTTGAGTGCCACCGTACCGTAGCTGCCCGTGCCCGAGCCGGTCAGTGCCGTCGTGTTCTGCGCCGGGGTACCGTCGCCGTTGGTGTCGGCCGTGCCGTCGGTCTTGACGTTGCCCGAGACCTGCATCGCACCTTCGTTGATGCTGTTGGTGTTGGGGGTGGCCACCGGCAGGTCTTCCGACCCGGTGATGGTGATCGTCAGCGTCGCCGTCGAGGTGTCACCGTCCTTGTCCGTCAGCACGTACGTGTACGTCTCGGCCAGCGTCTCGCCAGGAGCAAGCTGCTGCACCGTCGGGTTGGCGTTGTTCAGCGTGTAGGTGTAGGTGCCGTCCGGGTTCAGACTCACCGTGCCGTAGCTGCCCGTGGGCGAGCCGCTCAGCGCCGTCGTGTTCTGCGCCGGGGTGCCATCGCCGTTGGTGTCGTTGGTCTTGACACCACCCGTGACCGTGGCCGTACCTTCGGCCACCGTGTTGGTGTCGGCCACCGCCAATGGCAGGTCTTCCGTGCCCGTGATGGTGATTGTCAAGGTGGCCGTCGAGGTATCTCCGTCCTTGTCCGTCAGGCGGTAGGTATAGACCTCTTGCAGCGTCTCGCCGGGGCCGAGCTGCTGCACCGTCGCATTGCCGTTGTTCAGCGTGTACGTGTACGTGCCATCGGCGTTGAGTGCCACCGTGCCGTAGCTGCCCGTCGTCGAACCCACGATCCCCGTCGTGTTCTGCGCCGGCGTGCCATCGCCGTTGGTGTCGGCCGTGCCGTCGGTCTTGACGTTGCCGCTGACGTTGGCCGCGCCCTCAGCCACCGTGTTGGTGTTGGGCGTGGCCACCGGCAGGTCTTCCGCGCCGGTGATGGTGATCGTCAGCGTCGCCGTCGAGGTGTCACCGTCCTTGTCCGTCAGCACGTACGTGTACGTCTCGGCCAGCGTCTCGCCAGGGGCAAGCTGCTGCACCGTCGGATTGGCGTTGTTCAGCGTGTACGTGTACGTGCCATCGGCGTTGAGTGCCACCGTGCCGTAGCTGCCCGTGGGCGAACCGCTCAGCGCCGTCGTGTTCTGCGCCGGCGTGCCGTCGCCGTTGGTGTCGTTGGTCTTGACACCGCCCGTGACCGTGGGCGTCTCTTCCCCGATCGTGGCCGTGTCATTGACCGCCACCGGCAGGTCTTCCGTGCCCGTGATGGTGATCGTCAGCGTGGCCGTCGAGGTGTCACCGTCCTTGTCCGTGAGCACGTACGTGTACGTCTCGGCCAGTGTCTCGCCAGGGGCGAGCTGCTGCACCGTCGGGTTGGCGTTGTTCAGCGTGTAGGTGTAGGTGCCGTCCGGGTTCAGGCTGACCGTGCCGAAGCTGCCCGTGGGCGAGCCGCTCAGCGCCGTCGTGTTCTGCGCCGGCGTGCCGTCACCGTTGGTGTCGTTGGTCTTGACACCACCCGTGACCGTGGCCGTACCTTCGGCCACCGTGTTGGTGTCGGCCACCGCCAATGGCAGGTCTTCCGTGCCCGTGATGGTGATTGTCAAGGTGGCCGTCGAGGTATCTCCGTCCTTGTCCGTCAGGCGGTAGGTATAGACCTCTTGCAGCGTCTCGCCGGGAGCGAGCTGCTGCACCGTCGCATTGCCGTTGTTCAGCGTGTAGGTGTAGGTGCCATCGGCGTTGAGTGCCACCGTGCCGTAGCTGCCCGTGCCCGAGCCGGTCAGGGCCGTCGTGTTCTGCGCCGGGGTGCCATCGCCATTGGTGTCGTTGGTCTTGACACCACCCGTGACCGTGGCCGTGTCTTCGGCGATCGTGGCCGTGTCATTGACCGCCACCGGCAGGTCTTCCGTGCCCGTGATGGTGATCGTCAGCGTCGCTGTCGAGGTGTCGCCGTCCTTGTCCGTCAGGCGGTAGGTATAGACCTCTTGCAGCGTCTCGCCGGGAGCGAGTTGCTGCACCGTCGCATTGCCGTTGTTCAGCGTGTACGTATACGTGCCATCGGCGTTGAGTGCCACCGTGCCGTAGCTGCCCGTCGTCGAACCCACGATCCCCGTCGTGTTCTGCGCCGGCGTGCCGTCACCATTGGTGTCGTTGGTCTTGACGCCGCCCGTGACCGTGGCCGTACCTTCGGCCACCGTGTTGGTGTCGGCCACCGCCAATGGCAGGTCTTCCGTGCCCGTGATGGTGATCGTCAGCGTCGCCGTCGAGGTGTCACCGTCGAGGTCCGTCAGGCGGTAGGTATAGACCTCTTGCAGCGTCTCGCCGGGAGCGAGTTGCTGCACCGTCGCATTGCCGTTGTTCAGCGTGTAGGTGTAGGTGCCATCGGCGTTGAGTGCCACCGTGCCGTAGCTGCCCGTCGTCGAACCCACAATGCCTGTCGTGTTCTGGGCCGGGGTGCCGTCACCGTTGGTGTCGGCCGTGCCGTCGGTCTTGACGTTGCCGCTGACGTTGGCCGCGCCCTCAGCCACGGTGGCGGTATTCGCGGTGGCCACCGGAAAATCGTCGACCGAGGTCACATTGATGTTCACCGTGTCGGTGTCGGAGAGACCTGCCACGTCCGTCGACAGGACCGTCAGCACCGCAGCGCCGAAGTAGTTGGCCGTCGGCTGATACCCGATGGAGGCGAGTGCGGCATTGATCTGTGCAGCAGTACCCGAAAGGGTCAGTGTGTTGCTGCCGTTGGCGCCGGCCGAGATGGTCGCACCCCCAGCCAGGCTCACGTTGATGACGCCGTTGGTGATCGTCAGCTGTGTGGTGGCCAGGTTGCCATCGGGGTCGCTGGTGGACACACCCAAGATGTTCAGGGTGCCATCTTCCGGCACCGTCTGCGCACCAGGCACCACATTCACCGGAGGCCTGTTGTTCAGGCCAAAGTCCATCGTGAGATTGGTGCTGCCGACCTGAGACACATCCGCATCGGCCCTGATGCTGCCACCTGCCGTGGTGTAGGTGCGCCCGGTGCCCAGGACACCGCCGGTATCCGTCACCTGGACGATGTAGTTGCCCGGCAGCACACCGGTGAACAGATAGTTGCCAGTGGCATTGGTGGTGTCAATCGCCAACACCCGCTCACCCGCATCGACCACGCCGTTGTTGTTGACGTCGTCCACCAGACGTACCGTCACGCCAGCAATGCCAGAGTCGGTTCCGTCAAAGACCCCATTGGTGTTGGTGTCGGTGAAAATCCGGTCACCCAGGGTGGCGGTCGGTGGCGTCCAGGCAGCGGCATCGTTGAGCGAACCCAGCGCCGTCGTTCCATTGGTGGTGATGTTGACCGCGGTGCCGATGTTGGCGCCTGTGGTGCCATTGATTTGCTGGACGCTCGTGCCCAGCACATACACGTTGCCAGCCTGGCTCAGGGCCATCTGGGTATTGGTGGACGGCTTGGCGACCGAGTTGGTCGCGGTGACCGTGGTTCCCCCGGCGTTGAGCGAATAGCGGGTGAGCGTCGTCCCCTGAGAACTCAGCAGTGTGTTGTTCGCGGAGTCGTACCCAAGGTCACCCCAGTCGTTGCCGGTGATGTTGCTCACGAGACGGGTCACCGAGCCAGCCGCCGTGTTCAACGAACGTCCATCGGCGGACAACACAATCCGGTAGATGGAGTCGTCGTCCAAGGCACCAGCGCCGTCCCCGCCAGAATTGTTCTCGACACCCAGAAAGAGCGCGCCGTTGGCAAAGACCCCCCCGCCACTGCCAACCCCACGGTCTCCGACCGCAACGTTGCCGACACCTGCCGTGTTGACGGTCAGGTCGGCATCGATGAGGATGTGGACATTGTTGATGTAGTCGTACGCGAACAGCGCCACGTTGGTGGTGGCCGAGTCGTTCGAGCAGTAGTAGATGAGGCCGTTGACCTGGTCCACGGCCAGCGAGTTGAGGCCGGTTCCGGAGGTGCCGGTGGACACGCCTCCAACGGTCGCCGGAGCGGTCGTCAGCAGGGTGGCCTTGCCGGTGGTGAGGTCGATGCTGTAGATGTTCTTGGCAGCATCGGTTCCCAGAACGGCCCCGGCTCCCACGTTGGCCGGGGTGGTCAGGACACCCGCCCACTGCGCCGCCGTGATCACGGTGGTTTCGATGCTGCCGTCGCTGGACTGGGTTTCCAGCACCCAGTCTCCACCCAGCATGTCGGTGCCGGTCATGTCGTCGGAAGAGGCGACATCGGCACCTGTCGCGTCGGCCAGCGCGTCCACAAAGGCCACACCTTCCGGCGTCGACGAAACCTCGCACCCATAGAGAAGAATGTCCGCGTCCTGCGACAGCGAGGCTCTGATGACCGCCAGCTCGTCGGCATGCTCCTCGGTGATCGAGGTCGTGTCCAGCACGGCATTGCCCAGCTCCAGCTGACCGGCGCTGCCGTGGCTGATGATGTGAATCGCGTCGATACCGGTCTGGCCGGCCAGGATTTCAGCAATCTGCTCGACGCCATCGCGGCTGGCGTCCAGCACATAGATCTGACCGGGAATCCAGTCCAGCTCATTGACGATGCTGGCTGCCACGGAGTCAACGAAGATCACCTCCACACGACCCGATTGCGAATCGCTCACGGACTCATGGATCAGCGCGGACGTGACAAGCTCGGGCTTGCTCTCTGCCTGCGGCCGGTCGGCCACCACCAAAGGCGTGGAGGCAACGGGCTTGGCGACAGCGACCGCCTCGCCTGGCCGTTCCGCCACGGGAGCCGTCGTCGCTGTGGCGGCAGTGGTTTCGGCCGGTGCCTTCGCGGCATCGGTCGTCACCGGCACTGTCACGGCATTCGTTGTGGTGGCCGCGGAATCGGCCGGCACCGTCGTGGTCGAGGCCGCGGCCGCCGAGTCCGCGGCATGGTTGTCCTGCGCCAGCAACAAGTCTTGCGCCTGCGTCTTGTCCGTGCTGGTCTCGATGACCGTTGCGGGCAGCGCCGCATCAAAGACGATGCGTTGCTCCAAAGCCAACTGACTGGAGAGCGCTCGCTCAGGAGCCCTGCGCGACTTGCGGGCCGACGACACCTTGCGGCCGCCAGAAACGGCTACTTCGGAAGCCGCCACATAAGTGCCCAACGACTCGTTCCAGATCGACTTGTATGACTTGTTCATGCTGGTGCGTATTTTGTGTAACAAGACGCAACGGATTGCCCGCGCTTGTAACTTAGGTTGTACCTTTCAAGGGTACCAAAAAAAGGAAGCGGGAAAGCCTGTCGGATCGGCCCTTGCCGTGTAAGAAGTACCTTTTTAGTAACTTCTTGCACAAGAATCAGAGTTCGCGCCACAGAGATGCGGCAGATCCCAGCTTGAGGGTTAACCCTTATTTTTTGTGTTTGCTACCCGAACAAGAGTCGGCAAATGGAGAATGGCCTCGGCGTTCGACGATGAGTGGCACTGATCCGCCGCCGTCCGCCAGGGCAGCCAGCGTTGCGCCCGGTGCTCCCTGGGATTGAGCGTCACCGGTCGAGTCGCGGGGATGCAAAGCCCGAAAATCCGCTCCGTGTTGAGCACCACCCCAGGCGCGTATCGGTGCAACCACTGCGGGTAGATTTCGTACACGTTCTCCAGCCACCAGTCGGTCAGCACATGGCCTTGGGCCTTTGCATCGAGCCCGGTTTCTTCCATGGCCTCGCGCGCCGCAGCCTCGGCAAAGGGCTCGTCGTCGGCATCGAGGGAGCCAGTGACGGACTGCCAGAACCCCGGCGAATCCGTCCGCTCGATCAGCAAGACGTCCAGATCCGGGGTGTGGATGACCACCAGAACCGAGCGCGGAATCTTGAATGGGGTCCTGATCGGAGCTTGAGCTTGCACCATGGCAGAAAACAAAAAGGGCGCCCAAGGCGCCCTTTCATGCTAGCCGAAGCCCTTCTCAGGCCGGCTTGACCGCATCCGGGTTGCGCAGACGGATGTGCAGTTCGCGCAGTTGTTTTTCGTCCACAAGACTGGGGGCCTGGGTCAGCAGACACTGGGCACGCTGGGTCTTGGGGAAGGCGATCACGTCGCGGATCGACTCGGCGCCGGTCATCAGCGTGACGATGCGGTCCAGACCGAAGGCCAGACCACCGTGCGGGGGGGCGCCGTACTGCAGCGCGTCCAGCAGGAATCCGAACTTGATCTGCGCCTCTTCGGGCGTGATCTTCAGGGCGTCGAACACCTTCTGCTGCACGGCCGCGGTGTGGATACGGACCGAGCCTCCGCCAATTTCCCAGCCGTTGAGCACCATGTCGTAGCCCTTGGCGATGCACTTCTCGGGCGCGGTGACCATCCAGTCTTCATGACCGTCCTTGGGCGCGGTGAACGGGTGGTGCACGGCGGTCCAGCGGTCGGCTTCCTCGTCGTGTTCGAACATCGGGAAGTCCACCACCCACATCGGGGCCCAGCGGTCTTCGAACAGGCCGTTCTTCTTGCCCAGGGCGCTGTGGCCGATCTTCAGGCGCAGCGCGCCGATGGCGTCGTTGACGATCTTGGCCTTGTCGGCGCCGAAGAAGAGGATGTCGCCGTCCTGCGCGCCGGTGCGGGCCAGGATTTCAGCGATGGCCTTGTCGTGCAGGTTCTTGACGATGGGCGACTGCAGGCCGTCCTTGCCCTTGGCCAGCTCGTTGACCTTGATCCAGGCCAGGCCCTTGGCGCCGTAGATCTTGACGAACTCGGTGTAGGCGTCGATCTCGCTGCGCGGCATTTCGGCACCGCCGCGCACGCACAGCGCGACCACGCGGCCACCCTTCATCTGCGCCGGCGCGCTGAAGACCTTGAAGTCCACGTCGGCCATGACGTCGGTGAGTTCGGTGAACTCCATCTTCACGCGCAGATCGGGCTTGTCGGAGCCGAAGCGGTGCATGGCTTCGCTGTAGGCCATGATGGGAAACTCGCCCAGGTCCACGCCCAGGGTGTTCTGGAACACCGTCTTGATCATGCCCTGGAACATCTCGCGGATGTCTTCCTCGGTCAGGAACGAGGTTTCGATATCGATCTGCGTGAATTCCGGCTGGCGGTCGGCGCGCAGGTCTTCGTCGCGGAAGCACTTGGTGATCTGGTAGTAGCGGTCGTAGCCGGCCACCATCAGCAGCTGCTTGAACAGCTGGGGCGATTGCGGCAGCGCGAAGAACTGGCCGTCGTGCACGCGGCTGGGCACCAGGTAGTCGCGCGCGCCTTCGGGCGTGCTCTTGGTCAGCATCGGCGTTTCGATGTCGATGAAGCCGTTGGCGTCCAGGAACTTGCGCACTTCCATGGCCACGCGGTAGCGCAGCATCAGGTTGTTCTGCATATAGGGACGGCGCAGGTCCAGCACGCGGTGCGTCAGGCGGGTGGTCTCGCTCAGGTTGTCGTCGTCCAGCTGGAACGGCGGCGTCACCGAGGGGTTGAGCACCTTGAGCTCGTGGCACAGCACTTCGATCTGGCCGCTCTTGAGCTTGTCGTTGGTGGTGCCGGCCGGGCGGGCGCGCACCAGGCCGGTGACCTGCACGCAGAACTCGTTGCGCACGTCTTCGGCGGTCTTGAACATCTCGGCGCGGTCGGGATCGCAGACCACCTGCACATAGCCTTCGCGGTCGCGCAGGTCGATGAAGATCACGCCACCGTGGTCGCGGCGGCGGTTGACCCAGCCGCAGAGTTGCACGGTTTGGCCCAGAAGGGCTTCGGTCACCAGACCGCAATAGTGGGAGCGCATGGCCATGTCGGTTCTTCTTTCAGCAGTGTGGCCACTTGACGTGGCAGGAAATTCAGGAACGGGCAGAAGCTTCCGCCGTCTTCAATGCAGGGTTCTTGGGGCCACCGGGAACGATGACGCCCATGGACACGATGTAGGTCAGGGCTTCGTCCACCGACATCTGCAGCTCGACACAGTCGCTCTGGCGAACCATGACGAAATAGCCGCCGGTGGGGTTGGGGGTGGTGGGGACAAAGACGCTGAGGAAAGCGTCCTGCTCTCCCGTGTCGATCGTCCGGACCTGCAGGTGCTGCAACACCTCGCCGCCCGGTGCGCCGGTCTGAAACCCGATGGTCCACATGCCGGCGTGTGGCCACTGCACCAGCACCGCCTTGCGGAAGGCGTTGCCCTTTTCGGAGAACAGGGTGTCGGAGATCTGCTTGACGCCCGAGTAGATCGAACGCACCACCGGAATGCGGTGCAGCAGCGCATGCCACCAGTTGACCAGCTGGTTGCCAATGATGTTGGAGGCCAGGGCGCCGATGGACAGCACCACGACCAGCGCGAAGATCACGCCCAGGCCGGGGATGTGGAAACCGAACAGCTGGTCCGGCTGCCAGGCGGCCGGCAGGATACGCAAGGTCTGGTCCAGCGTCGAGACGACCCACTCCAGCACCCACAGGGTGATGATGAGCGGCACCAGGACCAGCAAACCGGCCAGCAGCCACTTGCGGACGGAGGCCATGCGATCCATGGTCATCAATGACAGGCGCAGGAACCGCCGCAGGGCGTGGCGGGCGCTGCGCTGGCGGTCTCAGCCGGCTTGCTCTCTGCGGCCGGCGCAGCGGCTGCGGCGCCCGCTGCCGGGGCGGACGTGGCAGTGGCGCCGCCCTTGAAGTCGGTGGCATACCAGCCCGAGCCCTTGAGCTGGAAGCCGGCGGCGGTCAGCTGCTTGCGGAAGGCATCCGCACCACAGGAAGGGCACTGGGTCAGCGGTGCGTCGGAAATCTTCTGCAGAACGTCCTTGGCATGGCCGCAGGACTCGCACTTGTAGGCATAGATCGGCATGGCGTGGGCAAAGGAAGTGACGGAAACCGGCCCTGAGCGCACTTTTGACCGGTCAAACCGGTGGCGCCCCGGCTGGCCCGGGAAGTTGAACAAAACCTGAAATTATAGATGGGGGTCGCCTTTTCCGGGTTCAAGGTTCCCGGGAAAACGGCCCTCACCAGAGACGCAGGCGAACCAGCATCGGCAGAATCACCAGCCCCAGCAGGAAGCCGACGCCTCCGTAGACGATGCCCTGCAGCAGCCGGTTGGTCCGGCGCTGCTCCGCCACCAGGCTGTCCAGCTCGGCGCGCAGCTGGTGCGGCCGGTGCTGGAGGTAGTCGTTGAGCAGGCGCGGCAGGGCCGGCAACAGCTTCGCGTACTGGGGCGCCTCGGCCTTGAGTTGCTGCAGCAGCTTCTGGGGGCCAAGTTGCTCGACCATCCATTTTTCGAGGAACGGCTTGGCGGTCGCCCAGAGGTCCAGCTCGGGATCCAGCTCACGCCCCAGACCTTCGATGTTCAGCAGCGTCTTCTGCAGCAGCACCAGCTGCGGCTGGATCTCCACCTGGAAGCGGCGCGAGGTCTGGAACAGGCGCATCAGCACCATGCCCAGGGAGATCTCCTTGAGCGGGCGGTCGAAGTACGGCTCGCACACCGCCCGGATCGCCGACTCCAGTTCGTCCACCCGGGTTTCGGGCGGCACCCAGCCGCTCTCGATGTGCAGCTCGGCCACGCGCTTGTAGTCGCGCCGGAAAAACGCCGTGAAGTTCTGCGCCAGGTATTCCTTGTCGTATTCGGTCAGGGTACCGACGATGCCGAAGTCCAGCGAGATGTAGCGGCCAAAGGTGGCCGGGTCGACGCTGACCTGGATGTTGCCCGGGTGCATGTCGGCATGGAAGAAGCCGTCACGGAACACCTGGGTGAAAAAGATGGTCACGCCGTCGCGGGCCAGCTTGGGAATGTCCACACCCCGCTGGCGCAGCTCGTCGACCCGGTTGATCGGCACGCCATTCATGCGTTCCATCACCATGACCTCGGTGCGGCAGTAGTCCCAGAACATCTCGGGGATCAGCACCAGGTCCAGGCCTGCCATGTTGCGGCGCAGCTGGGCCGCGTTGGCCGCCTCGCGCAGCAGGTCCAGCTCGTCGTGCAGGTACTTGTCGAACTCCGACACCACCTCCAGCGGCTTCAGGCGCTTGCCGTCGGCCGACAGCTTCTCGACCCAGCCCGCCATCATGCGCATCAGGCTCAGGTCTTTTTCGATCACCGGCAGCATGTTGGGCCGCAGCACCTTGACCGCCACCTCGCGGCCGCTATGGCGGCCGTCGCGCAGCGTGGCGAAGTGCACCTGGGCGATGGAGGCGCTGGCCACCGGTGTCTGGTCGAAATGGCTGAACACCTCGTCCAGCTTCTTGCCAAAGGCGCGCTCGATGGTGGCCACGGCAATGGCGCTGTCGAACGGCGGCACGCGGTCCTGCAGGCGCGCGAGTTCGTCGGCGATGTCCGGCGGCAGCAGGTCGCGCCGGGTCGACAGCACCTGACCGAACTTGACGAAGATGGGACCCAGTCGCTCCAGCGCTTCACGCAGCCGCTGCCCGCGCGGCGCATCGAGGTTGCGACCGATGGAGACGATGCGGGTCAGCAGCCGCAGGCCCGGGCGCTGGAAGCTGGACAGCACCAGCTCGTCCAGCCCGTGGCGCAGCACCACCCAGACGATGAACAGGCCACGCAGCAGCCGGGTCATGCGGAGTGTCCGTCGCCCTGGCCCGCTCCACCGGGAGCGCGGCGACCGACAAAGGCCTTCACGGCCGACGCGGCAGAGCGCGCACCGCCCACCAGCGTGTGCGCCATCGCATCGCCCACCAGGCGCGACAGATCCTCTTCGACGTCCCAGCGCACGTTGTCCACCAACCAGGCCACCTCGGCCGCCAGCTGCACATCGCCCTGGATGTCGACGCCGGGTCGCTCACCGGCCAGCACCTTCTGCGCCAGCGCGAAGGGCGAAGCCTGCGTCAGGGTCACGTTGAGTTCGGGCTGGCGGTCGCCGGCCGGGCGCTCCAGCAGACCCGCGGGCGTCGCGGCCAGGGTGAGGTGAAAGTCGCCCCACTGCACGCGCACCGGCTTGCCCTGCTGGCGGCGCAGACGCTGCTGCGCCTGCGGTTCCTGCATCAGCACATGGTTGAGGAACAGGACCACGCGGTTCTGCACTTCGTCGACCACCCACTCGGGCGGACGGACGCTGCCCAGCAGCGACTGCAGGAAGCCCAGGGGCGAACGGGGGGTGGAAGAAGAGGTGGGGGAATCGCTTTGCATGATCCCCCGATTTTGACGGATAACCCGCCCCGGTCAGGTCAACCCGACCGGGCAGGTCCGGTGCAGGCTCACTGCAGCGCCTGCACGCCCGCCACCAGCCAGCCGCTGTCGCCGGATTTCGGGCGGGTGATGTTCCAGATCTCGCGGAACGGGTTGGGGCCGGCCGACAGGTCCTCGCGGATCATCCCGGAGAACTCGACACTGGCCAGATAGGCGCTCTCCTGCTCCTCCAGGCCCAGCAACTGCGCCTCGAGCATCACCACCTCGGTGCGGTTCGGCTCGACGGCGGCACGCTCGCGCTCGACCAGCTGGGTCTGGATTTCGGCCAGCATCCCGTCGGTCATCATGGCCCGCAGGCTGGCGATGTCGGCCCGGTCCCAGGCTTCCTGGAGATTGACGAAGTTGGACTTGGAGGCCTGCAGGAAACCATCGGCGTCAAAGCCATCGGGCACCTGCCGACCCGCGCTGGCGGACGCGGCCGCACCGGCCACCGACTCCCAGGGGCGCGCCGAGGCGTCGTTGCCCACGTTTTTCGGGCTGTAGGCCTTGGGTTCGACCACCGGGCCACCGGGGCCGGAGGCCGCCAGCATGCCCACAGGCAATGCCGCTGCACTCCTGCGACGCAGGAATCCGCGCATCACCAGCTTCTTGCCCAATCCCCCTGTCCACCACCGTTTCATGGTCTGTTCTCCCTCTGTTTCAGCCCGTCAACACTTGATCCCGAGGTGCAGCGCCACCACGCCGGCACTCAGGTTGTGCACGTCCACATGCCCGAATCCGGCCGACTTCATCAGCTGGCGCAACTCTTCCTGGCCGGGATGCATGCGAATCGACTCGGCCAGGTAGCGGTAGCTGTGCTCGTCGTTGGCCACCAGCTTGCCCAGTTTCGGCAACACGTTGAACGAGTACCAGTCATACGCCTTTTCCAGCGGCTTGGCGACGCGGGAAAACTCCAAGACCAGCAACTTGCCCCCCGGTTTGAGGACGCGGCACATCTCGGCCAGCGCCAGGTCCTTGTGCGTCATGTTGCGCAAACCAAACGCCACCGAGACGAAATCGAAGCTGTCGCTGGCAAACGGCAGCTTCTCGGCGTCGCAGACCATGGTCGGCAGCACCTGCCCCAGATCGAGCAGGCGGTTGCGGCCTTCGCGCAACATCGCTTCGTTGATGTCGGTGTGGACCACCCGGCCGGTCGGGCCGACGCGCTTGGCGAACGCCAGCGACAGGTCGCCCGTGCCGCCCGCAATGTCCAGCACCTGCTGGCCGGGCTGCGGATTGGCCACGGTGATCGTGTAGCGCTTCCAGATGCGGTGCAGGCCGGCCGACATGAGGTCGTTCATCACGTCGTACTTGGGCGCGACCGAATCGAACACGCTGCGCACGTGTTTCGCTTTTTCCTGTTCGTCGACGGTCTGGAAGCCGAAGTGGGTGGTGGCCATGGAATGGGTCTCCGTCGGGGTCAGTGGCTGCCGCAGGCGTGTCCGCCTTTTTCCGGCATCGGTGCGTCGCGATCGACCCCGGCGGCCTGAAGCCGCTGGTGGTAATCGTTCCAGAGTTGTTCCTGCTGTGATCCGAGGAAATACAGGTAATCCCAGGTGTAAATGCCGGATTCATGGCCGTCGGAGAAGGTCGGCTGCACCGCATAGTTGCCGACCTGCTCCAGCGCCACGACCCCGACGTCGCGCTTGCCGGTCTGCAGCGTTTCCTGCCCGGGACCGTGGCCCTGCACTTCGGCCGAGGGCGAGTACACACGCATCAGCTCGAACGGGATGCGGAAGGTCTGTCCGTCCGAGAAGGCGATCTCCAGCAGACGCGAAGCGCCATGCACCGTGATGTCCTGCGGTGTCGGGGTGTCTTTGTTGAGGCCAGCCATGGAAATCCTTGTGTTGATCAGACCAGCACGCGTTCGATGCCGCCCTGGTTGGCGTGCGCAACGTATTCGGGCAGCCAGTTCTCGCCCAGAATCTGGCGCGCCATCTCGACCACGATGTAGTCGGCTTCCAACAAGCCGTTCTGCAGATCGTCGCCGTAGCGCGTGAGACCCTGCAGGCAGCTCGGGCACGAGGTCAGCATCTTGATGTTGGCCTTCTCGCCCACAGTGCCCGCGGCGCGCAGCGTGGCCTCACCCTTGCGGATCTCTTCCTCCTTGCGGAAGCGCACCTGGGTCGAGATGTCCGGGCGCGTCACGCCCAGCGTGCCGCTCTCGCCGCAGCAGCGATCGCTCTTGATCACGCCGTCACCCACCAGGGCCTTGACGGTCTTGAGCGAGTCCTGCAGCTTCATCGGGTTGTGGCAGGGCTCGTGGTACAGGTAGCCGCCCTGCCCGGCCGGCAAGGTGATGCCCTTTTCCAGCAGGTATTCGTGGATGTCGATGATGCGGCTGCCCGGGAAGATCTCTTCGAACTTGTAGCCCTGCAACTGGTCGTAGCAGGTGCCGCAGCTCACCACCACGGTCTTGATGTCCAGGTAGTTCAGCGTGTTGGCCACCCGGTGGAACAGCACCCGGTTGTCCGTGATCATCTTCTCGGCCTTGTCGAACTGACCCGAGCCGCGCTGCGGGTAGCCGCAGCACAGGTAGCCCGGCGGCAGCACGGTCTGCACGCCCGCGTGCCAGAGCATGGCCTGCGTGGCCAGGCCCACCTGGCTGAACAGGCGCTCCGAGCCACAGCCCGGGAAATAGAACACCGCTTCGGTTTCGGCCGTCGTGCCCACCGGGTTGCGGATGATCGGGACGTAGTCCTTGTCCTCGATGTCCAGCAGCGCGCGCGCCGTCTTCTTGGGCAGGCCACCAGGCATCTTCTTGTTGATGAAGTGGATCACCTGCTCTTTGATCGGCGCCGTGCCCAGGGTGGCCGGCGGTGCGCTGGTCTGCGCCTTGGCCGCGGGCTTGAACAGGTTGTTGGCCAGGCGCTGCGCCTTGAAGCCCACGTCCACCATGGCCGAGCGCATGAACTTGATGGTCTCCGGGCTGGTCGCGTTCAGGAAGAACATCGCGGCCGCGTTGCCGGGGCGGAAGCTCTTCTGCCCCATCTTGCGCAGCAGGTTGCGCATGTTCATCGACACGTCGCCGAAGTCGATCTTCACCGGGCAAGGGCTCAGGCACTTGTGGCAGACCGTGCAGTGGTCGGCCACGTCCTCGAACTCTTCCCAGTGCTTGATGCTGATGCCGCGGCGCGTCTGCTCTTCGTAGAGGAAGGCCTCGACCAGCAGCGAGGTCGCCAGGATCTTGTTGCGCGGGCTGTAGAGCAGGTTGGCGCGCGGCACGTGCGTCGAGCAGACCGGCTTGCACTTGCCGCAGCGCAGGCAGTCCTTCACCGAATCGGCGATGGCGCCGATGTCGCTCTGCTGCATGATCAGCGACTCGTGGCCCATCAGGCCGAACGAAGGCGTGTACGCGTTGGCCAGGTCGGACTGGCGCACGCTCGCGTCGCCCGCGACCAGCGACTGGTGGGCCGCGCCGCGCAGCAGCTTGCCCTTGTTGAAGCGACCTTCCGGATCGACCTTGGCCTTGTAGGCCGCGAACGGGCTGAGCTCGGCGTCGGTCAGGAATTCCAGCTTGGTGATGCCGATGCCGTGTTCGCCCGAGATCACGCCGTCCAGGCTGCGCGCCAGCACCATGATGCGGGCCACCGCCTCGTGCGCGGTCTGCAGCATCTCGTAGTCGTCGCTGTTGACCGGGATGTTGGTGTGCACGTTGCCGTCGCCGGCGTGCATGTGCAGCGCCACCCAGACGCGGCCCTTGAGCACGCGCTTGTGGATCGCGTTGCACTCTTCCAGGATGGGACCAAAGGCCGCACCGGTGAAGATCTGCTGCAGCGGCAGACGGATCTGGGTCTTCCAGCTCGCCCGCAGGGTGTGGTCCTGCAGTTGCGGGAACAGCGACTCCACATCGCGCAGCCAGGTGGACCAGAGCGAGCGCACCTCGCGCACCAGCGCCAGCGCCTGCTGCACGCGGTCTTCCAGCAGTTCGGCGTTGGGCAGTTCGTTGGCGTCGTCGGTCTTGCCCAGCGGCAGGCTGCCCCGGGCGAAGAAGGCTTCCAGCGCCTCGCACAGCTTGAGTTTGTTGCGCAGCGACAGCTCGATGTTGATGCGCTCGATGCCCAGGGTGTACTCACCCATGCGCGGCAGCGGAATCACCACGTCTTCGTTGATCTTGAACGCGTTGGTGTGCTTGCTGATGGCCGCCGTGCGCTTGCGGTCCAGCCAGAACTTCTTGCGCGCCTCGTAGCTGATGGCGATGAAGCCTTCGCCGCTGCGGCCGTTGGCCAGGCGGATCACCTCGCTGGTGGCGCGCGCCACGGCGTCGGCGTCGTCACCGACGATGTCGCCGATCAGCACCATCTTGGGCAGGGTGCCTCGCTTGCTCTTGGTCGCATAGCCCACCGCCTTGAGGTAGCGATCGTCCAGGTGCTCCAGGCCGGCCAGCAGCGTGCCGCTGCGCTTCTGCTCGGCGAACATGAAGTCCTTGATCTCGACGATCGAAGGCACGCCGTCCTTGGGGTTGCCGAAGAACTCCAGGCACACGGTGCGCGTGTGTTCGGGCATGCGGTGCACCACCCAGCGGCCGCTGGTGATCAGGCCGTCGCAGCCCTCTTTCTGGATGCCCGGCAGGCCACTGAGGAACTTGTCGGTCACGTCCTTGCCCAGACCTTCCTTGCGGAACGACTTGCCCGGAATCACCAGCTGCTCGGTGCGCACCGGCGTCTTGCCGTCGGCCTCGAAGTACTTCAGCTCGAAGGTCGCGACCTCGGCGTCGTGGATCTTGCCCAGGTTGTGGTCGGTGCGCGTGACTTCCAGCCACTGCGCCTGCGGCGTCACCATGCGCCAGCTCACCAGGTTGTCCAGCGCCGTGCCCCAGAGCACCGCTTTCTTGCCGCCGGCGTTCATGGCGATGTTGCCGCCCACGCACGACGCTTCGGCCGAGGTCGGGTCCACCGCAAACACATAACCCGCGCGCTCGGCCGCATCGGCCACGCGCTGCGTCACCACACCGGCTTCGGTCCACACGGTCGCCACCGGCTGCTCGTGCCCACCGATGCGGATGTGCTCCACCTCGGTCATGGCTTCGAGCTTCTCGGTGTTGATGACCACGCTCTTCCAGGTCAGCGGGATCGCGCCGCCGGTGTAGCCGGTGCCGCCCCCGCGCGGGATGATGGTCAGGCCCAGCTCCACGCAGCCCCTGACCAGATGGGCCATCTCGGCCTCTGTGTCGGGCGTGAGCACCACGAAGGGGTATTCCACGCGCCAGTCGGTCGCGTCGGTCACGTGCGACACGCGCGAAAGGCCGTCGAACTTGATGTTGTCCTTGGCGGTGAGCTTGCGCAGCACCTTGTTCGTGCGCTGGCGCAGCGCCGCCATGGCTTCGAACGAACGGGCAAACGACTCGACCGCCGCCTTGGCCGCCGTCAGCAACTGGCCCACCGCCTGGTCGCGCGCGGCATCGTCCTGCGGCGTGCGGCGCTTCTGCACCTCACCCAGGCGGTGGTGCAGGGCCTCGACCAGCGCCGCGCGGCGCTTGGGGTTGTCCAGCAGGTCGTCCTGCAGGTAGGGGTTGCGCTGCACCACCCAGATGTCGCCCAGCACCTCGTAGAGCATGCGGGCCGATCGGCCGGTGCGGCGCTCGCCGCGCAACTCGTCCAGCAGCGCCCAGGCCCCGGAACCGAGCAACCGCACCACGATTTCCCGGTCCGAGAACGAGGTGTAGTTGTAGGGAATTTCGCGCAGGCGCGGCGCATCGTCGGCGGCCGTCGCCAGGAGCGGAAGAGGGGTCGGGGCGTTCATGTGCAAAAGGGGACGGTCAGCAGGAAACGCTGAACCCGCGATGGTACCGCAGCCCCTATACGCGCACCTCGGGGGCGGGTACTGGCAAACTGGGCGTTTTGACGTCACCGACACCATGAAAAAAGCCGCCCCTGCCCTGCCCGCCTGGCCTTATCCACGCTGGATCGCCCACCGCGGCGCCGGCAAGCTGGTGCCGGAAAACACGCTGGCGGCGTTCCGGGAAGGCGCCCGGTACGGCTACCGCATGTTCGAGTGCGACGCCAAGCTCAGCGCCGACGGCGTGGTGTTCCTGCTGCACGACGACACCCTGGACCGGACCACCGGCGGCCAGGGCATCGCGGGCGAGCAGCCCTGGTCCACCCTCAGCCGGCACGACGCCGGCCGCTGGCATTCGCGCCGGTTCGCCGGTGAAACGCTGCCCACGCTGGAAGCCGTGGCCCGGTTCTGCCGCGCCAACGCCTGCCTGCTGAACATCGAGATCAAACCGACCCCGGGCCTGGAGGAGGAAACCGGCCGGGTGGTGGCGCTCGAAGCGGCACGGCTCTGGGCCGATGCCGATGTGCTGCCCCTGCTGACCTCGTTCCAGCCGCACGCCCTCGCTGGCGCGAAGGCGGCGGCGCCGCAGCTGCCCCGCGGGCTGCTGCTGGAGACACTGTGGGACGGCTGGCTGGCGCACGCGCAATCGCTGGGCTGCGTGGCCATCGTGTGCGACGAGGTGCTCTGGGACGCCGGGACGATGGCCGCGGTACATGACGCCGGCCTGCGCGCCCTGGCCTACACGGTCAACGAACCCCGGGAGGCCGAGCGCCTGTGGGCGCTGGACATCGACGGCCTGATCACCGACCGCGTCGACCTGTTCGCGCCCGACTGATCCGCAGAGGAAGAGAAGACGCCGTCAGCGGCGGCGCATCCACCAGCCCAGGGAGCCTTGGGCCAGCACCAGGGCCGCGTAAGTCAACATCTTGCCGTCGCGGCCGAACACCACCAGCCCGCCCAGCAGCACCAGCACACCGGCACCGGCCAGCACCGACCACTCGACCACCGGCCGGTAACGCACCGCCCGCCCACTCCTTTTCAGGCGCGGCGCCGCCCACAGAAGGGCCGCCATGACCAGGGCTGGGGCCACGAAATTGGCCAGGTGGCCGAGCAAGGCAAAGAAGGTCATGGAAGGTGGGGCCGCAACAGAGCGGGCAATTTTATAATCCGGCCCATGTCTGTCTGGGCGCTCGGCATCAACCACCACACGGCTCCGCTTGATTTGCGGGGCCGTTTTGCGTTCGCGCTCGACCAGATCCAGCCCACGCTGCACGGCTATCGTCAGAGTCTGGCGCGCCAGCCCGAGGCCACGCTGCTGTCCACCTGCAACCGCACAGAGCTCTACGGTGCGGGCGAACAGTCGGCCGTGGAGCCGACGCTGGACTGGCTGGCCCAGACCGGCGGCGTGAGCACCCATGTGCTCAAGGAACATGCCTACGTGCTGCGCGAAGGCGAGGCCGCGCGCCACGCTTTTCGCGTCGCCAGCGGCCTGGACAGCATGGTGCTGGGCGAGGCCCAGATCCTGGGTCAGATGAAGGACGCGGTGCGCGCCGCCGACGAGGCCGGCGCCCTGGGCACCACACTGCACCAGCTGTTCCAGCGCTCCTTCTCGGTCGCCAAGCAGGTGCGCACCTCGACCGAGATCGGCGCCCATTCGATCAGCATGACCGCCGCCGCCGTGCGGCTGGCCTCGCAGCTGTTCGAGGACCTGAAAGACATCAAGGTGCTGTTTGTCGGCGCCGGCGAGATGATCGAACTGGCCGCCACGCACTTCGCGGCCAAGACGCCCAAGGCCATGGCGATCGCCAACCGCACGCTCGAACGTGGCGAGGCCCTGGCCGGCCGCTTCGGCGCCCAGGTCCTGCGCCTGGCCGACATTCCCGAGCGCCTGCACGAGTTCGATGCGGTCATCAGCTGCACCGCCAGCACCCTGCCCATCATCGGACTGGGCGCCGTCGAGCGGGCACTCAAGAAGCGCAAGCACCGCCCCATGTTCATGGTCGACCTGGCCGTGCCGCGCGACATCGAGATCGAGGTCAAGGGCCTGAGCGACGTGTACCTGTACACCGTGGACGACCTGGCCAGCGTGGTGCAGACCGGCAAGGAAAACCGCCAGGCGGCCGTCGCGCAGGCCGAGGCCATCATCGACGCGGGCGTGCTCAGCTTCATGCACTGGATGGAGCAGCGCGATCCGGCCAAAGGCGGCGTGGTGCCACTGATCCAGCAGATCAACGCCCAGGCCGACGTCTGGCGCGCCGCCGAACTGGCGCGCGCGAAGAAGCTGCTGGCCAAGGGCGAACCGGTCGAGGCGGTGCTCGAGGCCCTGTCCAAAGGGCTGACACAGAAGATGCTGCACGGCACCCTGGCCGAGCTGCACGCCGGCGATGCCGAGTCGCGCGCCGCCACGGCGCAGACGGTCTCGCGCCTGTTCCTGCGCGAAAAGTCCTAGCGACGCCGACCGGCGCTTTCGAGGCGCCTGAGCACGGTCTGTCGGCTCCGTGCGTTGCTCCGCCGCCGTCGCCCTTTTTTTCGCCTTGTCCATGAAACCCTTTGTCCGCGACACCCTGCTGCGCCAGAAGGCCCGCCTGCACGAGCTGGACGCCCTGCTCTCGGCGCCCGATGTCGTCAATGACCTGGAGCGTTTTCGCACGCTCAGCCGCGAGCACGCCGATGCATCGCTCATCGTCGAAGCCTTCGACCGCCACCAGCAGCGCGAAGCCGATCTGGCCAGTGCGCAGGAGATACTGGCCGACCCGGACATGGCCGAGATGGCGCAGGAAGAGATCGACTCCGCCCTGGCCGATCTGGAACGGCTCGACGCCGAACTGCAGCAGTTGCTGCTGCCCAGGGACCCGGACGACGAACGCCCGGCCTTCGTCGAAATCCGCGCCGGCACCGGCGGGGACGAGTCCGCCCTGTTCGCGGGCGACCTGGCGCGCCTGTACACCCGCTACGCCGACAGCCAGGGCTGGACCACCGAGATCGTGAGCGAATCGCCCAGCGAACTCGGCGGCTACAAGGAAGTGGTGCTGCGCATCGCCGGGCGCGGACCGGTTGCCAACGTGTACGGTCAGCTGCGGTTCGAATCGGGTGGCCACCGCGTGCAGCGCGTGCCCGCGACCGAGACGCAGGGCCGCATCCACACCAGCGCGGCCACCGTCGCCGTGATGCCCGAGCCCGACGAGGCCGAGGCCGTGAAGCTCAATCCGGCCGACCTGCGCATCGACACATTCCGCGCCAGCGGCGCCGGCGGCCAGCACATCAACAAGACCGATTCGGCCGTGCGCGTGGTGCACCTGCCCACCGGCATCGTGGCCGAGTGCCAGGACGGCCGCAGCCAGCACAGCAACAAGGCCAAGGCGCTGCAGGTGCTGCAGGCGCGCATCCAGGAAAAAGAGCGCAGCGAGCGCGCCGCCAAGGAAGCCGCCACCCGCAAGGGCCTGGTCGGCAGCGGCGACCGCAGCGACCGCATCCGCACCTACAACTTCCCGCAGGGGCGCCTGACCGACCACCGCATCAACCTCACGCTCTACAAGCTGCTGCAGGTGATGGAGGGCGACCTCGGCGACGTGATCCACGCGCTGCAGGTGGCGCGCGGCGCCGAACTGCTGGCGGAGCTGGAACAGAGGAACACACGGTGAGCGACGGACTGTTCATCCGCAGCACCCTGGACCTGGCCCGGCAAGAGGGCCTGGACCGGCTGGACGCGCAGATGCTGTTGCTGCACGCACTGGGTCGCTCGCCGCACGACCGCGCCTGGCTGATCGCACACGATGGCGACCAGATGCCAACCGAAGCCGCGGCGCGCTGGGAGCAGCTGCAGCGGCGCCGCCAGGCCGGCGAGCCAGTGGCCTACCTGCTGGGTGAAAAGGAGTTTGGTGGCCTGACACTGAACGTGGACGCCCGCGTGCTGGTGCCGCGTCCGGACACCGAGGTGCTGGTGGAATGGGCACTGGAATTGCTGCCCACGCCCGGCACCGGCGCCCCCCGCCTGCTGGACCTGGGCACCGGCAGCGGCGCCATCGCCCTGACCGTCGCCGCCCGCCGGCCCGACGCACAGGTCACCGCCACCGACGCCAGCGCCGATGCCCTGGCGGTCGCTGAGGCCAATGCCCGGCGACTGGGCCTGCCGGTGCGCTTTGCCCACGGCGCCTGGCTGGCAGCCGTGCCGGGCGAATGTTTCCACGTGATTGCCAGCAACCCACCGTACATCGCCGAGGGTGACCCGCACCTCGCCGCGCTCACCCACGAACCCGTCAGTGCCCTGACCGCCGGCCCCGACGGCCTGGACGACATCCGCCAGATCGTGGCGCAGGCGCCTGCCTCACTGCCCCCGGGCGGCTGGCTGCTGCTGGAGCATGGGCACGACCAGGCCGCCGCCGTGCGGGAACTGCTGGCGGCCCGGGGATTCGAAGCCATCAGCAGCCGCCGGGATCTGGCGGACATCGCGCGTTGCACCGGCGGACTTTGGCCCGGCGCGCGATAATTCCCACCCTGTCTCCGGCAACATCCGGCCACCTTCCACCGAACCCAGGACGCCCACCATGAGCGACGCGCAAAACCAGATCGACCAACTGGTCAAATCCAACGACATCGTGCTGTTCATGAAGGGCAACGCGAGTTTCCCGATGTGCGGCTTCTCCGGCCGCGCCATCCAGATCCTCAAGGCCTGCGGCGTGGACACCAAGTCCGTCAAGACCGTCAATGTGCTCGAAGACGACGGCATCCGCCAGGGCATCAAGGAATACAGCAACTGGCCCACGATCCCCCAGCTCTACGTCAAGGGCGAATTCATCGGCGGCTCGGACATCATGATGGAGATGTACGAATCGGGCGAACTGCAGAAAGCCATCAGCGGCCAGGCCTGATTTCCGCGCTCCACACGCCAGAGCCGCCTTCGGGCGGCTTTGTGCTTTCTGGCGTGAGGGTTCGCACGCTTTTTCCCCATCCCGAGGGAAGGCGGGATTTTTCAGGGTTCATCCGGCGTTACGGGCAGGCACGTCTTGTGCTTGAATGAAAGTGTCGCCGAACCCTCCGGAGAACCGCATGAGCTCTCACAGCCTGGTCGCTTCCCCCACCCTCGGACTGCCCATCGCCCGGATGCGCAGCGTGTTCAATGCCGACGCCGTCGAGCGCAAGCTGGCCAACCTGCAGGCCAACGGCAATGAGCGCGAGTACGAGAGCCTGCGCAACACCTGGCAGCGCATGCTCGAACGCGGTCCGCAGCGCTTCGCCGTCAAGCCCTCGGGTGTGCCCGACATGGCGCCGCTCTACGAATTGCTGCCCAACTTCACCGAGGTGCTCGACGACGTCAAGCGCCATGTGGCGCTGAGCCAGGACAGCCACGACAGCCTGGAAGTCACGCCCATCCTGCTGCTGGGCCCGCCCGGCGTGGGCAAGACCCACTTCGCCAAGCAGATCGCCGACCTGCTGGGCACCGGCATGAGCCTGGTGCCGATGAGCAGCATGACGGCCGGCTGGCTGTTGTCGGGTTCGTCGTCGCAATGGAAAGGCGCCAAGCCGGGCAAGGTGTTCGAAGCGCTGGTCGATGGCCAGTACGCCAATCCGGTGATCGTGGTCGACGAGATCGACAAGGCCTCGGCCGATGCGCAGTACGACCCGCTGGGCGCTCTCTACAGCCTGCTGGAGCACGACACGGCACAGCATTTCGTGGACGAGTTCGCCGAGGTGCCGATCGACGCCAGCCAGGTGATCTGGATCACCACCGCCAACGACGAGCGCAGCATTCCCGAGCCGATCCGCAACCGCATGAACGTGTTCGAGATCGCCCCGCCCTCGCCCGACGCGGCGCGCAAGATCGCGGCCCACCTCTACCGCAGCATCCTGGGCGAACACGACTGGGGGCAGCGCTTCGACCCGGAGCCATCCGACGACGTGCTCGACCAGCTGGCGGCACTGGCACCGCGCGAGATGCGCCGCGCACTGGTCACGGCCTTCGGCAACGCCCGGCTGGACAGCCGCTACAGCGTGACACCGGCCGATCTGCCCAGGGCCAATGGCGGCAAGACCCGGATCGGTTTTCTGCAGTAGCCGCGAAAGCCCTCAGACGCCCGGAGGCACCCAGTTGCGGGCGGCGGCGAACACCGCGTTGGGGTACTCCGACCGGCCGCGGCTGCCGTTGTAACGACCCAGCGCCATGAAGGCGTTGCCGCGCTCCAGATCCAGGTAGTGGCGCAGGATCACGCAACCGAAGCGGATGTTGGTCTGCATGTGGAACAGCCGCGACGGGTCACCGTCACCGATCAGGCGCGACCAGAACGGCATGATCTGCATGTAACCCCGCGCGCCAACCCGCGAGATCGCAAACTTGCGGAACGCGCTCTCGACCTGGATCAGGCCCATCACCATGGTGGTGTCCAGCCCGGCGCGCCGAGTCTCGTACCAGACCGTTTGCAGGAAATCGATGCGGGTCTGGAAATCCGGCTTCTTGTGCCGCAACCGGTCGCTCATCGAGCCCAGCCAGCGCAGATAGGCCAGGCGCTTTTCGGTGTCGGTGAATTCGGGCACGGGCGGCGCGCTGTTGGCAATGGCCGAGGCCAGGGCGGTGCGCACCGAATCGGCGAGCGGCTCCTCGACCTGGCCACCCGCGTGCACCGCGCCGGTGCCCAGCCAGCCCGCCGTGCCCAGCGCTGCCGCACGCAGCAGGCATTGCCGACGATCCATCACCGACCGATCGAGACTCACGCGCCCAGACGGCCCCGCACAAAGGCCAGCGCCTCATCCGCCGGCACCTTGGTGGCGGCAGCATCGCGGCGGTGCTGGTACTCGACCATGCCCTCCTTGAGACCCCGGTCGCCGATGGTCACGCGGTGCGGCACACCGATCAGTTCCCAGTCGGCAAACATGGCACCCGGGCGTTCGCCCCGGTCGTCCAGGATCACGTCCACACCCGCGGCCAGCAGGCCGGCATAGAGCCCGTCGGCCGCGGCCTTGACGGCCTCGCTGCGGTCAGCCCCCACCGGGCAGACCACCACGGTGAACGGCGCGATGGCGTCGGGCCAGACGATGCCGCGCTCATCGTGGTTCTGTTCGATGGCGGCCGCCGGCAGGCGCGTGATGCCGATGCCGTAGCAGCCCATCTCGAAATGCTTGGGCTTGCCGTCGGTGTCCAGGAAGGTCGCGTTCATGGCCTTGCTGTACTTGGTGCCCAGATAGAACACGTGACCAACCTCGATGCCGCGCTCGATCGCCAGCGCACCTTTGCCGTCGGGCGACGGATCGCCCTCGACCACGTTGCGCAGGTCGGCGACCAGATCGGGCTCGGGCAGGTCGCGACCCCAGTTCACACCCGTGGTGTGGAAATCGGGCTCATTGGAGCCGCAGATCCAGTCGGCCATCATCGCCACTTCGCGGTCGGCCACGATCTTCAGGGGCTGCTTGAGACCGACCGGCCCCAGGTAACCCGGCTTGCAGCCGAAATGGGTGTCGATCTCGGGCAGGCTCGCAAAGCGGAAGCCCTTGTCCAGCCCGGGCACCTTGCTCACCTTGACCTCGTTCATGGCGTGATCGCCGCGCAGCAGCAGCAACCAGACCTGGCTCTTGACGATTTCGCCCGCGTCGTTGAGTTCGTCCGTGGCCAGCACCAGCGACTTGAGGGTCGTGGACAGCGGCACGCCCAGGTACTCAGCCACATCGGCACAGGTGCTCTTGCCCGGCGTCGGCGTCTTGGTCATGGGGTTCGCGGGCGCCGGACGGGGACCCGCGGGCGCCAGCGCCTCGGCCTTTTCCATGTTGGCCGCGTAGTTGCTGTTCGGGCAGTAGACGATCGCGTCTTCGCCGGTGGCGGCGATCACCTGGAATTCTTCGCTGAGGTCGCCACCGATGGCACCACTGTCGGCCGCCACCGCACGGTAGGTCAGGCCGAAACGGTCAAAGATGCGGCGGTAAGCCGCGGCCATCACCTCGTAGCTGGCCTTGGCACCGGCCTCGTCGCGGTCGAAGGAATAGGCGTCCTTCATGATGAACTCGCGCCCGCGCATCAGGCCGAAGCGCGGACGGCGCTCGTCGCGGAACTTGGTCTGGATCTGGTACAGGTTCTTCGGCAGCTGCTTGTAGCTGCGCAGTTCCTGTCGCGCCACGTCGGTCACTACTTCTTCGCTGGTTGGCTGGACGATGTAGTCGCGGTCGTGGCGGTCCTTGATGCGCAGCAGCTCGGGGCCCATCTTCTCGAAGCGGCCGGTTTCCTGCCACAGCTCTGCGGGCTGAATCACCGGCATCGTCATCTCGACGGCGCCCGCGCGGTTCATTTCCTCGCGCACGATGGCTTCCACCTTCTGGATCACGCGCAGGCCCATGGGCATGTAGTTGTAAATGCCGGCGCCGAGCTTGCGGACCATGCCGGCACGGGTCATGAGCTGGTGGCTCACGACTTCCGCATCGGCGGGTGCTTCCTTGAGGGTGGTGATGAGGAACTGGGAGGCTTTCATGGGCAAACCGCCGCCGGTGGCGGCCAGGAGGCAAGGGACAGAATGGGAGACGGGACAGAACCTGCAGCGCCACCGATCGGTATTTACCCGGCGTTGGGCCGCCGGCATTGCTCAATCGGTACGCAATCTGTCATGCGCGATGCATAATCCAGACAGTTCAAAAATTTGGGGTTGATTATGCTTGACAGAGAAGGCTTCAGGCCCAATGTCGGCATCATTCTGCTCAACCAGAGAAACCAGGTGTTCTGGGGCAAGCGCATCCGCTCGCACTCCTGGCAGTTTCCGCAAGGTGGCATTGATCGCGGGGAATCTCCCGAACAAGCCATGTTCCGCGAGCTGCATGAGGAAGTGGGCCTCAAGCCCGAACACGTCTGCATCGTTGCCCGCACGCGGGACTGGTTGCGCTACGAAGTGCCTGACCGCTTCATCCGCAGGGATGCGCGCGGCCACTACAAAGGTCAGAAACAGATCTGGTATCTGCTGCGCCTTGTCGCGCAGGACTGGAACTTGAACCTGCGCGCCACCAACCATCCCGAGTTCGATGCCTGGCGCTGGAACGACTACTGGGTACCGCTCGATGTCGTGGTCGAGTTCAAGCGCGGCGTCTATGAAATGGCGCTGACCGAACTGGCCCGGTACCTGCCGCGCAACGAAAACCGCAACCGGTACCTGCGCACTGGCAACCGCCCGCGTGGACAGGAGCATCCGGCGGCCTGCGCACCCAGCGCCTTGTTCAACGCCTCGGGCATGGAGTTACCGCCGGGGGCGATGTTCGATCCGGACCCGCAGGCCGGTTTTCAGGCCACCGACGGTCGCAACAAGCAGGTCTGATCCGGCCAGGATCAGACCTTGGACAACACCAGGTTGTCGCGGTGGATCATCTCCGGCTCCGCGGCATATCCCAGCAGGCGT
The DNA here is from genome assembly GCF_051857515.1 of Hydrogenophaga sedimenti. Lineage (NCBI taxonomy): Bacteria > Pseudomonadati > Pseudomonadota > Betaproteobacteria > Burkholderiales > Comamonadaceae > Hydrogenophaga > Hydrogenophaga sedimenti. Next base: position 26,674 of record NZ_JBPZHA010000006.1, read on the forward strand.
TCGAAATCGGCCGACGACTTGCGGCACAGCAACCGGGCTTCCGAGCTGGCGTAGTTGGCCAGGCCGCGGGCAATTTCGTTGCCCATCGGGTCGCGCACCGCGATCACATCGCCACGGGAGAACTCGCCGGTGACCTCGGTCATGCCGATCGGCAACAGGCTCTTGCCCTCGCCCACGATCTTGACCACGGCGCCGTCGTCCACCACCACAGCCCCGCGCATCTGCAGGTGATCGGCCATCCATTGCTTGCGTGCCTGCTGCTTGGCAGTCTGCGCCACAAGGCAAGTACCGATCGCTTCGCCTTCACACAGCCGCTGCAGCACCTGAGGCTCGCGGCCCCAGGCGATCACGGTGGATGCCCCGGATCCCGCAGCCCGCTTGGCCGCCAGGATCTTGGTGATCATGCCGCCCTTGCCGATGCCCGAGCCGGCGCCGCCGGCCATGGTTTCCAGCTGAGGATCGCCCGCACGCGCCACGTGCACGAAGGTGGCCGAGGGATCGCGGCGCGGGTCGGCGGTGTACAGGCCCTTCTGGTCCGTCAGGATGATCAGGACGTCGGCCTCCACGAGGTTCGCCACCAGTGCGCCCAGCGTGTCGTTGTCACCGAACTTGATCTCGTCGTTGACCACCGTGTCGTTCTCGTTGATCACGGGAACCACACCCAGTTGCAGCAGCGTCAGCAGGGTGGAACGCGCATTGAGATAGCGCTCGCGGTCGGCCAGATCGGCATGGGTCAACAACACCTGGGCACTGCCCACATTGCATTCCCGCAACTTGGTCTCGTACATCTGGACCAGACCCATCTGCCCCACCGCGGCCGCGGCCTGCAGCTCGTGAATCTCCTTCGGACGCGACGACCATCCCAGGCGCTTCATGCCTTCAGCCACAGCGCCACTGCTGACCATGATCAGCTCACGCCCCTGCTGCACCAGCGCAGCCAGTTGCTGGCTCCAGTGACCGATCGCGGCCTCATCCAGCCCGCGCCCCTCGTTGGTCACCAGGCTGGAGCCCACCTTCACCACGATGCGGCGGGCGGTCTTCACCACCTGGGGTACCGCACCAGAGTCGTTGATCGGAGCGTTCACAGGACTTTCCACTTCTGCCATGGCGATCGGGCCGTGTTGTTCAATCAGGTTGTTGTTCGTTGCCGGCAAAGCGCGGGTCCACTTCCACCGGGGCCTGGGCGTCCTCGTGCACCTTGGCGATGTGCGCATAGATCTTCTGCACCAGGAACTCACACCCTTCGCGGGTCAGCGCGGAAATCTCAAACACCTGCCCCTTGTGCTTCAGACGCTTGACGATGTCCTTCACACGCGCTTCACGCTCTTCGGCCGGCACCATGTCCAGCTTGTTGAGCACCAGCCAGCGAGGCTTGGCGTACAGCTCGGGATCGAACTTCTTGAGCTCGGCCGCGATGGCCTTGGCCTGCTGCACCGGGTCGACACTGTCGTCGAAAGGCGCCACATCCACAAGATGCAGCAACAGACGGGTGCGCTGCAGATGGCGCAAGAACTGGTGTCCCAGACCGGCGCCTTCGGAAGCACCCTCGATCAGTCCGGGAACGTCGGCCACCACGAAACTCTTCTCCGGCCCGACACGGACCACACCCAGATTGGGGTGCAGCGTGGTGAACGGATAGTCGGCAATCTTCGGGCGCGCATTCGAGATCGCCGCAATCAGCGTGGACTTGCCGGCGTTGGGCATGCCCAGCAAACCCACGTCGGCCAGCACCTTGAGCTCAAGCTTGAGCGAGCGGTGCTCACCCGGCCAGCCCGGCGTCTTCTGGCGCGGCGCACGGTTCGTCGAGCTCTTGTAGTGCATGTTGCCGAAGCCACCGTCACCGCCTTTGGCAATGGTGATCAGCTCGCCCGGCTTGAGCAACTCGAACAGCACCTCTCCCGTCTCGGCGTCGGTGATGATGGTGCCGACAGGCATCTTGAGCGTGATGTCGTCGCCCTTGACGCCGAACATGTCGGAGCCCTTGCCGTGTTCCCCGCGTTGCGCCTCGAAATGGCGCGTGTAGCGGAAATCCACCAGCGTATTCAGGCTGGCATCGGCCAGTGCGTAGACGTGACCACCACGGCCACCGTCACCGCCATCGGGTCCGCCAAACTCCTTGTACTTCTCATGGCGGAACGACGCGCAGCCGTTGCCGCCATCGCCCGCGGCGACATCGATCGTGGCTTCGTCCACAAACTTCATGATCCGTGCTTTCGAAAAATCAAACAGAAAAGGCCCGCGTGCGGCGGGCCTTTCCAAAGGGATGATGCCATCCGGTCAGCGGCCCGGGGGCCACCGCATCACACGGGGGTGATGCTCACGGTCTGGCGATTCAGTGCGCCTTTGGTGGCGAAGGTCACATGACCGTCCACCGTGGCAAACAAGGTGTGATCCTTGCCCACGCCGACATTGGTGCCGGGGTGGAATTTGGTGCCGCGCTGGCGCACGATGATGGAACCGGCGCTGACCAGCTCACCACCGAAGGCCTTCACGCCAAGCATCTTTGGCTTGGAATCGCGCCCGTTTCGCGTAGAGCCGCCGCCTTTTTTCTGTGCCATTTCAAATTACTCCTCAGGCAGCGATCGAAGCGATCTGCAGCTCGGTGAAATTCTGACGGTGACCTTGGCGCTTCTGATAGTGCTTGCGACGGCGCATCTTGAAGATACGCACCTTGTCGTGCCGACCATGCGCCACCACCGTGGCCTTGACCGTTGCGCCAGAGACCAGGGGCGTGCCGACCTTGAGTTCGGTGCCGTTGCCGACAGCCAGAACCTGATCGATCACGATTTCCTGGCCCACTTCCGCAGCAATCTGTTCTACTTTAATTTTCTCGCCAGCGGCAACGCGATACTGCTTGCCACCGGTTTTTATGACCGCGTACATAGGAACCTCGTGAAGTTGTCCCGGCAGACATTGCCCGGGAACTCGGCAGACGGACTTCCGCCGAACCAAGGATTCTATCATGGTATGGAAGATCCTTCAAGTCGCACGGCGGAGCAGCGAAATCCTGTTGGATTCAGGGGCCTCATCCCACGACCACTTCTCCCGCAAGCACAGCCCCGAACACGTCGTTCCTATAATTCGCGCAGCGCTTCCTAGGCCGATTCCCGGTATCAGCATCTTGACCACCTCCAGTGTTACCTTCGACTCCCCACTTGACCTGATCCGGCCGGACATGCAGGTGGTCGACCAAGTCATCAGCGAACGACTGACATCCGATGTCCCGCTGGTCAAGGAAGTTTCCCAATACATCATTTCCGCGGGTGGAAAGCGACTGCGCCCTGCCCTGCTGCTGCTGGTCAGTGGCGCGCTGGAGAACCTGCACCCGCATCGCCACACACTCGCCGCGGTGGTTGAGTTCATTCATACCGCCACCCTGCTGCACGACGATGTGGTCGATGAATCCACCTTGCGCCGCGGGCGCCCGACCGCCAACGAGCGGTTTGGCAATGCACCCAGCGTGCTGGTTGGAGATTTTTTGTACTCCCGCGCCTTCCAGATGATGGTGGACGTCAACAACATGCGGGTCATGCAAGTGCTGTCGGACGCCACCAATGTCATTGCAGAAGGTGAAGTCCAGCAGCTGGTGAACATGCACGATCCTTCGCTGGACGAGACCGCCTACCTGCGTGTCATCCGGTCCAAGACAGCCAAGCTCTTCGAAGCCTCGGCAAGGCTGGCGCCCATCCTGTGCGGTGCTGCGCCGGACATTGAGCAGACCTGTGCCACTTACGGTCAGGCGCTGGGAACGGCTTTCCAGGTGATCGATGACGTGCTGGACTACGAGGGCTCGGCCAACGTACTGGGCAAGAACCTGGGCGACGATCTGCGCGAAGGCAAAGTCACACTACCCATCATCTGCGCCCTGCGAAAAGCCAATCCTTCGCAGAAGGCCTTGCTGAATGACGCCATCGTGGACGGCGACCTCGAACACATGGACGACATCCTCCAGATCATTCGCGAAACAGGCGCCCTGGAGGCCGCTCGGGTCAGCGCTTATGCCGAGGCACAACGGGCCATGAAAGCGGCCGAACGCTTGCCGTCCAATCACTACAGCTCAGCTTTGCTACAATTGGCGGCTGATCTGTTGGAGCGACGCTCCTGAAGTTCAAAACGCATCGTGCGGGCCATGCCCGTGTGCATGTCGGGGTGTAGCTTAGCCTGGTAGAGCGCTACGTTCGGGACGTAGAGGCCGGAGGTTCGAATCCTCTCACCCCGACCATTCAGATGGTCTTCCCTGCCCCGGCGACGCCGGCTTCGTGGGTCGAACGACACCTTCCTACAACGCTGCCTCCGCCGGAATGCCGGTTTTCGACACAGTTTGGGTGAATTGTGTCTTCCAAGTCGTTGATTTACGATAGATTACGCGTTTATGGCATCTGTCGACACGGCCCTCTCCGACACCCCATCCATGGCCCTGCCCGGCTTGGGTCGCGCCTTGGTGGCCGCGGGAAAGCTGGGCCAGAAGGCCGCCGAGGATCTTTACAAGAAAGCCCAGAGCGGACGGACCAGCTTCATTGCAGAGCTGACGGGCTCCGGCGCAGTTTCCCCGACCGACTTGGCCCACACCATGTCGGTGGCGTTTGCAGCGCCTTTGCTGGACCTGGATGCCATTGATGTTCAGCGTCTGCCCAAGGGCCTTCTCGACGCGAAGATCTGCAGCGACTACCGAATCGTCGTCCTGAGCAAGCGCAACAACCGCCTGCTCGTGGCCACGGCGGATCCGGCCGACCAGCAGGCCGCCGAGAAAATCAAGTTCGCCACCCAGCTCGGTGTCGACTGGGTGATCGCCGAATACGACAAGCTCAGCAAGCTGGTCGACGCTCAGTCCACCACCGCCACCGAGGCGATGGACAACATCATCGGCGGCGAATTCGAGTTCGATGAGCTGGACGCCGACGCCGCAACGACCGATGTGGACAAGAACGCCCCGTCGGAGGTCGACGATGCGCCGGTCGTCAAGTTCCTGCACAAGATGCTCCTGGATGCCTTCAACATGCGGGCATCCGATCTGCACTTTGAACCATACGAGCACACCTACCGCGTCAGATTCCGCATCGATGGCGAGCTGCGGGAAATTGCTTCACCCCCCATTGCCATCAAGGAAAAGCTGGCATCGCGGATCAAGGTGATCTCGCGCATGGACATCTCCGAAAAGCGGGTGCCGCAGGATGGCCGGATGAAGCTCAAGGTGGGTCCGGACCGCGTGATCGATTTCCGCGTCAGCACCTTGCCGACCCTGTTTGGCGAAAAGATCGTGATCCGTATCCTGGACCCGAGCAGCGCCAAGGTCGGTATCGACGCCCTCGGATACGAACCCGAGGAAAAAGAACGCCTGATGGAAGCCATCTCGCGACCCTACGGCATGGTGCTGGTGACCGGACCGACTGGCTCCGGCAAGACGGTGTCGCTCTACACCTGCCTGAACCTGCTGAACAAACCGGGCATCAACATTTCGACGGCGGAAGACCCGTCTGAAATCAACCTCCCGGGAGTGAATCAGGTCAACGTGAACGAGAAGGCTGGTCTGACGTTCGCGGCGGCGCTCAAAGCCTTCCTTCGCCAGGATCCCGACGTGATCATGGTCGGTGAAATCCGCGACCTCGAGACGGCCGACATTTCCATCAAGGCAGCGCAGACGGGCCACATGGTGTTGTCCACCCTGCACACCAACGATGCGCCGACCACCTTGACCCGAATGATGAACATGGGCATCCCCACGTTCAACATCGCGTCCAGCGTGATCCTCATCACGGCACAGCGCCTGGCGCGCCGGTTGTGCGCCAACTGCAAGGCACCGCTGGACGTGCCGCGCAAGGCGTTGCTGGATGCCGGTTACAAGGCCGAAGAGCTTGACGGCAGCTGGACCCCTTACAAGCCCGTGGGCTGTTCGGCCTGCAACAATGGATACAAGGGTCGGGTGGGCATCTATCAGGTGATGCCCATCTCGGAGGAAATCCAACGCATCATCCTCAAGGGCGGCAGCGCGCTGGACATCGCACAGCAAGCCGGGCGCGAGGGAGTCAGGACGTTGCGCGAATCAGGCCTGCTGAAGGTCAAACAGGGAACGACTTCTCTGGAAGAAGTGCTCAGCGTCACCAACGAGTAAGTCGCCACCTGAGCCAGAAAACGAGGATCACATGGCCACCGCAGCAACCAAGAAACCGTCGGACTTCGTGTTCGAGTGGGAGGGGAAAGATCGCAACGGCAAGTCCGTCCGGGGCGAGACCCGTGCCATTGGCGAGAACCAGGTGCTCGCAGCGATGCGGCGCCAGGGGATCATCGTCACCAAGGTCAAGAAGCGCCGCCTACGTTCTGGCAAGCGGATCAAGCCCAAGGACATCTCGATCTTCACGCGCCAGCTGGCGACGATGATGAAAGCCGGGGTTCCGCTGCTGCAGGCCTTCGACATCGTCGGCCGCGGCAATCCGAACCCCAGTCTGTCCAAGCTGCTCAACGACATCCGCTCGGATGTCGAAACCGGCACATCACTGAGTTCTGCATTTCGCAAGTACCCGCTGTACTTCGACAGCCTGTACTGCAACCTCGTGGAAGCTGGCGAGGCGGCCGGTATTCTGGAGGAGTTGCTGGACCGTCTCGCGTCTTACATGGAGAAGACCGAAGCACTGAAGTCCAAGATCAAGTCGGCGCTCATGTATCCCATCGCCGTGATCATCGTGGCGTTTGTCGTGGTGGCGGTGATCATGATCTTCGTGATCCCTTCGTTCAAGGAGGTGTTCTCTTCTTTCGGTGCCGAGCTGCCAGCACCCACCCTGTTCGTCATCGGGATGAGCGAGTTCTTCACCAAATACTGGTGGCTCATTTTCGGGGGGCTGGGTGGAGGTGCGTACTTCTTCATGCAGGCATGGAAGCGCAATGAGAAGGTCCAGATGTTCATGGACCGCCTGTTGCTCAAGATTCCGATCTTTGGCCCATTGATCGAAAAATCCGTGATTGCCCGCTGGACCCGCACGCTTGCAACCATGTTTGCTGCCGGCGTTCCTCTGGTGGAAGCGCTGGATTCGGTCGGAGGGGCCTCCGGCAACTCTGTCTTCCAGTCGGCCACCGAACGGATTCAGCAGGAAGTGTCGACTGGCACCAGCCTCACCAATGCCATGACCAACGCGAACCTCTTCCCGTCCATGGTTTTGCAGATGTGCGCGATCGGGGAAGAATCGGGCTCGATCGACCACATGCTGGGCAAGGCGGCCGATTTCTACGAAGCAGAGGTTGACGACATGGTTGCCGGCCTGTCCAGCCTGATGGAACCCATCATCATCGTGGTGCTGGGCACGATCATCGGCGGCATCGTGGTGTCGATGTACCTGCCCATCTTCAAGCTGGGTCAAGTGGTTTGATCGGCTGGGCAAGCTTGCTGGACGCGCTGCCGCTGGGTGCGCTGGGGCTGCTGGTGGGCAGCTTCCTGAACGTGGTCATCCATCGTCTGCCGAAGATGATGGAGATGAGATGGGCTGCCGAATGCGCCGAACTGCAAGGCACACCACCGGGGCCGGATGTGGACGCCCCGCGGTTCAATCTGATGGTGCCGCGTTCCCGCTGCCCGCAGTGCGGCCATCAGATCCGCTGGTTTGAGAACATCCCCGTCGCCAGCTATGTGGTGCTCGGCGGCAAGTGCTCCGGTTGCAAAACGCCCATCAGTGTCCGCTATCCAGCCATCGAGTGTCTGACCGGGTTCCTGTTTGCCTGGTGTGGCTGGAAGTGGGGCATCGGGGCGGAAGCCTTGGCCTGGTGTGGGTTCGCGGCCTGTCTGGTCGCGCTGACATTCATCGACTGGGACACCACCTTGCTGCCGGACGACATCACGCTGCCCTTTTTGTGGGCAGGTCTGTGCGCTGCGGCGCTGGGGGTGACCGCCACCAATCTGCCCAGTGCCTTGTGGGGTGCGGTGGCTGGATACCTCTCCCTCTGGCTGGTGTACTGGGGTTTCAAGCTAGTCACCGGCAAAGAAGGCATGGGCTACGGTGATTTCAAGCTGTATGCCGCCCTGGGTGCCTGGTTTGGCTGGCAGGCACTGATTCCCATCATCCTGATGGCCTCCGTGATCGGTGCGATCGTGGGCATCGGCATCAAGGTGTTCTCGCAACTGCGGGAGGGCGGGTATGTGCCGTTCGGTCCGTTCCTGGCGCTTGCAGGGTTGACGTCGCTGTTCTTCGGACCGCGAGCGATCCTCGCCATCATCGGCCTCTGAAACCCGCCATGATCAGGCTGGGTCTGACGGGGGGCATCGGCAGCGGCAAGAGCACGGTGGCCAAGATGCTGGTCCAGCAAGGTGCCGTTCTCATCGACGCCGACGACATTGCCAGACGCAGCACCTTGGCGGGCGGCTCTGCGATGCCAGCCATCGCAGCGCGGTTCGGTGCGGAATTCGTCCAGGCGGATGGGGCGATGGACCGGACGAAAATGCGGGAGCACGTTTTCGCGCACCCACAGGCCCGGCAGGCACTGGAGAGCATCGTCCATCCCCTGGTGCAGCAGGAAATTCGCCGCCAGGCGGCGGCATCGGCCTCGCCACTCACCGTCTTCGACATTCCGTTGCTGGTGGAGTCGCCTCACTGGCGGCACCTGCTGGACCGCGTCATGGTGGTCGATTGCACGGTGGAAACACAGATCGATCGCGTGATGGTCCGCAACGGATGGTCTCTCCAGCAGGTGGAAAGCGTGGTCAGTCAGCAAAGTACACGCGCCAGGCGACTGGCCGCCGCAGACATGGTGCTCTGCAACGACGGCATCGATCTGGACACGCTGCGAACCCTGGTCTTCGGGTTGGTCAGACAGTTGGGGCTATGATGTTCAGGCCCGCGAACGCCCTTCCGCGCCCCTACCTCCCGTGATCCTGTACGAATACCCTTTCAACGAGCGCGTCCGGACCTACCTCCGGTTGGAACATCTGTTCAACCGGCTGTCCGATCTGATGTCCCGCGCCGATCCGATGGATCACCACTTCGCCATCCAGTCGATTTTCGAGATCATGGATGTGGCGTCGCGCGCCGACATGAAGTCCGACGTGCTCAAGGACATTGATCGGCACCGCATCCAGCTCAACAGCTACCGCGGCAACCCGGCCATCTCGGAGAAGGTGCTGGACGAGGTGATCGGGCAACTGGACAACAGTTTTTCCCAGCTCAACGCGATGGCGGGAAAGACCGGCCAGCCCCTGACGGAAAACGACTGGCTGATGGCCATCCGCAGCCGCATCGGCATCCCGGGCGGTACCTGCGAATTTGATCTGCCGGCCTATTTCCACTGGCAACACCAGGCACCCCAGCGCCGGCAGGCCGACCTGCAGCGGTGGGTACAGACCTTGGTGCCGCTGGCCGAGGCCATTGCGCTGCTGATGAAGATGATGCGCGACTCCGGGTCGCCGCACAAAGTGGTCGCTCCGGGCGGGCAGTTCCAGCAAAACCTGCCCCAGGGGCGCACTTACCAGCTGCTGAGGCTGGCCATCGATCCGCGCCTGGAACTGATCCCGGAAATCAGCGGCAACCGTCTGATGTTGTCCGTTCGCCTGTTGCGACTGGGCGACGACGAGCGGCTGCATCCGGCCGGTGAAGATGCGGCGTTCGAACTGACGCTCTGCACCTGAGGAACGGCCCCGTGACGACCACCTTGAAACAGGTCAAATGCCCGGCCTGCGGCGGCCCGAGCCTGTACGCACCGGCCAACCGCTACCGTCCGTTCTGCAGCGAGCGCTGCAAGCAGATCGACCTCGGTGCCTGGGCCAGTGAACAGTTCAAGGTGCCCGAGCAGGCACCAGACAAAACGCCCGACTTCGAGCAGGGCTGATCAGCCCTGCCCGCCGGTCGCCAAGGCTTCTTCGGCCAGCCACGCCAGCACCGGAACCGTCCCTGGCAGCACAGGCGCGCAAGTCACTGGCAGCCGCTCCCAGCAGTGGCTCTGTCCTTCGCGCATGTGCAACTCACCGCTCCATGCGGTCACCTTGCAGAACTGAAGGTGCACGAGAGCATGTGGATAGTCCACCATCGCGTCGCGCCACACCGGTGCCTCGCCGATGGTCACGCCGATTTCTTCCTGCAGTTCCCGGCGCAGCGCCTGTTCCACCGACTCGCCGGCCTCCAGCTTGCCCCCCGGAAACTCCCAGTAGCCGGCGTAGGCTTTGCCCACTGGCCGCGAGGTCAGCAGATAGCGCCCCTCACGATCGATCAGGATGCCCACCGCCACTTCGGTGACAGGACGGGGCGATGCGCTCTCCTGCGTACCGCCGCCATCCACGACCAGCACGGATTCCGGCCGGCTCATGCGCCGCTGCGGTGGGAGCCCGCGAAATCGCGTGCGAACTGGTAGGCCACCCGCCCACTGCGCGAGCCGCGCTCCAGCGCCCAGACGAGCGCCTGGGGACGCGCTGCATCAATGTCGGCAGTGGGCACGCCGAACGAGGCCAGCCACTGGGCGACGATGGTCAGGTATTCGTCCTGGCTGAACGGGTAGAAACTCACCCAGAGACCGAACCGCTCCGACAGGGAAATCTTCTCTTCCACCACCTCGCCCGGATGCACCTCGCCATCGGGTGTGTGGGTGTAGGAAAGGTTTTCCTTCATGTACTCGGGCAGCAGGTGGCGGCGGTTGCTGGTCGCGTAGATCAGCACGTTCTGGCCGGCCGCAGACACGCTGCCATCGAGGATCGACTTGAGCGCCTTGTAGCCCGCCTCGCCGTCCTCGAAACTGAGGTCGTCGCAGAACACAATGAAGCGCTCAGGCCGGTCAGCCACCACATCGACGATGTCCGGCAGATCCACCAGATCGGCCTTGTCCACTTCGATCAGGCGCAGGCCCTGCGGCGCGTATTCGTTCAGGCATGCCTTCACCAGCGACGACTTGCCGGTGCCACGCGCCCCGGTCAGCAACACGTTGTTGGCCGGCAGGCCTTGCACGAACTGCAGCGTGTTGCGCTGGATCTTGTCCTTCTGGCCGTCGATTTCCTGCAGGTCGGCCAGTTGCATCACGGCCACATGACGCACCGGCTCCAGCACACCGTGGCCGCTGCTGCGCTTGCGGTAACGAAACGCCACCGATGCGCTCCAGTCGGGCGCTCCCAGCGGCTGGGGCAACACTGCCTCGATGCGGCCGATGAGTTGTTCGGCCCGTTGAAGCAAGCGCTCGAACTGCTCGTTCATGAACGGTAGTCGGCGTTGATGGTCACGTAGTCGTGGCTGAAGTCGCAGGTCCACACCGTTTCGGTCGCGTCGCCACGACCGAGCCCGATGCGCACCAGGATTTCCGCCGCCTTCATCACGCGCTGGCCATCTTCTTCGCGGTAAGCCGGGTTGCGTCCACCCTGCTTGACGACGTGCACATCGCCCAGATGGAGTTCGATCTTCGTGGCGTCCAGATCACCGATGCCGGCATAGCCCACCGCCGCCAGGATGCGGCCCAGGTTCGGGTCGCTGGCGAAGAACGCCGTCTTGACCAGCGGCGAATGTGCCACGGCATAGGCAGCCTTGAGGCACTCGTCGCTGTTTGCACCACCCTCGACGCGCACGGTGATGAACTTGGTCGCACCTTCACCGTCGCGCACGATGGCGTGGGCCAGAAACTGAGCCACCTCGGTCATGGCGGCCAGCAGGGCCAGAGCATCGGCACTTTCGAGGTCCGTGACCGTCGCATTGCCTGCCTTGCCGGTCGCAGCGACGACGAAGGAGTCGTTGGTCGAGGTGTCGCCGTCGACCGTCACGCGGTTGAACGATGCATCGGCCAGCCGTTTGGCCAGGCCATTCATCAGCGCCGGAGCCACCGCGGCATCGGTGGCCACAAAACCCAGCATGGTCGCCATGTTGGGGCGGATCATGCCCGCGCCCTTGGCAATGCCGCTGACCGTCACTGTCTTGCCACCGACCACGGCCTTGCGGCTGATGGCCTTGGGCAGGGTGTCGGTGGTCATGATGCCTTCGGCCGCCTTCAGCCACTGGGCGCCCGCAGCGCCGTCGGCGCTGCCTGCGTCACCCAGTGCCGCGGGCAGGCCGGCCAGCAGGCGGTCCAGCGGCAGCGGCTCCATGATCACCCCGGTGGAGAACGGCAGCACCTGCTCGTGCTTCACGTTCAGGGCCAGCGCGAGTGCCTGCGCCGTCTGGCGGGCATTGGCCAGTCCCGGCTCGCCGGTACCCGCGTTGGCGTTGCCGGTGTTGATGACCATCGCACGGATGCCCTGCCCGACCGACAGGTGCTCGCGGCACACCTGCACCGGCGCGGCCGCGTAGCGATTCTGCGTGAACACCGCACCGACCACGCTGCCCTCGTCGAGCAGGAACACCGTCAGGTCCTTGCGGTTGGCCTTGCGGATGCCAGCCTCCGCCACGCCGATGCGAACGCCGGCCACCGGCAACAAATCCTGGGCCTGGGGAGCGGTGTAGTTCACAGCCATGTCTTCAATCTCCAATCAGGTCAGCGCGCCGTGGCAATGCTTGTACTTCTTGCCGCTGCCACAAGGGCAGAGGTCGTTGCGGCCCACGCGAGGCACCTCGGCCACCACCGTGGCGGGGTCGGTGACCGTCTCGGCTTCGCCGGTCTCGGTCGGCGCCGTGTAGGTCACGTTGGCGATGTGCTCGGCACGTGCCTCCAGCTCTTCGGTCGCCTCGGTCACTTGCTCGGGCGACTGGATGCGGACATTCATCAGGACGCGCGTCACGTCGTTCTTGACGCTGTCGAGCAGTTGCCCGAACAGCTGGAAAGCCTCGCGCTTGTATTCCTGCTTGGGCTGCTTCTGGGCATAGCCGCGCAGATGGATGCCCTGGCGCAGGTAGTCCAGCGCAGACAGGTGATCGCGCCACTGGCTGTCGATGGTCTGCAGCAGCACCATGCGCTCGAACTGGGTGAAGTTCTCGTCACCGACCAGCGCCACCTTGTCGTCGAACGCCTGTTTGGCGGCGGCCAGCACGCGTCCGGCGATGTCGTCCACCTCGACCGATTCGGACGACGACACCCAGCTGGCGACCGGCACGTCAATGCCCCATTCTTCGCGCAGCACGCGCTCCAGCCCCGGCAGGTCCCACTGCTCTTCGACGCTGCCTTCCGGCACGAACTGGTGCACCAGATCGGTCATGCAACCGTCGCGCAGCGAATCGATCTGCGCGCGCAGGCTCTGTGCATCCAGAATGTCGTTGCGCTGCTGGTAGATCACCTTGCGCTGGTCGTTGGACACATCGTCGTATTCGAGCAGCTGCTTGCGGATGTCGAAGTTGCGTGCCTCGACCTTGCGCTGTGCGCTCTCGATGCTGCGCGTGACCATGCCTGCTTCGATCGCCTCGCCTTCGGGCATCTTCAGACGGTCCATGATGGCGCGCACCTTGTCGCCAGCGAAGATGCGCATCAGCGAATCGTCCAGGCTCAGATAGAAGCGGGACGAACCCGGATCGCCCTGGCGGCCCGAGCGGCCACGCAGCTGGTTGTCGATGCGGCGGCTCTCGTGGCGTTCGGTCGCGATGATGCGCAGACCACCCAGGGCCTTGACCTTGTCGTGGTCGGCCTGCCACTGCTGGCGCAGAGCCTGCACCTGTTGCGCCTTGGCGGCCTCGTCCAGCGACTCGTCGGCTTCGACCGCCGCCACCATCTTTTCGAGGTTGCCACCGAGCACGATGTCGGTGCCGCGGCCGGCCATGTTGGTGGCGATGGTGATCGCGCCCGGGCGCCCGGCCTGCACGATGATGTCTGCCTCGCGGGCGTGCTGCTTGGCGTTGAGCACTTCGTGCGGCAGCTTCTCGGCCACCAGCAGTTGCGCGATGATTTCCGAGTTCTCGATCGACGACGTGCCCACCAGCACCGGCTGGCCACGCTCGTGGCATTCACGGATGTCCTGGATCGCAGCGACGTACTTTTCTTTCGTCGTCTTGTAGACGCGGTCGAGCTGGTCGGTGCGCTGGCTCGGCCGGTTGGGCGGAATCACCACCGTCTCCAGACCGTAGATTTCCTGGAACTCGTAGGCTTCGGTGTCGGCGGTGCCGGTCATGCCCGAGAGCTTGGTGTACAGGCGAAAATAGTTCTGGAAGGTGATCGAGGCCAAGGTCTGGTTTTCCGGCTGGATCGCCACGCCTTCCTTGGCTTCCACCGCCTGGTGCAGGCCATCGCTCCAGCGGCGACCCGACATCAGGCGACCGGTGAATTCGTCGACGATCACGATCTCGCCGTCCTGCACCACATAGTGCTGGTCACGGTGATACAGGTGATGTGCCTTGAGCGAAGTCACCATGTGGTGCATCAGCGCGATGTTGGCGGGGTCGTACAGCGACGCGCCTTCGGGCAGCAGGCCGGCCTGGCTCAGCAGACGCTCCGCGTTTTCATGGCCCTGCTCGGTCATGTGGATCGAGTGCGCCTTCTCATCGACCGTGAAGTCGCCGGGCTTGGTGACGCCTTCGCCGGTGCGCGGATCGGCTTCGCCTTCCTGGCGGGTCAGGTGCGGCACCAGCTGCTTGATGGCGGTGTACACCGGCGTCTGGTCCTCGGCCTGGCCACTGATGATCAGTGGTGTGCGGGCCTCGTCGATCAGGATCGAGTCCACCTCGTCGACGATGGCGAAATTCAGGCCACGCTGCACGCGGTCATTGGCCTCGTGGACCATGTTGTCGCGCAGGTAGTCGAAGCCGTATTCGTTGTTGGTGCCGTAGGTGATGTCCGAGCCGTACGCTGCCTGCTTGTCTTCGCGCGGCGCCTGCGGCAGGTTGATGCCGACGGTCAGGCCCAGGAAGTTGTACAGGCGCCCCATCCACTGCGCATCGCGGCTGGCCAGGTAGTCGTTGACCGTCACCACATGCACACCCTTGCCGGACAGCGCATTGAGGTAGACCGGCAGCGTCGCGGTCAGGGTCTTGCCCTCACCCGTGCGCATTTCGGCGATCTTGCCGGAGTGCAGCGCGATGCCACCCACCAGCTGCACATCAAAGTGCCGCATCTTCATCACGCGCTTGCTGGCCTCGCGCACGACCGCAAAGGCCTCGGGCAGAATCGAGTCCAGCGTGGCGCCCTCGGCCACGCGGCGCTTGAAGATTTCGGTCTGCGCCTTCAGCTCTTCGTCGCTGAGCTTCTCGTACTGGGGCTCGAGACCATTGATGCGCTCCACCGTCTTGCGGTAGGTCTTGAGCAGGCGGTCATTGCGGCTGCCGAAGAGCTTGGTGAGGAAGTTTGTGGCCATAGGTGCGAGCAGGCGCCGGACATGAGCCCGGGCAGGCGAAAAAGTCGAACAACTCCTGGCAGCCGAAACGGCTGAACCCGGCACCAGCGAGGTGCTGGCAAACGCTGCTGTTTCAAGAGCAAAACAGCAATTTTACCCGGCGGCCCGGGTCGCTCATCAGGGCTTGCGCCGGGGGCCGGGCTGCACCAGTTGCGCGGCAGCCAGCGTCTCGCCCGCGGCGAGGAAGCGCGCAGGGTCCTGCACCACCCCGGAGACCCAGACCTCGAAGTGCAGGTGCGGCCCGGTCGAGCGACCGGTCGAACCCACTTCGGCAATTTTCTGACCCCGTTTCACGATGTCACCCTTCTTCACGAACACCTTCGAGGTGTGGCCGTAGCGGGTGATGATGTTGTTGCCGTGATCGATCTCGATCATGTTCCCGTAGGCCGGATGGAGATCCTGCACCACGACCACACCGCCGGCGGCGGCCACGATCGGGGTTCCGGTGTCGGCCGGAAAATCCAGGCCGGTGTGCAACGCCGTTCGACCGGTGATGGGGTCGATGCGAAAACCGAAGGGAGAACCGATCCGTCCGCCAGACACCGGCTCCTCCGTCGGCACCAGCGTCTGCTGGATGCGCTGGTCAAACAGGCGGGACTCGACCACCGTGAGCCAGTCGACACCCGCCCCGCTGGCACGGTCGAGCTGCTCCATCGCTTTCATCAGTTCGTCCAGCGTCGGCTCACGGCCTGACACCAGGGCTCCGCCAGAGCCGGGCAATGCCTTGAATTCTTCGGGTTTCATGCCAGCAAGGCCGGCCACGCGTTCACCCAGCGACTCGATCTGCATCATGCGCGCCTGCATTTCCCCGAGCTTGCGCGCCATGGCCGAGAGGTTCTCGCGCATGTACAGATCCTTGGAGTCGACCTCGCCCTGCGTGACGATGCGGGCCACCGACTCGAAGCCTGGCCATCCCTGACGGACGCCATGCAGGAACACCCAGTGGTAGGCCGCCACCGCCCCCAGCATCAGCAGAAGGCTGGCCAGCACACCGGAGAGTGCCAGCTTGAGGCCGCTGAGATGGAGGGCCTTGCTCTTGGCCAACCATGCGTCCGTGATAATGATGTGCACTTCTCACCTTTCCCGACGGCCCTGGGCCGCCTGCATCGTTCGTCCCATGACCACCGTTCCACGAAAACACACCGTGTTCAGCCTGGAACAGGCTGTCGGGGCTGCGCCCAATCTGGCGGCGTTGCAGGAACGCATTCGTGTCTCGCGCGCCTGCCTGGAACTGGTCAAGCCGCTGATTCCGGCCATGCTGCACAAGCAGATCCAGGCGGGACCGATTGGCGACGGCGAGTGGTGTCTGCTGGTCGGCAGCGCCGCCGCTTCCACCAAACTGCGCCAGCTGCTGCCAGCCATCCAGAAGCGGCTGACCGAGAACGGCACACAGGTTCTCTCGATCCGGCTGAAAATCCAGTCGCCGCAACGCTGAGCGGCGACACCGCCGCAACTTGCCAACAATCTGGTGCCGCTTGTCTGACTCGAACAGACGACCTATCGCTTACAAGGCGAGTGCTCTACCAACTGAGCTAAAGCGGCACGTGAGGGCAAAATTCTACTTGACGCGTTTGAGCTGCGGCCGGTTGCCGCCGCGTCCCGGGCCGTTGCCCGGTGGCTCGGGGCCATCGGGGGATGGCGATGGTTCTGCGGCCGATGGGACAGGACGCAGGGGCGCTCTGTCCTGAAGGTCGCCAGACGACGGCACGTCCACCTCGTTTTCCTCCGGCACGAACTCCTGCATCGTGTTCGCCACAGGATCCGGCGGGGGAAAGGCCATGCCCTGGCCATTTTCCCGCGCATAGATCGCGGTCACGTGGGTCACGGGGACCACGACCTCGCGCGCCACCCCGCCAAAGCGGGCCTTGAACTCAATGAAGTCGTTTCCAAGCCGCAGTCCGTTGGTCGCCTCGAACCCGACGTTCAGCACGATCTCGCCATTGCGCACGAACTCGACCGGCACCCTGACCGACGCGTCCACGCTCACGGCAATGTGGGGCGCGAACCCGTTGTCCGTGCACCATTCGTGCAAGGCACGAATGAGGTACGGGCGGGTCGAGGTCGGTTCCTGATCGTCGTCGCGCGTCATGAGGCTTCCAGTGACTTACTTGCGCATCACCTTTTCCGAAGGCGTCAGCGCTTCGATGTAGGCGGGACGGGAGAAGATGCGTTCGGCGTACTTGAGCAACGGCGCTGCATTCTTGCTCAGCTCGATGCCGTAGAAATCCAGGCGCCACAGCAGCGGGGCAATGGCCACGTCGAGCATGGAGAAGTTGTCACCCAGCATGAACTTGTTCTTCAGGAACACCGGGGCCAGTTGCGTCAGGCGGTCACGGATGTGGGCTCGCGCCTTTTCCAGAGCCTTCTCGTTGCCCTTGCTGCTGCGCGACTCGAGCACGGAGACGTGGGTGAACAGCTCCTTCTCGAAGTTCAGCAGGAACAGGCGCACGCGGGCACGGTCCACCGGGTCGCCAGGCATCAACTGCGGATGCGGGAAGCGCTCGTCGATGTACTCGTTGATGATGTTGGACTCGTACAGGATCAGGTCGCGTTCGACCAGGATCGGCACCTGCCCGTAAGGATTCATCACGCTGATGTCCTCGGGCTTGTTGTACAGGTCCACGTCGCGGATTTCGAAGTCCATGCCCTTTTCGAACAGGACGAAGCGGCAACGGTGGGAATAAGGGCAGGTTGTGCCCGAGTACAGGACCATCATGTCGGAGTCTCCTAAATACAAAACAGTGGTTTGCATGGCCGCGCTGGCGCGGAACCACAAACCACTGTGAAAAGTCCGGAGCGCTCCCGCCCTTGAAAGGCCGGAACGCCGGTCAACAAATTACTTGACGTCTTTCCAGAACGCCGCGTTCAGACGCCATGCCACGACAGTGAATGCCGCCAGGAACAGCAGAACCCAGACACCCAGACGCACGCGGCTGTTCTGGGCAGGTTCCGACATCCATTGCAGGTAGGCCACGAGGTCGCCCACGTTCTGGTCGTACTCTTCCTGGCTCATCATGCCGGCCTTGCCCGGTGTCCAGCCCTTGAAGTGGTGTTCTTCCTGACCGTGGCTTTCGACCTTCTCGAACTCGGGCTTGCGTTCGCCCTGCAGTTCCCACAGCGGATGGGGCATGCCGATGTTCGGGAAGACCAGGTTGTTCCAGCCCGTGGGTTTGGCTTCGTCGCGATAGTAGCTGCGCAGCAGCGTGTAGATGTAGTCGGCACCGCTGCCGGCACCGCTGGCACGCGAACGGGCCACCAGCGTCAGGTCGGGCGGGTTCGCGCCGAACCAAGCCTTGGCCTGCTTCGGATCGATCGACGCCTTCATCGTGTCACCGATCTTGTCGGTGGCGAACGTGAGGTTCTCGGCGATCTGCTTGTCGGTCAGGCCGATGTCGCGCAGGCGGTTGTAGCGCATGAACGAAGCCGAATGGCAGCTCAGGCAGTAGTTGACGAACAGCTTGGCGCCATTCTGCAGCGCCGCCATGTCGTTGGTGCGCTGCGGTGCCTTGTCCAGCGGGAAGCTGGCACCAGAGGCCAGCACTGCCCCATTCAAACCCATGGCCAGCATCAGGCCCAGAAGGATCTTTTTCATCTTTTGGTTCTCCGGATGTCGCTCAATGGGGCTTGAAGGTGACACGGCTGGGCACCTGCTTGAACTCGCCCAGGCGGCTCCACCAGGGCATCAGCAGGAAGAAGCCGAAGTAGAACAGCGTGCCCACCTGAGACACCAGGCCACCCACCGGTGACGGAGGCTGGACACCCAGGTAACCCAGGATCAGGAAGTTGATCACGAACACCGTGTACAGCCACTTGTTCCAGTTCGGACGGTAGCGGATCGACTTGACCGGGCTGTGGTCCAGCCAGGGCAGGAAGAACAGGATGACGACCGCGCCACCCATGGCCACCACACCCCAGAACTTGGCGTCGATGGCCAGCATCAGCAGAACCGTGACGGCAGCGGCGCCCACGGCAGCCAGCTTGAAGAAGCCACTCAGCTTGGACTTGAAGGCCGCGTAGGCAGCGCCCAGCACGACGCAGGCAATCAAGGCGTACATCATCTGGCTGGTGATGGCACGCAGCATCGAATAGAACGGGGTGAAGTACCAGACCGGGGCGATGTGCAACGGCGTGACCAGCGGATCGGCCGGGATGAAGTTGTTGTACTCCAGGAAGTAACCGCCGAGCTCCGGTGCGAAGAACACGATGGCGGAGAACACCATCAGGAACATCGACACGCCGAAGATGTCGTGCACCGTGTAGTACGGGTGGAACGGCACGCCATCGGCAGGCGCGGACACCGACCAGCGGTTGCCCTTCGGGCCAGCCTTGATCTCGACACCATCGGGGTTGTTCGAACCCACATCGTGCAGCGCCATCAGGTGGGCCACCACCAGACCCAGCAGCACCAGCGGCACGGCAATCACGTGGAAGCTGAAGAAGCGGTTGAGGGTGGCATCGCCGACCACGAAGTCACCGCGGATCAACAGGGCCAGGTCCGGTCCGACAAAGGGAATGGCAGAGAACAGGTTCACGATCACCTGGGCGCCCCAGTAGGACATCTGTCCCCAGGGCAGCAGGTAGCCCATGAAGGCTTCGGCCATCAGCACCAGGAAGATGCCGCAGCCGAACAGCCACACGAGCTCGCGCGGCTTGCGGTAGGAGCCGTAGATGAGGCCGCGGAACATGTGCAGGTACACGACCACGAAGAAGGCGGAGGCACCCGTGGAGTGCATGTAGCGGATCAACCAGCCCCAGGGCACGTCGCGCATGATGTATTCGACCGACGCGAAAGCAACGGGAACACCGGCCGAGTTGACCGACGCGTCGGGCTTGAAGTGCATCACCAGGAAGATGCCGGTCACGATCTGGATCACCAGAACGAGCATCGCCAGCGAGCCGAAGATGTACCACCAGTTGAAGTTCTTCGGCGCGTAGTACTCGGCCATGTCGCGCTTGTAGATGTAGAACGCCGACGGAAGCCGGTTTTCAAACCAGTTCGTGACTTTCTCTACAACGGGCGCGTCGGGGGAAATTTCTTTGAATTCAGCCATGGATTACCTCTGAGTTCGGGTTGCCTGCTGGACGCAGGTCAGGCCTTTTTTTCTTCGCCGATCAACAGCTTGTTGTCGGACAGGTACTGGTGCGGGGGCACTTCCAGGTTGTCCGGCGCAGGCTTGTTCTTGAACACGCGGCCCGCCAGGTCGAAGGTCGAACCGTGGCAGGCGCAGAGGAAGCCGCCGACCCAGTCGTCGGGCAGCGAGGGCTGGGGCCCGGGCGTGAACTTGTCGCCGGGCGAGCAGCCCAGGTGGGTGCAGATGCCCACGCCGACAAACACCTCGGGCTTGATGGAGCGGTGCCGGTTCTTGGCGTATTCAGGGGTGGGCACCGCCTTGCGTTCGGAATTGGGGTCGACCAGTTGGGGCTCGATTTTCTCCAGCGCCTTCAGCTGATCGTCGCTGCGACGCATGATCCACACGGGCTTGCCACGCCACTCCACCACCCGCTTCTCGCCCGGCTTCAGCGTGGAGATATCCACTTCCACCGCAGCACCAGCGGCCTTGGCCCGCTCGGACGGTTGAAAGCTGGAGACAAAGGGCACGGCGACGGCGGCTGCTCCCGCGCCACCCATGGCGGCGGAGGTGATCAGCCAGGTGCGGCGGCTGCTGTCCACAGGCGCCGGGACGGTTGCTTCACTCATGGGGATCTTTCAATGAGGGTTCGAGAGGTGGGCCCACTAGGGTCAACCCTGCATTGTACCGGAGCGTTACAGCCGATTTGACACCCCTGACCGCCGCACCACGCCTGCGATTTCGCGGACGGCCGGATACCCCCTGTCCGTCAGGTCACGGTAATACAAATGTGTTCCGTGAGAGAATCCCTTTTGCCTATATCGAGTCCCAATGTCATGCGCATTGGGACGAATGCAACCAACGGAGAATCTCATGGGAATGATGCAGGAGTTCAAGGAATTTGCCCTCAAGGGCAACGTGATGGATCTCGCGGTCGGCGTGATCATCGGCGGCGCTTTCGGCAAGATCGTCGATTCGCTGGTCGGCGACGTGATCATGCCGGTGATCAGCAAACTGTTCGGTGGTCTCGACTTTTCGAGTTACTACATTGCGCTGGCCGGACAGGCTGCCGGTCTTCCGCTGGCAGAAGCCAAGAAAGCCGGAGCCGTGCTGGCCTATGGCAACTTCATCACCATCGCGCTGAACTTTGTCATTCTGGCCTTCGTCATCTTCATGCTGGTCAAGCAGATGAACCGCATGAAGAAGGAAGCCCCCCCGGCAGCGCCCGCCGCCCCGGCCGAAGACGTCGTCCTGCTGCGCGAAATCCGCGACAGCCTGCGCAAATAAGCGCGACGGTTCCGAAAGCCGCCTGCATCCCCCCGGATGCAGGCGGCTTTTTTCATGGGGTGCCGGCGCTCATCGCCAACGCAGCGTCGATAGCGGCCAGCAGGCTGGAGGGATCGGCCTGCCCGGTGCCTGCAAGGTCGAATGCCGTGCCATGGTCCGGGCTGGTTCGGATCAGTGGAAGGCCCAGTGTTGTATTGACGCCATGCTCCAGGCCAAGCAGCTTGATCGGGATCAAGCCCTGGTCGTGGTACATCGCGATCACCACATCGAACGCACCCTGACGGGCCCGCATGAACACCGTGTCCGGCGCGTGCGGGCCACTGGCATCGATCCCCAGGGCACGTGCCGCGGCGACCGCCGGGGCGATGAGGTCGATGTCTTCGCGGCCGAACAGGCCGCCCTCGCCGGCGTGCGGGTTCAGTCCGGCGACAGCGATGCGCGCATGGGGCGTGCCGCAACGCGAAAAATGCGCCGCGGTGATCCGGATCGTGTCCAGGATCCGGTCGACGCTCAAGGAGTCCAGCGCCTCACGCAAGGACACGTGGATGCTGACCAGCACCGTCGCAAGGCCGGGAGCGCTCAGCATCATGCGGACTGGCATCCGGTCCACCGGCACACCCGCGTGTTCCGCCGCCAGCGCCTGCAGGTACTCGGTGTGCCCCGGATGCGGCAGCCCCGCGGCCGCGAGCGCCTCCTTGTGCACCGGCGCCGTCACCATCGCGCGGGCCACGCCCGCAAGGGTCCAGCCAGCGGCCCTCGCAATGCACTCGGCCGCCGCCCGCCCGGCGACACCACCGATCTTGCCCAAGGGCACCAGCGGATGGCGCCCGCAGGCCTGGAAGACGCGGATGGCCTGTGCACCGTCCAGGCGCGGCACATCTTCCGCATCCACCCCGCGCACCTGCGGCAAGGAGCCGCCCGAAAGCCCCGACAGCAGAGCGTGCGCCCGTTCCATCGAGGGAATGTCCCCGGCCACCACCACCTGCCCCAGCAACTCGGGACGCCGCGCCAGTGCCTGGACGACGATCTCAGGTCCGATGCCGGCCGGATCCCCCATGGTGATCACCAGTGGCCGGTGCAGGCCTTGTGAAGTCGTTCCGTCCATCGTCAGGCCGGATTGGGAATGTCGATGAACCGGTGCTCGATGCCGAGCCGGTCGGCCACGTCCTGCGCCACCGCCGGCGCGCCATAGCGCTCCGACGCATGGTGCCCGCAGGCGATGTAGGCCACGCCGCTCTCGCGCGCATAGTGCGCCTGGGGCTCGGAGATCTCGCCCGTGACGAACAGGTCCGCGCCCGCCGCGATGGCCGCCTCGAAATAGCCCTGGGCTCCCCCGGAGCACATGGCCACCCGCGCCACCGGTCGCCCCGGATCGCCCACGAACACGAGGTCACGGCCCAGGGACTGGCGCACCACGTCGGCAAAGGCCCCGGCCGTGGTCGGCGGACAGCGCCCCAGAACGCCCAGCGACTGGTCGCCGAAGCGCCCCTCTCCAGCGGCCCCGGACAGCGTCACGCCCAGGCGGAGCGCCAACTGCGCGTTGTTCCCCAGCACGGGATGGGCGTCCAGCGGCAGGTGGTAGGCAAACAAATTGATCTCGTGGGTCAGCAGACGGGAGAGGCGTTGCTTCATCCACCCGGTGACGCGCCCGTCCTGACCACGCCAGAACAGGCCATGGTGAACAAAGATGGCGTCCGCCCCCGCATCCACCGCGGCCTCGATCAGCGCCAGGCTGGCGGTCACACCGCTGACCAGCTTCCGCACTGTGGGCCGCCCTTCGACTTGCAGCCCGTTGGGGCCGTAGTCCTTGAACAGGGCAGGCTGAAGCAAACCATCAAAGGCCGCGAGCAAGGTCTCTCGTGGCACGCCATCGGGGCGAGTTGAAGACTGGGAGGACATCCGGACGACCAATGAAAAAGGCCCTTCTTCCCGCCGGATTGGCGAAAAGCAAGGCCTATTCTGTCACTGCCGCACACCACGTCGTGCGGCCCAGCGAACCGACGGTGACGCGCGTCAGCTGCGCCCGCTCACCGCGCGCTCGGATTCAGCCATCTTTCGATTGAAGAACCGGTAAAACCAGACCGCCATGCCCAGCGTGAATGCGATCACGCCCACACTGAACAGCCCATAGTCGGTCGAAAGAAGATCTGTCACGGCTTTCATTGGATGCTCCTGTCCTCGGAATCAACGGACTGCCATTGCAATCCCGATACCCCCCGGATGCATTGACCTGCGTCAATCGGCTTGAACTGAGAACGGCGGCAGTCATATACGGGACAATGTCTGACCTTGACCCGCCATTTGTTGTCCCGGTCCACCGCGGCACTTCTTCGTCATGAAACGCCTCTGGCTGCTCTTCGCACAAACCGTCACCGTTCTGGTCGCCGCCCTTTTTGTGGTGGCGACGCTCAAGCCTGAGTGGCTCAACCGCCGCCCGGGGCTGCCGATGGTGGTGCCCGTGATCGAATCGCCTGCCGGCAGTGCCGCCATGCCCGCCGGATCCGGGGGCAACAGCCTGCGCGAAGCCGCCAAGGTGGCCTCCCCCGCCGTGGTCAGCATCAACACCAGCAAGGCCCCGGAGAACCACCCGCAGAGCAACGACCCATGGTTCCGTTTCTTCTTCGGTGACCAGGCGCAGGGCCAGCCGCAGGCGGGTCTGGGATCGGGTGTGATCGTCAGCCAGGCGGGCTACATCCTGACCAACAACCATGTGATCGAGGAAGCCGATCAGATCGAGGTGCTGCTCAACGACGGCCGCAAGAGCGCCGCACAGGTGATCGGCACCGACCCCGAGTCGGACCTGGCCATCCTGAAGGTCGCGCTCACGGACCTGCCGGTGATCACGCTGGGCGATTCGGACGCCCTCTCGATCGGCGATCAGGTGCTGGCGATCGGCAATCCCTTCGGTGTCGGGCAGACCGTGACCAGCGGCATCGTCAGCGCCCTGGGCCGCACCCAGCTGGGCATCAACACCTTCGAGAACTTCATCCAGACCGATGCCGCCATCAACCCCGGCAACTCGGGCGGCGCACTGGTGGACATCCGGGGTCACCTGATGGGCATCAACACCGCGATCTATTCGCGCTCTGGCGGCTCCATGGGCATCGGCTTTGCCATTCCCACGTCGACGGCCCGCACCGTCATGGAAGCCATCGTGCGCGAAGGCAAGGTCACGCGCGGCTGGATCGGCGTGGAGCCCCAGGACCTGACACCGGAACTGGCCGAGAGTTTTTCCGTCCCGCCCGGCACCGGCGTCATCATCACCGGCGTGCTGCAGAACGGCCCGGCCGCGCAGGCCGGCATCCGCCCTGGAGATGTGGTCACACACGTGGGAGAAAAACCGGTGAGCAATGTGGCCCAGCTGCTGTCGGCCGTGGCCGCGCTGACCCCGGGCACACCGTCGACGCTGGAGGTCGTGCGCAAAGACGGCAAGCAGCGCGTCCAGATCACCCCCGGCAAGCGCAACCTGCCGAAACCGCCAGCCGCCGGCAACCGCTGAGGCTGCCGGACCGGGCTCAGGCAGCGTCGCTGGACGCTTCTTCTTCGGGTGCCTTGGTACTCTTGGCAAACCACATGGCGCCCCAGATGCCGAACTCGTAGAGCAGGCACATCGGCAGCGCCAGCGCCAGCTGGGACACCACATCGGGCGGCGTCACCACCGCAGCCACCACGAAGGCGACCACGATGAAGTAGCCGCGGAACTCCTTGAGCTGCTTGACGGTGACCATGTTCATCTTCACCAGCAGCACCACCACGATCGGCACCTGAAAAGCCAAGCCGAAAGCCAGGTAGAGCGACAGAATGGCCTCGACATACGAAGCGATGTCGGGCGTGGCGGCCACGCTCTTGGGCGTGAACTGCTGGATGAAGCCGAACATCTTGTCCAGCACGAAGAACTGCACGAACGCAATGCCGACATAGGCCAGCAAGCTGCCGACGATGATCAGCGGCACCGCAAAACGCTTCTCATGGCTGTACAGCCCGGGCGCCACGAAGGCCCAGATCTGGTACATCCACCAGGGCAGCGACATCAGCAACGCGGCCATCGCCAGCACCTTCAGCGGCACAAAGAACGGTGAGAACACGCCGATGGCGATCAGCTTGGCGTCGGGCGGCATGTGCGCCCGGATCGGCACCGCGATCAGGTCGATCAACCCCCCCGGGCCGGGCCAGATCGCCAGAATGGCCATGCACACCGCCAGGCCAATGACGCCGTAGAGCAGGCGGTCGCGCAGCTCCATCAGGTGCTGAACAAACGGCTGCTCGGAACCGGCGAGCTCGTCGGTGGACTTGTCAGAATCGGACATCAGCGGGGGGAAACGGAAGTGGAGCGCGGACGGAACCGCGCCACACGGGCCGCGCCGGACTGCGCGCGCGTGCGCACACCGGTACGGGCCTTGTACCAATGGGGCATGGCGGTCTGCTTGGTGCGCCAGTTCTTCTTGGGGTGCTTGTAGGTCGGGAAACTTCCGTCGCCCAGTGCGGAGAGATCGCTCCCCGACGACATGGCCGATCCGTTCAGCCCGGTCGTGGCCTCGGACCACGACTTCTCGAAATCGCTGGCGCCGGTGCTGACCGAAGACTCGACGTCCCGGGCCGCGGTCTCCATCGACTCTTTCATCTTCTTGAGCTCGTCGAGCTCCATCGACCGGTTGACCTCGGCCTTGACGTCGGCCACATAACGCTGCGCCTTGCCCAGCAAGGTGCCCACGGTGCGTGCGACGCGCGGCAGCTTCTCGGGTCCGATGACGATCAACGCCACCGCGCCGATCAGCGCAAGCTTGGAAATTCCGAGATCAATCATGGCGCGACCCGCTTGAAGTCAGGCGCGGCGACATGCCAGAAGAGGCAGCGCAATCCGGACCTCAGCTTTTCTGCTTGGCTTCGACGTCGATGGTGGTCTTCTCGCTGCGGGTGTCCTGTCCCACTTGACCAGCCGGCGGCGCGTCGGCACTCGAGCCGCCGTCCTTCATGCCATCCTTGAAGCCCTTGACCGCACCACCCAGATCGGAGCCGATGTTCTTGAGCTTCTTGGTACCGAACACCATCACAACGATCAGCAGCACGATCAGCCAGTGCCAAATCGACAAAGAGCCCATGAAATTCTCCAGAAACAGATTGGTGAAAGAGCGCCTGGCGCCAATGCTCGGATTCTAAGCCCCGGGATTGGTTCAACCCCGTGCCCAGGGACGCGGACCGCCCATCACATGCCAGTGCAGATGCTGGACTTCCTGCCCACCCTCGGCACCGGTGTTGCACACCATGCGAAAGCCCCCTTCGGGGTAGGGGTTGCAGCCCTGCTCCAGCGCCAGCTTCGGCGCCAGCACCATCAGGCGCCCCATCCAGGCTTCGTCGGCCGCGGTCAGGTGCGACATCGACGCGATGTGGCGCTTGGGGATGATCAGAAAGTGCACCGGCGCCCAGGGATGGATGTCGTGAAACGCGAAGAGCTCGCTGTCCTCGTACACCTTGCGGGACGGAATCTGGCCGGCAATGATCTTGCAGAAAATGCAGTTCGGGTCGTGATCGCTCATGGTCGGTATGTGGATTCGGATCAGGCGGGCATCGCCTCGCTGGCATTCATGCGCACCATGCCCCGGACGATGCGGTAGAGGAACCAGATGGAAATGAGGCCCCAGGCGATCCATCCGGGCAGCACCAGCAGCAGCCACAGCGGAATCGTCACCACATACAGGATCGCGGCCCAGATCACGCTGCGGATGCGCCAGGAGAAGTGGCTGGCCTGCCAGGTGCCCGCGGCATCGTCCTTTTTCACCAGGTCGACGATGAGCGCCACGATCAGCAACCCCGCACCCACCTGGGCGCCCGGGATCACCGCCGCCACTGCCACGATCAGGTGCAGCAGATAGCTGATCCATCCCACTGTCTTGAGGGATTCGGCCTTTTCGCGGTCGACCGCCTGGACGTCGATGATGTCGCTCATGTCGGCTCTCCTGTTCAGGACTTCGGTTCGGCCTCGCGCGCCACGGCCTTGCGCAGCGCCTTTTCTTCCAGGCCGCTCAATCCTTCGCGGCGCGACAGCTCGGCCACCACATCGGCGGGCGCCTTGCCGTAGTGGGCCAGCGCAATCATGCTGTGGAACCACAGATCGGCCACCTCGTTGACCAGCTTCTGCACGTCGCCACCATGGTCGCAGTCCTTCGCGGCCATCACGGCCTCGGTCGCCTCTTCACCGATCTTCTTGAGGAAAGCGTCCGGCCCTTTGTGCAGCAGGCGGGCGACGTAGCTCTTCTCTGGGTCGCCACCATTGGCCAGCTTGCGGCTTTCGATCACGGCGGCCAGGCGGGCCAATGCGTCTGTGTCGGACATGAAACTCACTTGTAGATGGATTCGGGATCCTTGAGCACCGGATCGACCGACACCCACTGCCCATTCTGGTGGCTCTGGAAGAAGCAACTGTGGCGCCCGGTGTGGCAGGCGATGCCGGGCTCGTGCCCGAGCTGTGTCACCTTCAGCAGCACCACGTCGTTGTCGCAGTCCAGCCGGATGTCGTGCACCGTCTGCACATGACCGGACTCCTCGCCCTTGAACCAGAGCCTGTTGCGCGAACGGCTGAAATACACCGCCCGGCCCAGCTCGGCCGTCTTCTGCAGCGCTTCGCGGTTCATCCAGGCGAACATCAGCACGTCGCCCGTGGCCGCTTCCTGCGCGATCACGGGCACCAGGCCCTGCGCGTCCCACTTGATCTGGTCGAGCCAATCGTTGGTCATGTTCAGAGCCTGACGGGAATGCCGCGCTCGGCCATGCGCTGCTTGGCCTGCGCCACGGTGTACTCACCGTAGTGGAAGATGCTGGCGGCCAGCACCGCGTCCGCCCCACCCTGCTGCACACCGTCGGCCAGGTGGTCGAGGTTGCCCACGCCGCCGGAGGCGATCACGGGCACGCTCACCGCGTCGGCGATGGCCCGGGTGAGGGCCAGATCGAAACCGCTCTTGGTGCCATCGCGGTCCATGCTGGTGAGCAGCATCTCGCCCGCGCCGAAGTCGGCCATCTGCCGCGCCCAGGCCACGGCATCCAGACCGGTGTTCTTGCGGCCGCCGTGGCTGTAGACGTCCCAGCCCTCGCC
This sequence comes from Hydrogenophaga sedimenti, assembly GCF_051857515.1. Taxonomy (NCBI): domain Bacteria; kingdom Pseudomonadati; phylum Pseudomonadota; class Betaproteobacteria; order Burkholderiales; family Comamonadaceae; genus Hydrogenophaga; species Hydrogenophaga sedimenti. The sequence continues at coordinate 55,313 of NZ_JBPZHA010000006.1, forward strand.
GCGTGCAGCCTGGTCGTCGCCCTGGCGCCGCTTGGCGTCGATGGCGACCACGATGCACTGCGAGCCGTACTTGTCGGACGCGTCGCGGATCACCTGCGGGTTGGCGATGGCCGCCGAGTTGAAACTGGTCTTGTCGGCGCCGGCGTTGAGCAGGCGGCGCACGTCTTCGACCGTGCGCACGCCACCGCCCACGGTCAGCGGAATGAACACCTGCGAGGCCACGGCCTCGATGATGTGCAGGATCAGGTCGCGGCCGTCACTGGTGGCGGTGATGTCCAGGAAGGTCAACTCGTCGGCGCCCTGCTCGTTGTAGCGGGCGGCGATCTCGACCGGATCGCCGGCGTCGCGCAGTTCGACGAAGTTGACGCCCTTGACCACGCGGCCACCGGTCACGTCCAGGCAGGGAATGATGCGTTTGGCGAGCATCAGACTTCAACCATTGAGTTCATCCGCCAGCGCCTGGGCCGCCTGGAAGTCCAGATCGCCGCTGTAGATCGAGCGGCCGCAGATCACGCCCTCGACCCCTTCGTCTTCCACCCCGCACAGCTTGCGGATGTCTTCCAGGTTGGACAGGCCGCCCGAGGCGATCACCGGGATCGACAGCGACTGCGCCAGCTTGACTGTGGCCTCGATGTTGATGCCGCTGAGCATGCCGTCGCGGCCGATGTCGGTGTAGATGATGGATTCGACGCCGTAGTCCTCGAACTTCTTGCCCAGGTCGATGACTTCGTGGCCGGTGAGCTTGCTCCAGCCGTCCGTGGCAACCTTGCCGTCCTTGGCGTCCAGGCCAACGATGATGTGGCCACCGAACGCGGTGCAGGCATCCTGCAGGAAGCCGGGGTTCTTGACCGCGGCGGTGCCGATGATCACGTAGCGCAGACCGGCGTCCAGGTAACGCTCAATGGTGTCCAGGTCGCGGATGCCACCGCCGAGCTGCACATCGACCTCGGACCCCACCTCCTTGAGCACCGCACGGATCGCCTGCTCGTTCTTGGGCTTGCCGGCAAACGCGCCGTTGAGGTCCACCAGGTGCACGCGGCGGGCGCCCTTGTCGACCCAGCTGCGGGCCATCGCCGCAGGGTCTTCGCCAAACACGGTGGTCTGGTCCATGTCCCCCTGCTTGAGGCGAACACACTGGCCGTCTTTCATATCAATGGCGGGAATCAGCAACATGATGATCGTCAGGTAATGGCAGTCAGGGTTTCCAGGACAGGAAGTTCCGGTAAAGCGCCAGACCTTGGTCGGCGCTCTTCTCGGGATGGAACTGGGTAGCAAAAATGTTGTCGCGGGCGATGGCCGACGCAAAGCGGCCACCGAAGTCGGTCTCACCCACGGCATGGGCCGGATTGGCCGGCCGGGCGTAGTAGCTGTGAACGAAATAGAAATAGGCGCCGTCGTCGATGCCGGCCCACAACGGGTGCGCCGGCCCGCGGCCGAGTGCATGGAACACCTGGTTCCAGCCCATCTGCGGGACCTTGAAACGGCTGCCGTCTTCCTGCAGCCGGTTGGCCAGCTGAAACCGCACCACCTCACCGGTCAGCAGCCCCAGACCGTCGGTCGGCCCCTCTTCGCTGCGCTCCAGCAGCATCTGCATGCCGACACAGACGCCGAACAGCGGCTTGTGGGCCGCGGCGTGCAACACGGCGTCCTTGAGACCGGAAGCCGCCAGCTCGTTCATGCAGTCCGCCATGTGGCCCTGCCCGGGCAGCACCACACGTTCGGCATCGAACACGTCCTGCGCGCGCGAGGTCACGACGACCTCGACGCCACTGTCGCGGGCCGCATGGATGACGGCCTGCGACACCGAACGCAGATTGCCGCTGCCGTAGTCCACCACGGCGACTGTCTTGGCTTTCATCAGAACCCGAAGGAAAGAAGATTCAGAGCGAACCTTTGGTCGAGGGAATCACATCGCCCAGGCGTTCGTCGCGCTCCAGCGCCATGCGCAGCGCGCGGGCGAAGGCCTTGAACACGGTCTCGGCCTGGTGGTGGGCGTTCTCGCCGTGCAGGTTGTCGATGTGCAGGGTCACGCCGGCGTGGTTGACGAAGCCCTGGAAGAACTCGTAGGTCAGCTGGGTATCGAAACCGCCCACCATGCCGGCCTTGAACGGCACGCGCATGTGCAGGCCCGGGCGACCCGAAAAATCGACCACCACGCGCGAGAGCGCTTCGTCCAGCGGCACATAGGCGTGGCCGTAGCGGCGGATGCCCTTCTTGTCGCCCACGGCCCTGGCAAAGGCCTGGCCGAGGGTGATGCCCACGTCTTCCACCGTGTGGTGGCCGTCGATGTGCAGGTCGCCCTTGGCGTCGATCTCGAGGTCGATCAGCCCGTGGCGGGCGATCTGGTCGAGCATGTGGTCGAAGAAACCAATGCCGGTGGACAGCCTGGCCGTGCCGGTGCCGTCGAGATTGACGCGGATGCGGATCTGCGTCTCGGACGTGTCGCGCTGGACTTCTGCCACGCGGGCGGGTGTGGCGATGGTAGGGGTGGTCATAGGCTGGCTTGCAGGGCGGCGATCATCCGCGTGTTCTCGTCGGGGGTGCCGACCGTCAGGCGCAGGCAATTGCCCAGCAATGGGTGCATTTTAGAAACATTCTTGACCAGCACGCCGCGCGCCTTCAGGCCATCGAAGGCCTTCTGCGCGTCCGGCAATCGCACCAGCACCATGTTGGCTTCGCTCGGAAAAGGCCTGACGCCCGGCATCGCCGCCAGCTCGGTCAGCAGACGCACACGTTCGCTTCGGATGCTCGCCGCCTGTTGCGCGAACACGTCGGCGTGTTCGAGCGCGAACAGCGCGCACTCGGCGTTGAGCACGCTCACGTTGTAGGGCGGGCGCAGCTTGTCGACCTCGTGCACCAGCGCCTGCGGACCGACCATGTAGCCCAGCCGCACGCCGGCCAGGCCGAATTTTGAAAGCGTGCGCATCAGCAGCACGTTGGCATTGGCCGCCGGGTTCGCGCGGATCTCGTCCAGCCAGCTGCGGCTGGAAAACGGCTGGTAGGCCTCGTCCATGACCACCAGGCCACCGAAGGTCGCGGCCTCGGCGATCAGGCGCCGGATCACGCCAGCGTCCCACAGGTTGGCTGTGGGATTGTTGGGGTAGGCGATGTAGGTGATGGTGGGCTGGTGCTGGCGCAGCGCGGCCAGCATGGCCGCTTCGTCCAGTCCGAAATCTGCGGTCAGGTTCACACCGTGAAAGGCCAGCCCCTGCAGCTGGGCGCTCATGGCGTACATGACAAAACCCGGCAGCGGCGCCAGCACGCTCGCACCCGGCACGTCGCAGGCCATGGCCAGCAGAGAGATCAGTTCGTCGGAACCATTGCCCAGCATCAGCGCGTTGCCTGCGGGCAGGTCGACGTAGCGGGCCAGCGCCCGCTTGAGGTCTTCGATGCGTGCGCCGGGATAGCGGTTGATCGCGACAGCGCCCAGGCGCTCGCCCAAGGCCTTCTGCAGCTCCAGCGGCAACGCAAACGGGTTTTCCATCGCGTCCAGCTTGACCATGCCGGTCGAGTCCTGGATGGCGTAGGCGTGCATGGACTGGATGTCCTGGCGGATGTTCCGCAGCGGGTTCGGCGTGTTCATGGCGTTCATTTCGCGACCCGCATCGGCGGCACGGTGGCCAAGCGCAGCTCGGCGGCGCGGGCATGGGCCTGCAGGCCTTCACCGTAGGCCAGCTCGGCAGCGATGGTGCCCAGCTGCTGGGCCCCGGCCTCGCTGACCTCGATCAGGCTGCTGCGCTTCTGGAAGTCGTAGACGCCCAAGGGCGAGGAGAAACGGGCGGTGCCGCTGGTGGGCAGCACGTGGTTGGGGCCGGCGCAGTAGTCGCCCAGGCTCTCGCTGGTGTAGGCGCCCAGGAAGATGGCGCCGGCATGCCGCAGCAGCGGTTCCCAGCGGTGCGGATCGCGGCTGGAGACCTCCAGGTGCTCGGGCGCGATGCGGTTGCTGATGGCGCAGGCTTCTTCCATGTCGCGCGTGAGGATCAGCGCGCCACGGTCGTTCAGGCTCTTGGCGATGATGGCCGCGCGTGGCATGGCCGGCAGCAGGCGGTCGATGGCGGCCTGCACTGCGTCGAGGTAGGCAACGTCGGGGCACAGCAGGATGCTCTGCGCGAGTTCGTCGTGTTCGGCCTGGCTGAACAGGTCCATGGCCACCCAGTCAGCGGGCGTCGTGCCGTCGGCCAGCACCAGGATTTCGCTGGGCCCGGCAATCATGTCGATGCCCACCACGCCGAAGACGTGCTTCTTGGCGCTGGCGACATAGGCGTTGCCGGGACCGGTGATCTTGTCGACCTTGGGCACGGTGGCCGTGCCATAGGCCAGGGCCGCCACGGCCTGCGCGCCGCCGATGGTGAAGGCCCGGGTGACCCCGGCCACATAGGCGGCCGCCAGCACCAGCGGATTCTTTTCGCCCCTGGGCGTCGGCACCACCATGACGATTTCGCCCACGCCGGCCACATGGGCCGGGATGGCGTTCATCAGCACGCTGCTCGGATAGGCCGCCTTGCCACCGGGCACATAGATGCCCACGCGGTCCAGCGGCGTGACCTTCTGGCCCAGCAGGGTGCCGTCTTCGTCGCGGTAGGTCCAGCTTTCGCCGGAGGCCTTCTTCTGCGCTTCGTGGTAGCTGCGCACGCGCCGTGCGGCCGCTTCCAGCGCACCGCGCTGGGCCTCGGGCAGGCCATCGAAGGCGGCCTTGAGCTCGGGCTGCGTCAGTTCCAGCGCCTGGAGGCTGTCGGCCTGCAGGCCGTCGAAGCGCGCCGTGTACTCCAGCACCGCGGCATCGCCGCGCACCTTCACGTCCGACAGGATGTCGGCCACCCGCTGCTCGATCGCGCCGTCGGTCTCGGCCGACCAATGCAAGCGCGCCGCAAACTGCGCCTCGAAGTCGGACGAGGCGGTGTTCAGTCGGGCGGGCTTGGCGGACAGGCTCATGATGGAACGGCTTATTGGGAAACAGCGCGGGCAGCGATGGCTTGCGAGAACGCGTCGAGGATGGGGCGGATGGCAGCCTGCTTGAGCTTCAGGGCAGCCTGGTTGACCACCAGGCGCGAGCTGATGTCCATGATCCGCTCGACCTCGACCAGGTTGTTGGCCTGCAGGGTCTTGCCGGTGGACACCAGGTCGACGATGGCGTCGGCCAGGCCGGTCAGTGGCGCCAGTTCCATGCTGCCATAGAGCTTGATCAGGTCCACGTGCACGCCCTTGCTGGCGAAGAAGTCGCGCGCGATCGTCGTGTACTTGGTCGCGACCTTGAGGCGCGAGCCCTGCTTCACGGCCGAGGCGTAGTCGAAATCGGCCGGCACCGCCACGCTCATGCGGCACTTGGCGATCTGCAGGTCCAGCGGCTGGTACAGGCCCTGGCCGCCGTGTTCGATCAGCGTGTCCTTGCCGGTCACGCCCAGGTCGGCGCCGCCGTGTTCGACATAGGTCGGCACGTCGGTCGCGCGCACCAGCACGACGCGCACGTCCGGCTGGTTGGTCGGCAGGATCAGCTTGCGCGAGGTTTCCGGGTCTTCCAGCACCTCGATGCCGGCCGCCGCCAGCAGCGGCAGTGTCTCGTCGAAGATGCGGCCTTTGGAGAGGGCGAGTGTGATCATTTGATGCGCTCGATGTCCGCGCCGATGCCGCGCAGCTTGGCTTCCATCTGGTCGTAGCCCCGGTCCAGGTGGTAGATGCGGTCGACGATGGTTTCGCCTTCGGCCACCAGACCGGCGATCACCAGGCTGGCCGAGGCGCGCAGGTCGGTCGCCATCACGGTCGCGCCCTGCAGCTTGTCGATGCCCTCGATCACCGCCACCTTGCCATCGGTCTGGATGTGGGCACCCAGGCGCACCAGCTCGTTGACGTGCATGAAGCGGTTTTCGAAGATGGTCTCGGTGACCTTGCTCGAACCCGTGGCGATGCAGTTGAGCGCCATGAACTGCGCCTGCATGTCGGTCGGGAAACCCGGGTATTCGGTGGTGCGGAAGCTCTGCGCCTTCATGCGGCCCGAAGCCTTCACGCGGATGAAACCGTCGCCCACCTCGATCTGGGCACCCGCGTCGCGCAACTTGTCGATCACGGCATCCAGGTGTTCGGCGCGGCCATGACGCAGCACCACGTCACCGCCGGTGGCGGCCACCGCGCACAGGAAGGTGCCGGCCTCGATGCGGTCGGCCACCACCTGGTGGGTGCAGCCGTGCAGGCGCTCGACGCCCTGGATGCGGATCTTGCTGGTGCCGTGGCCTTCGATCTTGGCGCCCATGGCGATCAGCATCTCGGCCAGGTCGGGGATCTCGGGCTCCTGCGCCGCGTTCTCCAGCACCGTCTCGCCCTCGGCCAGCGCGGCGGCCATCAGGAAGTTCTCGGTACCGGTCACGGTGACCATGTCGGTGGCGATGCGGGCGCCCTTGAGCCGACTGCGGCCCTGTGGCAGCTGGGCCACCATGTAGCCGTGTTCGACCACGATCTCGGCGCCCATGGCCTGCAGGCCCTTGATGTGCTGGTCCACCGGCCGCGAACCGATGGCGCAGCCGCCCGGCAACGACACCTTGGCGCGGCCAAAGCGCGCCAGCAGCGGGCCCAGCACCAGCACCGAGGCGCGCATGGTCTTGACCAGCTCATAGGGCGCTTCGGGGCTGAGCGTGTCGGGCGCCTGGAAGCTCATGCCGCCGCGCTCGCCGTGGGTCTCGGTCTGGACACCCATGTTGTCCAGCAGCAGCCGCATGGTGGCGACATCGCGCAGGCGCGGCACGTTGTTCAGGTGCACCGGATCGCTGGTCAGCAGCGTCGCGCACAGCTCGGGCAGTGCGGCGTTCTTGGCGCCTGAAATGATGACTTCGCCGTTGAGCGGGCGTCCGCCGGTGATGCGCAGTTTGTCCATGGATCAGGGTCCGTTTCAGGCTTGGGCCGCCCATTCGGCGGGGGTGAATGTCTTCATCGACAGGGCGTGCACCTCGTCGGTCTTCAGGCGTTCGCCGAGCGTGGCGTAGACGCGCTGGTGGCGCGCGATCGGCCGCTTGCCCTCGAATTCGGGCGAGACGATCACAGCCGACCAGTGGCGCCCGTCGCCCGAGACCTCGAGGTGCTCGCAGGTCAGGCCGGCGGCGATGATGTGTTGCAGTTGTTCAGCGGTCATGGGAGGGCCTCAGTGACGGATCTTGTAGCCGGTGCGCAGCAGGTGCAGCGCGACCGCGCTGACCACGACGAGAGCGGAGCCCACCAGCGCCAGGCTCGTCCAGGGCGAGACGTCGCTCACCCCGAAGAAACCGTAGCGGAAACCGTCGATCATGTAGAAGAACGGGTTGAGGTGGCTCACCTGCTGCCAGAAGGCCGGCAGCGAATGGATGGAATAGAACACGCCCGAGAGGAAGGTCATGGGCACGATCACGAAATTCTGGAACGCCGCCATCTGGTCGAACTTCTCGGCCCAGAGTCCGGCGATCAGGCCGAGCGCACCCAGCAACGCCGCGCCCATGAAACCGAAGGTGAGGATCCACAGCGGCGCCACCAGATCGGGCCGGGCATACCACCAGGTCACCGCCATCACGCCCGCACCCACCGCCAGGCCGCGCACGATCGACGAACCGACATAGGCCACGAACCAGGCCCGGTGGGACAACGGCGTGAGCAGCAGGAACACCAGGTTGCCCATGATCTTGCTCTGGATCAGCGACGAGCTGCTGTTGGCGAACGCGTTCTGCAGCACGCTCATCATCACCAGACCCGGCAGCAGGAACGCGGTGTAGCTGACCTGCCCGTACACCTTGGCGCTGCCTTCGAGCACATGGCCGAAGATCATCATGTACAGGATCGCCGTGATCACCGGCGCCGCCACGGTCTGGAAACCCACCTTCCAGAAGCGCAGCACTTCCTTGTAGAACAGCATCTGCCAGCCGGTCATGCGGTGCCTTCCTTTGCAGGGCCGGAGGCGCGCTCCATCACCTCGATGAACACGTCCTCCAGGTCGGCCTTGCGGATCTCCACGTCTTCGGCGGTCACACCGGCTTCGCGCGCGCGCGCCAGCCACTGTTCGACCTCGATGGCGTTGTGCGCCGGCAGCTGCACCACGCGCCCGGTGATCCGCGCCTGCCGGGCCAGTTCGGCCGGAAGTGCCTGATCGGTCTTGAAGCGCAGCACATTGGACGACGCCTGGCTCAGCAGATCGGAGGTCTTCTCCAGCGCCACCACCTGCCCTTTTTGCAGCATGGCGATGCGGCCGCACAGGGCCTCTGCTTCTTCCAGGTAGTGGGTCGTCAGCAGCACCGTGCTGCCCTGCTTGTTGAGCCGGCTGATGAACTGCCAGAGCGTCTGGCGCAGCTCCACATCGACGCCCGCCGTGGGCTCGTCCAGCACGATCACCGGTGGCTTGTGCACCAGGGCCTGCGCCACCAGCACACGGCGCTTCATGCCGCCGGAAAGCTGGCGCATGTTGGCACCCGCCTTGTCGGCCAGTCCCAGACCTTCCAGCAATTCGTCGATCCAGGCGTCGTTGTGGCGAAGGCCGAAATAGCCCGACTGGAAGCGCAGCGCCTCGCGGACATTGAAAAACGGATCGAACACCAGTTCCTGCGGCACCACGCCCAGCGCGCGCCGTGCGGCGGCGTAATCGGCCTGAACGTCGTGCCCCTGCACCTGCACACGACCGCCGGTGGGCCGTGCCAGCCCGGCCAGGATGCTGATCAGTGTGGTCTTGCCGGCGCCGTTGGGGCCCAGCAGACCGAAAAACTCACCGGGCCGGATGTCGAAGGACACGCCCTTGAGCGCCTGCAGCTCACCGCGTGCGGAGCGGTAAGTCTTGGAAACGTTCTGGAAGGAGACAGCGGGCATTGCGGGAGCGGGCCAGGTCACCGGACGCTGGCAGGACATCTGCTGACCGCGGTGAACCCTGGATTTTATGCGGCCGCGCGCGCCGCCGCTGGCGAGCGCCTCAGGCGGGCAACAACTCGGCCACCCCGTAAAGGGTGACCAGCGCCTGCAGGCGCCGGGGCATGCCGGAAATCTGCAACGACTTGCCCCGTGCCAGGGCCGCGTTGCGCAGCTCCAGCAGCACCGCCACCGCCGAGGTGTCAAACACCTTCAGCGGCGCGGCGTCCAGCAGCATCGGCGCCCCCTCCTGCGCCAGCAGGGCCGACCGCAGCCGCTCCAGGGTCTGCGCGGCCTCCGGCAGGGTGAGCTGCTCGGGCAGGGATACGGAAGCGGTACCGGGCACGCTCATGTCGGGCTTTCAGCTGGTCTTGCCCGCGGCAGCGCTCTTGTTGCGCTGCGCGAGGTTGGCGATCAGGCCGTCGATGCCCTTGGTGCTGATTTCCTGGGCAAACTGGGACTTGTAGGTTTCCACCAGCCAGACACCCAGCACGTTCAGGTCATAGATCTTCCAGCTGTCGGGGGTCTTCTCCAGGCGGTAATCCAGCTGGATCGGCTCGCCCTTGCCACGCACTTCGGTGCGGACCACCACTTCGGTGTCTTCCGGCTTGGAGCGCATCGGCTTGAAGCTCAGGGTGTGGTCCCGCACCTCGCCCAGGGCGCCCGCGTAGGTGCGCACCAGCAGGGTCTTGAACTCGTCCTGCAGCTGCTTCTGCTGCTCGGGCGTGGCCTGGCGCCAGGCCCGGCCCACGGCCATCGAGGTCATGCGCGAGAAATTCACGTTGGGCATGATCTTGGCGTCCACCAAGGCGACGATGCGGCTGATGTCGCCCTTCTGGATCGCCGGGTCGGCCTTGACCGACGCCAGCACGTCGCTGGAGATGCGCTTGACCAGCGCATCGGGCGCCTCGGCCTCGGCCATGGCCAGCGGGCTGGCGAAAACGGCGGCGGCGGTGATCAGGCTGAAGATCCAGTGGCGGCGTTGCATGTGTGATTTCCTTTCAGAAGCGGGTTCCGGCGCCATGCCGGACTTGTACCGCTTGGGACCGGGACTGTACGGCACCGGTTCCGGTCAAATGTGTCGGAACTGTAATTCTGACGTATCGTTTTGTGGGTCACTCGGACCCGTCTTTGAGACCGATGCCCTTGTCGATCAGGTCCTCGATCTGGCTCTCGCGGCGCTGCAGGTAGAGCTCGCGCGTGAAACTGTACTTGTCCAGCGCGGCCCCTTCGAGCAGCGTGGTGGCACGCAGCAGGTTGGCACGGGTTTCCACCGCACGCAGCACATACAGCGAGTTGCGGGTCGGAATGTTGGACAGGCCCTGGACCAGATCCCCGCTCGACTCAATGCTGAAACCGGCCGCATCGCGCACCGTGGAGGGGCCGAAGATCGGCAGCACCAGGTAGGGGCCGGAGGGCACGCCCCAGCGGCCGAGCGTCTGCCCGAAGTCCAGCCGCGTGCGCTCGATGCCCATTTCGGAGGCCACATCGAAGAGACCGGCGACGCCGAAGAAGGTGTTGACGTTGAAGCGCAGGAAGTTCTCGGCCGCCTCGCGCGGACGCAGCTGCAGCGAGGCGTTGATGAACGACCAGACGTCGCGCAGGTTCTCGAAGAAGTTGTTGACGCCGGTGCGGACCGGATCGGGGGTGACCTCCTGGTACACCGTGGCCACCGGCTTGAGCAGCGCGCCGTCCACCGCGTCGTTGAACTGAGTCACCTTGCGGTTCATCGGCTCCAGCGGATCGCGCGGGTTGGCGTCGGGGCCTGTGGCGCAGGCCGCAAGCATCCCGGTCAGCACCAGAGATGCCGTCCAGCGAAGAATGTGTCCACGATCGGGTCTCATGACCGTTCCCCTGCGTGTGCGCCGGCAGCGACGGGCCGCGCCGTCACTGCGGCTTCTTTTCGCCACCGTCGGCGGCCTTGTTGAACAGGAACTGGCCGATCAGGTTTTCCAGCACCACCGCCGACTGGGTCTGCGTGATGACGTCACCGGCCACCAGGTTCTTCTCATCGCCGCCCGGCTCGATGCCGATGTACTGGTCGCCCAGCAGACCGGCCGTCAGGATCTTGGCCGACGAATCCTTGGGAAAGCTCACGCCCTTGTTGACTTCCAGCGTCACCACGCCCAGGAAGGTCTGCGGATCCAGTGTGACGCTGGTCACACGGCCGACGTTCACGCCGGCCGAGCGCACGGGCGCGCGGGCCTTGAGGCCACCAATGTTGTCGAAGCGCGCCCTGAGTGTGTAGGTGTCGCCACCACTCGCGAAGCTGCCCAGGTTCGCGGCCTTCAGCGCGAGGAACAGCAACGACAACGCGCCGAGGACGACAAACAGGCCAACGAGGATTTCCGTACTTTTTTTGTTCATGGGTTCTCCCGGATCAAGGGGTCGAGAACATCAGGGCGGTGAGGATGAAGTCCATCGCCAGGACGCCCAGAGAGGCAGTGACCACGGTGCGGGTGGTGGCGTAGGCCACCCCTTCCGGCGTGGCCTCGGTCTCGAAGCCCTGGTAGAGGGCGACAACGGTGCAGATCACACCGAACACAAAGGACTTGACGATGCCGTTGCCGACATCGCGCCAGACGTCGACGCGGTCCTGCATGATGGACCAGAAGTTGCCCGAGTCAACACCGATCAGCATCACGGCCACGACGTAGGCACCGAGAATGCCGATGGTCGAGAACATGGCCGCCAGCAGGGGCATGGACAGCATGCCGCCCAGGAACCGCGGCGCCAGCACGCGCACCTTGGGATCGATGGCCATCAGCTCCATGGCGGCGATCTGCTCGCCCGCCTTCATCAGGCCGATCTCAGCCGTCAGCGAGGTACCGGCGCGACCGGCAAACAGCAGCGCTGCCACCACCGGGCCGAGCTCCCGCACCAGCGCCAGGTTGACGATCAGGCCCAGCGACTCGGCCGCGCCATAGGTCACCAGGGCGTAATACATCTGAAGGGCCAGCACGAAGCCAACCGACAGCCCCGAGGCCAGGATGATCACCAGCGAGCGGTTGCCGATGGCGTGGATCTGGCCGACCACCAGGCCGAAGCGGCGCAGCGCGGCCGGCACAGCCCGCAACAGCTCGAGGAAGAACAGGGCGCCGTGGCCCCAGCGCCCGAGCACGCCGAGCGTGGTCTGGCCGACGCCTTGCAGGAAGTTCACGATCATGACGCCACCCTCGGACCGAAATCTTCTGCCACCGACCGCGCGGGATAGTGGAACTTGACCGGACCATCGGGCTCTCCGCGCACGAACTGCCGGACCTCCGGCTCGGTGCTGGCCATCAGCTCGGCCGGCGTACCCTGGGCCACGACACGGCCGCCCGGTGCCAGCAGCACCACCCAGTCGCTGATCGCCATGCACTGCGGCACGTCGTGCGAGATCAGCAGCGAGGTCGCGCCGGTCACGTCGGTCAGGGTGCGGATCAGCTTGGCCGCCACGCCCATGGACACCAGGTCGAGACCGGCGAAGGGTTCGTCGTACATGATGAGTTCGGGATCGAGCGCGATCGCACGTGCGAGCGCGACGCGACGCGCCATGCCGCCCGACACTTCGCTGATCTTGAGCCCGGCCGCGCCGCGCAGCCCCACCGCATTGAGCTTCATCAGCACGATGTGGCGGATCAGTTCTTCGGGCAGGTCGGTCATTTCCCGCAAAGGGAACGCGACGTTGTCGAAGACATTCAGGTCGGTGAACAGCGCACCGAACTGGAACAGCATGCCCAGGCGGCGGCGCAGCCGGAACAGCTGCGCCTTGTCGGAGGCATCGATCACTTCACCGTCGAACACCACGCGCCCGCTGGAGGCGGCATGCACACCACCGATCAGACGCAGCAGCGTGGTCTTGCCACACCCCGACCCGCCCAGCACGGCAGTGATCTTGCCGCGGGCGAATGTCAGGGAAAGGTCGTTGAGGATGGTCCTTCGGCTGTCGTAGCCGAAGGTGACATGGTCAATGTCGATGAAAGGGGTGTCGCTCATGAAGCCAAAAGTTTGACCGCGGATTGTCGCATGTGCATGCACACCCCCCGGACCACCCCGCACCATTCCCCCACGGGTCAGCGAGGCAGGTCGGACTGGCCCATCAGGTACTCGTCCACCGCCCTCGCGGCCTGGCGGCCCTCCCGGATGGCCCACACCACCAGGGACTGGCCGCGACGCATGTCGCCGGCGGCAAAAACCTTGGGCACGCTGGTGATGTAACCACCGGTAAAGTCGGTCGACGCCTTGGCGTTGCCGCGGGCGTCCTTGTCCACGCCAAACGCGTCGAGCACGGTGGCGACCGGGTTCACGAAGCCCATGGCCAGCAGAACCATGTCGGCCTTGTATTCCTTCTCGGAACCGGCGACTTCGACCATCTTTCCGTCCTTGAACTCAACGTTCACGGTCTTCAGGCCGGTCAGCTTGCCGTTCTTGCCCACGAACTCCTTGGTGGAGATGGCGAACTCGCGCGCCAGGATGCCCTTCTCGGCGCTCTCGTCGTGGCTGGAGCTGGTGCGCAGCTTCAGCGGCCAGTACGGCCACACCAGCGGCTTGTTTTCCTGCTCGGGCGGCTGGGGCATCACCTCGAACTGGGTCACGCTCACCGCCCCGTGGCGGGTGCTGGTGCCAACGCAGTCGGAGCCGGTGTCGCCACCGCCGATGACGATGACGTGCTTGCCGTCGGCGCGCAGCTGGTTCTTGAGCTTGTCGCCGGCGTTGACCTTGTTCTGCTGCGGCAGGAACTCCATGGCGAAGTGCACGCCGTCCAAGTCGCGGCCGGGCACCGGCAGGTCGCGGCTCTGTTCGGAACCCCCGGTCAGCAGCACGGCGTCGAACTGGGCCTTGAGGTCTTCCGCGCTGATCACCGTCTTGGCGTCGTTCGTGACCTTGAGGCTCTCGGGCACGGTACCGATCAGCGTGCTGGTCTTGAACACCACGCCTTCGGCTTCCATCTGCGCCACGCGGCGGTCGATGTGCGACTTCTCCATCTTGAAGTCGGGGATGCCATAGCGCAGCAGACCACCGAGGCGGCTGTTTTTCTCGAACACCGTCACATCGTGGCCGGCGCGCGCCAGCTGCTGGGCGGCGGCCATGCCGGCCGGGCCGGAACCGACCACGGCGACCTTCTTGCCGGTCTTGTGCTTGGCTGGCTGCGGCTGGACCCAGCCACTTTCCCAGGCCTTGTCGATGATGGCGTGCTCGATGGACTTGATGCCCACCGCGTCGCCGTTCACGTTGATGGTGCAGGCGGCCTCGCAGGGTGCGGGGCAGATGCGGCCGGTGAACTCGGGGAAGTTGTTGGTGCTGTGCAGCACGGTGATGGCGTTCTGCCAGTCGCCCGCGTACACGAGGTCGTTGAAGTCCGGAATGATGTTGTTGACCGGGCAGCCGTTGTTGCAGAACGGCGTGCCGCAGTCCATGCAGCGCGCGCCCTGGATCTTGGCCTGGCTGTCGTCCAGGCCGACCACGAATTCCTTGAAGTGCTTCAGGCGCTCGGCAACGGGCTTGTAGCCCTCTTCCAGACGCTCAAATTCCATGAAGCCGGTGACTTTTCCCATGATGGTTTCCTGCGTGGGTAGGTGTTTTTATTTGGCGGGTGCGGCCTGTTTCTTGGCACTGGTCTGGGCCTTGCCGGTGGCGACCACGGCCGCCTTCTTGGCGTTGATCTCGCCCAGGGCGCGCTTGTATTCGGTCGGGAACACCTTCACGAACTTCGCACGGGCTTCGGCCCAGTTGTCCAGCAGTTCGCGCGCGCGCTTGCTGCCGGTCCAGCGGTTGTGGTCTTCCAGCAGCTTCTTGAGCTGGGCTTCGTCGGTCTGGTCGCGGTGCCACACAGCCTTGTCGACGGAAGCCTCCTGCTCGGCGGCGGGCAGCACCTTGTCCAGGGCGACCTGGGCGGTGTTGCAGCGCTGGGCGAACAGGCCATCTTCGTCATAGACGTAGGCGATGCCGCCGCTCATGCCGGCGGCGAAGTTGCGGCCGGTCTTGCCCAGCACCAGCACGGTGCCGCCGGTCATGTATTCGCAACCGTGGTCGCCCGTGCCCTCCACCACCGCTGTGGCGCCCGAGAGGCGCACAGCGAAGCGTTCACCGGCCACGCCGCTGAAGAAGGCTTCACCGCTGGTGGCGCCGTACATCACGGTGTTGCCCACGATGATGTTGCGGGTCGATTCACCGCGGAAGTCGATGCTGGGGCGCACCACCACGCGGCCGCCCGACAGGCCCTTGCCGGTGTAGTCGTTGGCGTCACCGATCAGGTAGAGCGTGATGCCGTTGGTAAGGAAGGCGCCGAAGGACTGGCCGCCCGTGCCTTCGAGCTGGATGCGGATGGTGTCGTCCGGCAGACCTTCGGGGTGCACCTTGGTGACCGCACCCGAGAGCATGGCGCCGACGGAGCGGTTCACGTTGCGTGCGCGCTCCATGAACTGGACCTTCTCGCCCTTCTCGATGGCCGCCTTGCTCTTGGCGATCAGCACGTTGTCGAGCGACTTGTCCAGACCGTGGTCCTGGGTCAGCGTGTGCAGGCGCGGCACGTCGGCCGGCACATTCGGTGTGGCCAGCAGGCGGCTGAAGTCCAGGCCCTTGGCCTTCCAGTGCTCGATGCCCTGCTTCATGTCCAGCAGCTCGGCGTGACCGATCAGGTCGTCGAACTTGCGCACGCCCAGCTGGGCCATGATCTGGCGCACTTCTTCGGCAATGAAGAAGAAGTAGTTGACGACGTGCTCGGGCTTGCCGGAGAACTTCTTGCGCAGCGCCGGGTCCTGCGTGGCCACGCCCACAGGGCAGGTGTTGAGGTGGCACTTGCGCATCATGATGCAGCCCTCGACCACCAGCGGTGCGGTGGCGAAGCCGAATTCGTCCGCGCCCAGCAGCGCGCCGATGACGACGTCGCGGCCGGTCTTCATCTGGCCGTCGGCCTGCACGCGGATGCGGCTGCGCAGGCGGTTGAGCACCAGGGTCTGCTGGGTTTCGGCCAGGCCGATTTCCCAGGGCGAACCGCAGTGCTTGATCGACGACCAGGGCGAAGCACCCGTGCCACCGTCGTGGCCGGCGATCACGACGTGGTCGGCCTTGCACTTGGCCACGCCGGCGGCGATGGTGCCCACGCCCACTTCGGACACCAGCTTGACGCTGATGTCGCTGTGCGGCGCCACGTTCTTCAGGTCGTGGATCAGCTGGGCCAGGTCTTCGATCGAGTAGATGTCGTGGTGCGGCGGCGGACTGATGAGACCCACACCAGGCACGCTGTGGCGCAGCTTGCCGATGTATTCCGACACCTTGCCGCCGGGCAGCTGGCCGCCCTCGCCGGGCTTGGCGCCCTGGGCCATCTTGATCTGGATCTGGTCGGCGCTGGACAGGTACTCGGCGGTCACACCGAAACGGCCCGATGCCACCTGCTTGATCTTGGAACGCAGCGAGTCACCGGCTTCGAGCGGGTAGTCGACCTCGAAGATGTTGCCCAGCAGGTCGGACATGGTCTGGCCCTGCTTGATCGGGATGCCCTTGAGTTCGTTGCGGTAACGCAGCGCGTCTTCACCGCCCTCACCGGTGTTGCTCTTGCCGCCGATGCGGTTCATGGCCACAGCCAGCGTGGCGTGCGCCTCGGTGGAGATGGAGCCCAGCGACATGGCACCGGTGGCGAAGCGCTTGACGATCTCCTTGGCGGGTTCCACCTCGTCGATGGAGATCGCCTTGGACGGATCGATCCTGAACTCGAACAGGCCGCGCAGCGTCATGTGGCGCTTGCTCTGGTCGTTGATGATCTGCGCGTATTCCTTGTACGTGTTCCAGTTGTTGGCGCGGGTGCTGTGCTGCAGCTTGGCGATCGCGTCGGGCGTCCACATGTGCTCTTCACCACGGGCGCGCCAAGCGTATTCGCCACCGGTTTCCAGCAGGTTGGCCAGCACCGGGTCGTCGCCGAAGGCGGCCTTGTGCATGCGGATGGCTTCTTCGGCGATCTCGAACACGCCGATGCCTTCCACGCGGCTGGCGGTGCCGGTGAAGTACTTGGACACGGTCTCGCTGTTCAGGCCGATGGCCTCGAACAGCTGGGCGCCGCAGTAGCTCATGTAAGTGCTCACGCCCATCTTGGACATGATCTTGGACAGGCCCTTGCCGATCGCCTTGACGTAGTTGTAGATCGCCTTGTCGGCGCTCAGCTCGCCCGGCAGGTCCTGGGCGATGGCCTGCAGGGTTTCCATGGCCAGGTAGGGGTGCACGGCTTCGGCGCCGTAGCCGGCCAGCACGGCGAAGTGGTGCACCTCGCGCGCGGTGCCGGTCTCGACCACCAGACCGGCGGTGGTGCGCAGGCCTTCACGCACCAGGTGCTGGTGCACGGCCGACAGCGCCAGCAGCGCGGGCACGGCCACCTGGGTGCGGCTGACGCCGCGGTCGCTGATGATCAGGATGTTCTTGCCGCCCTTGATCGCGTCCACCGCTTCGGCGCACAGCGAAGCCAGCTTGGCTTCCACACCTTCCTTGCCCCAGGCGGCGGGGTAGGTGATGTCCAGCGTGGCGCTCTTGAACTTGCCCTGCGTCACCGATTCGATGTTGCGCAGCTTGGCCATGTCGGCGGCGTCCAGCACCGGCTGGCTCACTTCCAGCCGCATCGGCGGGTTGACCTGGTTGATGTCCAGCAGGTTGGGCTTGGGACCGACGAAGGACACCAGCGACATCACGATCGCTTCGCGGATCGGGTCGATGGGCGGGTTGGTCACCTGCGCGAACAGCTGCTTGAAGTAGTTGTACAGCGGCTTGTTCTTGCCCGAGAGCACGGCCAGCGGGCTGTCGTTGCCCATGGAGCCGATGCCTTCTTCGCCGTTGGCGGCCATGGGGCTGAGCAGGAACTTGATGTCTTCCTGGGTGAAGCCGAAGGCCTGCTGGGCGTCCAGCAGCTCGGGCGAGACGCGTTCGGCACCGGTGGATTGCGGCTCGGTCTGGGCGATCGGCAGCTCGACCGCGTCTTCACCGGCGACGGGGTGCTCCACGTCGTCCAGGCGGATGCGCAGGTTCTCGATCCACTGCTTGTAGGGCTTGCTGTTGGCGAGGTTGGCTTTCAGCTCCTCGTCATCGATCATGCGGCCCTGCTCCAGGTCGATCAGGAACATCTTGCCGGGCTGCAGGCGCCACTTGCGCACGATCTTGTTTTCCGGCACGGGCAGCACGCCCGATTCGGAACCCATGATGACCAGGTCGTCGTCGGTGATGCAGTAGCGCGAGGGGCGCAGGCCGTTGCGGTCCAGCGTGGCGCCGATCTGGCGGCCGTCGGTGAACACGATGGAAGCCGGGCCATCCCAGGGCTCCAGCATCGCGGCGTGGTACTCGTAGAACGCGCGGCGGCGCGGGTCCATCATGGTGTGCTGTTCCCAGGGCTCGGGAATCATCATCATCACGGCCTGGCTGATCGGGTAACCGGCCATGGTCAGCAGTTCGAGGCAGTTGTCGAACGTGGCGGTGTCGGACTGGCCGGCGAAGCTGATCGGGTAGAGCTTCTGCAGGTCGGCGCCCAGCACCGGCGAAGACATCACGCCTTCGCGCGCCTTCATCCAGTTGTAGTTGCCCTTGACGGTGTTGATTTCACCGTTGTGGGCGACGTAGCGGTACGGGTGGGCCAGCGGCCACTCGGGGAAGGTGTTGGTGGAGAAGCGCTGGTGCACCAGACCGAGCGCGGAGACGCAGCGCGGGTCCTGCAGGTCCAGGAAGTAGGTGCCCACCTGGTCGGCCAGCAGCAGGCCCTTGTAGACCACGGTGCGGCTGCTCATGCTGGGCACGTAATACTCTTTGCTGTGCTTGAGCTTGAGCGCCTGGATGTGGGCGCTGGCGGTCTTGCGGATCACGTACAGCTTGCGCTCCAGCGCATCCTGCACGATCACGTCGTTGCCGCGGCCGATGAAGACCTGCCGCATGATCGGCTCCTTCTCGCGCACCGTCGGGGACATCGGCATGTCCTTGTTGACCGGCACGTCGCGCCAGCCCAGCAGCACCTGGCCCTCGGCCTTGATGGCGCGCTCCATCTCCTGCTCGCAGGCCAGGCGGCTGGCGTGCTCCTTGGGCAGGAAGATCATGCCGACACCGTATTCACCGGCCGGCGGCAGGTTCACGCCCTGCTTGGCCATTTCTTCGCGGTAGAGCGCGTCGGGCAGCTGGATCAGGATGCCGGCGCCGTCGCCCATCAGGGCATCGGCCCCCACGGCGCCACGGTGGTCGATGTTTTCCAGGATCTTGAGCGCCTGGGTCACGATGTCGTGACGCTTCTCGCCCTTGATGTGGGCCACGAAGCCGACGCCGCAGGCATCGTGTTCGTTGGCCGGGTCGTACAGACCTTGTTGCTGGATGTGCTGCTGTTCGGCTGCCGTGGTCATGGCGCTTCCTTTTCTGGACAAGGGCATGGCAAAAATTGCGCGGGACGCGAAGCTTAGTGCATTGCAACATCAATGCCAAGCAAATAAATCAGGGTCAGATTCCGATTTAAAGAGACAAAGATATTGTCAAAGATAAATAGGGACAGATCAAATGAACAAACAACCCGTTGATTCAGAAAGGGATTTCCCCTCTCAACCGACGGATCGCTGTTTTGGCGGCCTACCGGGCCGTGCGGGCGCGAGTCGACGCGCGGTGTCGCGCTGCAACGAATCGACGAACTGGCTGTCACCGAGCGCCCAGCCGTGCCACACGGCGTCGGTGATGGCACCCAACTGCGGCAGATCCAGGCCGCGATGCACCAATTCGGCGTAGGCCGCTTCCCGGGCAAACGGCGTGTTTCCCAGGCTCCAGTACAAGGGGTGCGGTGTCAGGCGCCGGTCGTGGGCCTGACCGATGTGGTGCCGGTGGCTCGACCAGGCATACGCGAAGGGCTCCGCGCACAGGCCCTCGCGCACTGGCGCGGAGTCCATCATGCTCATGCAGGCAAAGAGGTGCCGCTCGGGCTGGATCAGGGTCGAACGGTAACGCCCTTCCCACAGGGTACCGCTGCGCCCGTGGCGGGCGTTGAAGTGCCGCACATAGGTGCGTCCGATGGCCTGCATCAGGGCCGGCACGCCCTGGTCGGTCTCGGGCGTGAGCAGCAGGTAGATGGCGCCGGGCAGCAGGACATAGGCATGCACGGTCACCCGGTGGCGCACGGCCTGCTCGCCCAGCAGGTCGAGCAGCTTCTGGCGGTCCTCGTCGTCGACGAACACCGGCTGGCGGTTGTTGCCCCGGTGGGTCACCAGGTGCACCCGGCCGGGCAGGGTCAGGCGAGCGAGTCGGGCCACGAAGATCTCCTTGTCATCCGACCCCGATTATGGAGACACCAGGCAACAGGAGACCTGTCTCAGGGAAAGCGGCTGGGTTCGCCGACGATCAGGCGCGCCAGTTCATCCATCGTGGCCGCATCGACCTGGCTGGCCGGCAGGCTGTGCTGCACGATTTCCATGCCGTTGACGCAGGCGAGCCGGAACTGCAGCCGCGCGCTGTCGTGATCGGCCGTCACCAGCACGCTGGCACGGGCGGTCAGGTCGTACTCGAAAACGATGGCCAGCAAGGCATTGGATTCGGGGTGCCGCTGCTCGGTGCGATCGTGCGCCACGTGACCGGCGGCCAGGCGGGTCTGCACCCGCTCAAGATCCGGCGGGAAGTTGACGCTCACGGAGGCCCGGCGCACATCGCCCGTGCGGGGCAGGATCTGCCAGCCGATGGCCAGGTAGTCGAACACTTCCTTGTCGCGCAGCATCTTCTTGCGGGCGTCGAACCGGAAGCCGGTCTGCTTCATGTCGGGCCACATGCTGCGCTTGTCCAGACCCATCCGGGTCGAGGCCGGCTCGATCACGTTGAGCTGGCGCGTCAGTTCGGAGAAGTAGCTCCAGACCCGGCTGCAAGCCACTTCGGTGGCCTGTGTGTTGGCCTCCGCGCCTTGCAGCTGCGCCCCCTGGTCGGACTGCAGAGACTGCGCCTGTCGTTTGAGCTGGTGGAGATAGCTCATCGTTTCACCCCTGTGGATTTTCAGTCGCCGGTGTTGCCCCGGTCCGCGGCAGTGTATCCGCGCCGGCGCCAGGCCCGGTGCAGACACGCAGCCACCAGCAGACCCAGCAGCGAGCAGGCGCCCGTCATCACCCAGGTCCACTGCCACCCCCCCACCCGCGTCACCCACCAGGCCACCAGCGGCGGCCCGGCAAACTGGCCCAGCGACGAGAATTGCTGCATCCAGCCCACCGTGGTCGACACCGTGTCCTGACCGGGCGAAAGGTTCACGGCCACACCGAACAGCGTGCCGGGAATCAGGCCGCCGACGGCCGAAAACAGCAGCACCGCCAGGTACTGCCAGACCGGATGCCCCTCTGCCCCAAACGCCACCCAGGCCCCCAGCGCCATGGCCAGGTACCCGGCCACCAGCATGAACGCAGGCTGCGCTCCTCGCGCGAGCCCGCGGCCGGCCGCGATGTTGCCGCCCATGTTGATCGCCGCGGCCAGCGCACTCAGCACGGCCACCATGCCCGCGCCCAGGCCCGCGGCGTGGTAGATCGTCGGCAGAAAGCCGATCACCGCCAGCCACTGGCCCGAATACAGGAAGAACCCCAGCGCCACCAGCCAGGGCCCGGGTGCCCGGAGGGTCTTCGACAGGCGCGGCCAGAGCGCTGTGACCTGCCCCGGTGGTGGCGGCCGGTCCGCCGGCACACGAAACCACAGCACCAGCACCGCCAACAGACTCAGGGCCGACAGCAGGACCCAGGCCCCCCGCCAGCCCGCGACCGCCATGAGGGGCACACCGAGCAACAGCGCCAGCGAAGTGCCCAGTGGCATGTAGGTGCCCCACCAGCCCAGCGCGCGCGACAGGCCCGCTGGCGTGGTCAGGTGCATGCGCAACAAGCCGGGCGCCGGCAGCACGGCCAGGAGAAACCCCGCGCCCTCCACCACGCGCGACAGCAGCAGCACCCGAACGCCGGGTGCTGCTGCACCGATCAGGCTGCCCAGCGCCAGCACGGACAGGCCCCAGAGCATCACGCGCCGCGGTCCCTGCCGGTCGGCCAGCAAGCCCACGACCAGCCCGAGCGACATGCCGGCCAGTTGCACCAGCGACAGCAGAAAACCGGCCTGCACCAGATCCAGCGCCAGTTCGGCCTGCAGCAGCGGAATCGCCACCGGCAGCTTGCCCACATGCAGTGCGCAACTCACACCCACGCCGACCACCAGGGGCGCCACGGGTGCGCCGTCTGCCCCAAGGCGCTTGAGGTTGGCTGACGACTCCGCAGCGTCCATCACCATGCCCGTTCAGGGGAACAGAACGCGGCCGCTGAGTCGCTGGTGCTCGCGGATGGCAAAACGGTCGGTCATGCCAGCGATGTAGTCCGCCACCGCGCGGGCCGGCGACACTCCCGGCTGGGCGGCAATCGCCGGACACTCCGCCGGTCGCTCCAGATAGAGCGTGAACAGTTCGGACACCACGCGGGCCGCACGCTCTGTGGTCTCCATGACCTGGGGATGGCGGTACAGATTGCGGAACAGGAACTGCTTGAGGCCTTGCGACTCGGCGGTCATGTCCGGCGTGAAGCCCACCAGCGGCCGGCGCACTGCGCGCACCTCATCGATGCCCGACACGCCCGACGCCTGCAGATGCTGCCGGGTGCAATCGATCACGTCGTAGACCTGATCGCTGAGCATAAGCCGGATCGACTCGAACAGCAGGCGCCGCCCCTTCAGCGTGGGATGCGTCGCCAGTGCCTGCCGCCGGTAGCGGTCGAACAGCGGCACGTCGTTCATCTTGTCCAGCGTGAGCAGGCCGGACCGCACGCCGTCGTCGATGTCGTGGGCGTTGTAGGCGATCTCGTCGGCCAGGTTGCACAGCTGCGCCTCCAGCGACGGCGAGCCGCCCTCCACAAAGCGGCGCGCGATGCCCGAAGGATCTGTGGCCATCAGACGTTCGGCGTTGTTGCGCGAGCAGTGCTTGAGAACGCCTTCCCGCGTTTCGAAGGTCAGGTTCAACCCGTCAAACAGCGGGTAACGCTCCTCCAGTTCGTCGACCACCCGCAGGCTTTGCAGGTTGTGCTCGAAGCCCCAGTCTCCACCTGCCGCCGCCTTGTCCGGTTGTGCCGCGCGCATCGACGCATTCAGCGCATCCTGGCCGGCATGGCCGAACGGTGTGTGTCCCAGGTCGTGGGCCAGCGCAATGGCTTCGACCAGGTCTTCATTGAGCCCCAGGGTCCGCGCAATGCTTCGCCCCAGCTGTGCGACCTCCAGCGAGTGGGTCAGCCGCGTGCGGAACAGGTCGCCTTCATGGTTGAGAAAGACCTGTGTCTTGTAGACCAGCCGGCGGAACGCCGTGGAGTGGATGATGCGGTCGCGGTCGCGCTGGAACACCGAGCGCGTCGGCGCCTCGGGCTCCGGAAACCGGCGTCCACGGCTGGCCTGCGGGTCGGCGGCGTACGGCGCCAGTCCCGGGGCCGCGCGCAAGGGACCAGCCACCGCACCGCGCACCAGCGAGACCGAGCCTTCCATCACGCCTGGCAACTTTCGGCAATCACCTCGGCCACCAGGGAGTCGGGGGCGCCTTGCACCACCGCCGTGCCACGGCCGTCCACCAGCACGAACCGGATCTCGCCCGCATCCGACTTCTTGTCCAGCCGCATCAGCGACAGGTAGCGACCCACGTTGTCCGCCGCATCCAGCACCGGCGCGGTCACAGGCAACCCGGCTGCTTCCACCAGGGTCTGCAATCGCCCCACGAAGGCTTCGTCGGCCAGCCCGACCCGGGCCGACAGGCGCGCCGCCATCACCATCCCGCAGCCCACGGCCTCACCATGCAGCCACTGGCCGTAACCCATCCCGGCCTCGATCGCATGACCGAAGGTGTGACCGAAATTGAGGATCGCCCGCAGGCCGGATTCGCGCTCGTCCTGACCGACGACTTCGGCCTTGATCTCGCAACTGCGGCGCACGGCATGGGCCAGCGCCCGGGTGTCGCGCGCCCGCAAGCCCTGCATGTTCGCCTCGATCCAGTCGAGGAAAGCCATGTCGGCAATCGGCCCGTACTTGATCACTTCCGCCAGCCCGGCAGAAAGCTCCCGCTCGGGCAGGGTATCGAGCGTCGACAGGTCGCACACAACCCGCTGCGGCTGGTAGAACGCACCGACCATGTTCTTGCCCAGCGGATGGTTGATCGCCGTCTTGCCACCAACCGAAGAATCCACCTGCGCCAGCAAGGTGGTCGGCACCTGCACAAAGGGCACGCCACGCATGAAGGACGCCGCCGCGAACCCGGTCATATCCCCGACCACACCACCACCCAGTGCGAACAGCACGGTCTTGCGATCGCATTCGTTGGCGAGCAGCGCGTCGAAAATGAGGTTGAGCGATTCCCAGGTCTTGAACGCTTCGCCGTCAGGCAGCGACACCTGCAGCACCCTTGGATAGACCGGAGCCAGCGCGGACCGGAGCTGTTCGAGATAGAGCGGAGCGACGGTGTGGTTGGTGACCACCATCGCCGTCGAAGCCCGGGGCAGACCCGAAAAACTCGACGTCTTGTGCAGCAGCGCAGTTCCGATGTCGATGGAATAGCTGCGGTCCCCCAGGGCGATGGCAACCTGTTGCGGGACGGTGTTTTCAGAGGTGCTTTGCATGCCCCTGAGTGTAGGGCAGCGACCTTGGAGGAAGAGGCGCCGAGGCGCCTCCAAGGAGATCCAGGCCAGCTTACGGCGAGGTCGATGGCTGTGGGTCCGCCAGTTCCAGCTGCATGACGATCATGTTGACCAAGGTGGCCACCGAAGGACGCCCGGTGTCGATCACGAAATGGGCCGTCTCTCGGTAGAGGCTGTCCCTGGCTGCGTACAGGTCTTTCAGACGCTGCAACGGGTCCGCCACCTGCAAAAGCGGCCGGTTCCGGTCGTGGCGCAGGCGCCTGAACACCTCTTCGGGAGAAGACCGGAGATACACCACCCGGCAACGCTGATGCAGATGTTCCCGGTTCGCAGGCCGCAACACCGAACCACCACCCGTCGAAAGCACAGACGACGGTTGTTGCGTCAGTTCGTCGATGACCGCCTGCTCGACGTCCCGAAAGCGCTCCTCGCCTTCCCGTTCGAAATACTCACGAATCGTGCTACCCAAGCGGTGCTCGATCACATGATCAGAATCTACAAACGAGACGAGAAGCCGCCGAGAAAGATGCCGGCCAATCGTGGACTTCCCAGAACCCGGTAGACCGACCAAAGCAATAGATTTATGCAAGCTATGAACAGAAATCAATCATCTGAAAGTCAATTACCCGTGGTGGCCGCAGCCTCCTTAGTTTCCATTTTAACTTCAAGCCCCACCATCTTAGAGTGATAGTCCAGAACGGTAATGGTGCCAGGATTGACGCAAGAAGTGCCAGTAGCCGTCACCTTGAACACAGGATCTTTACCAGTCGCCTCTGTTTTATCGACAATCATCGCATCAGGCCAAGAATTTATGATGCGATAGGGTGGCTGCCCCCCAATGATAGTAATGTATGTAGGATTTAAGTCAGGAGGACAACCAATCGATATCTCTTTAGGACTCAAGCTAAATGTAGAAACATCTCCAGCAACATCCCCACCCCCACCACAGGAGGCAAGAAAGCCAGCCAATATCACCACACACAATTTTGCTGCACAGGATTTCATTGGATACCCCAAAAATAAGTCAACGGCGCGCCACATTGCCATCACTGATTGAGCGCGGCGTAATAAAAATCAGCAACTCTTGTTTGCGTGAGGACTTGGCCTTGTTTTTAAACAAGTTACCAACAATGGGTATATCCCCCAACAGAGGCACCTTGGCCACATCCTCGGTTTCATCTTCTGTGAAGATACCGCCGATCACCACCGTTCCGCCATTTTCCACCAGCACCTGGGTTTGAACGTGCTTGGTATTGATGGCAATACCGGCGGCGGTCGTTTCGCCTCGACTGTCTTTGTTGATGTCCACATCCAGAATGATGTTGCCTTCCGGAGTGATCTGTGGAGTCACCTCCAGCTTCAGATTGGCCTTGCGGAAAGCCACCGCGGTTGCGCCGCTGGAGGTTGCGGTCTGGTACGGGAACTCGGTACCCTGCTCAATCAATGCCTTCACCTGGTCTGCAGTCACGACCCGGGGGCTGGAAACGATCTTCCCTCGCCCATCAGCTTCTAGCGCCGAGATTTCCAGATTGAGAAAGCGGTTGGCCGCCTTGCTGAACAAAGAAACGGCGAAGGCTGCAGGCAAGAATCCACCAGCACCCGTCGACGGCAGGTTCACAAAACTGGTGTTGACGGTGTCCATGGTGTTTTCAGATTCCACCGTGGAGCTCGACACAGCGTCGTAGCTGCCCCCCACCGCAACACGGGAGTTGCCAGCCACGGGATACCCTGCCTCTCCTCCTCGGACGCCGCGGAGATCACTACCACCCAGACGCACCCCCAAAGAGCGGCCAAACGTATCATTTGCCTCAACGATCCGTGCCTCAATCAACACCTGACGTACAGGGATATCAAGCTTCGATATCAGCTGCTGCACCTGTTCCAGCTTGGAGGGAATGTCCGTGACAAACAGCTGGTTGGTCCGAGGTTCGGCCATGACGCTGCCACGGGACGAAAGAAGGCGAGCACTTGCTCCTTGCGCGCCAGCACCTGCTCCAGCACCGCTCGCAGTCAGCTGCGCTGCAATATCGCTGGCCTTGGCGTAGTTCATCTGGAATCCCTGGGTCCTCAGAGTTTCAAGATTTTCCACCGAGACCTTGGATTCAAGATCCTGCTTCTCACGGGCAGCAATTTCATCTTTTGGAGCAATCCAAAGAACGTTGCCACTCTTTCGCATCCCCAGGCCTTTGGCTTGAAGAATGATGTCCAAGGCCTGATCCCAAGGCACATCCTTGAGCCGCAGCGTGACCGCACCACTCACAGAGTCGGACGTGACCACGTTGAAATTAGTGAAGTCGGCAATGACTTGCAGAAGAGACCGCACCTCAATGTTCTGGAAGTTCAGGGAGAGCTTCTCTCCGTTGTAGCCGGGACCCTGCGTCAACTTCCCAGGATCCACCTTCTGCTCGCGAATTTCGAGCACAAACTGGTTGTCGCTCTGGTAGGCAGAGTGCTCCCACAAACCAGAGGGTGTGACCAGCATGCGAACACGGTCTCCCATCTGGGTGGTCACAACGGATTGCACTGGTGTTCCGAAATCTGAAACGTCCAGTTTCCTGCGCAAACCCTCAGGCAATGAGGTCTTGAGGAAGTCCACCACAAGGTCTTTGCCTTGCTGCCGGATGTCAACTCCAGTCTGATTGTTCGCCAGCTCGACCACGACCCGTCCGGCATTGCCCGTACCACGACGGAAATCAATGTCCTTCAACACGGAAACTCCACTATTGCCTGCAGGGGCAAAAGTAGTCGGTTGAGCCTGAGTCGCAGCGGGAGCGGGCGCTGCGGTGGGGCTGGGCGGCGCCTCCAGCACCAGCAGGAGTGTTTTGCCCTCCAGCTTGGCCTGATAGGCAGAAGACTGTTTGAGGTTGATGACAACCCTGGTACGGTCACCGGCCTGCACCACGTTCGCTGAGCGCAGATTCCCTTGCCCAATTTCGATGGCGCTGCGACCAATGCCATTGACCACGCCGGGGAAATCCAGCGCGATGCGCGCAGGCGATTGAATGGTGAAACCGGTAGGAACCGCTGTCAACGGCTCTGCGGTTTCAATGCGGACGACCTCCACCCCAGACTGGATACTTCCGGTGAGGGCCTGAATGGCGTTCTGGGCCAGTGCGACTGAGCACGACAGCGCAGAAACCACACAAAACGAAACTGCACGAACGGCAGCCATCCGTCCCCCGTGCGGCGCAATTTGATTCATCTTGATCATTTGGTCGATTCCTCTTGTAATTGCAATGCAGCAGGTCGCTCAATCCACTCACCCGCAGCATCCTGCACGATTTCCCGCAGGACGATCTGGTTTTCCTCAACCTTCAGGATCCGACCGAAGTTTTGCCCCAGATAATTCCCCGGAGCCACCTGATACAGCAACGAATCCACCTTGACAAGCCCAACAAGCTTTCCACCCCGGTTCAGACTGCCCACCATACTCATGGTGTCCAGAGGAAAGGCTTCTAGTGGTTGTTTGCGTCGATTGAGCTCCGGCTCGATCAACGCCGACTTTTCTGCCGGCAAAGACTGACCACTTTTAAGAATGCTCGCGAGCTTTTCACTGCTGAATGGCTCTACAAAACGCTCCCCACCATACGAATAGGGCTCAAATTTTTTCGGTTCTGGAAGAGGCTTGACATCTGGTTTGATGGAGTTTCTTTCTTGTTGCATCCACGCACCAAGCTCTTCCTGATCAGAACCGGAACACCCAGCCACCGCTGACAACAGAGCGAGCAGCGGCACAGCAAAAAATAATCTCATTGTCATTTCCCCACACCTGCTTTCTCGGCACCAGCAGCATTGGGTTTGCCCGCGGTCGCTTTTTGCTGGGAAGCGATCTCTTCTTGATCAAGATACCTAAAGGTTTTTGCAACGCAGTCCAACGTCAAAAAACCGTCCCGATCTTTGAGCGGGGAAATGGACAGATTATTCAAAGTCACAATACGAGAAAGATTTGCAATATCGGCAGCAAACAACCCAATATCGTGATATGCCCCGGTCACCTTCACCGAGATCGGAAGTTCAGCATAGTACTCTTTGACAGACACCTGACCTGGCCTGAATAGCTCAAACTGCAAACTACGACCCAGCCCTGCCTGATTGATGTCAGATAGAAGAGCATCCATCTCGGCTTTGCTGGGAAGCTGCTTTTCCAACTGACTCACGTACTGCTGTACCTGCTCCAACTGCTTTTTCAGAGCATCCAGATTGACCGCCTGCACCAGTTTCTTCCGGTAATCCTCTCTCAGCGTCTGCTCTCGCGCCTGCTCGGCCATCAATTCTTCGTCGACCGCCTTTAGCCAGGTGAACCACAAAGCCGTCATCACGGCAACACAGACGAAAACGAACAAAAGATTCCGAGGAACCGCCGGCCACTGAGAAGGGTCGTTAGGATCCAGTCCGGTGAACTGCGACTTCAACTTGTCCTGAATCGATTTGAAGTCGATATTGATATTTGTAGCTTTGACCATGACCCAAGCTCCTCAAACTTTTCCAGGAGCCGGTACCGCACCGGAAGTCGGCACGACTGCAGGCACAACAGGCTTGGCTGCTTCACTCGTGGGACGATTCAAGCCCACCCGAATGGTGAAGTTGGACACTCTGCGTTGCTCCCGGCTGGAGACCGCAGCATTGGCCGCGATAATTTCAACCAGCTCTGGTTTGACCAACCACTTGGTCCTGGTGGAGAGACTTCGAAGCAAATCCGAAACCCGCTCCTGGGATTGAGCCACACCGGTGAGCAACACGCTTTGGTTTTCCTGTTTCAGACTGCGCAGATAGATGCCATCGGGCATTTCACCGACAATCTCTTCGAGCAAGTGCACAGGCATGTTGCGATCAGCTTGAAGATTTTCCACCGCAGTCTGGCGGGCACGCAAGGAAGCGATCTCGGCTTGCAAGGAGGCAATGTCCTTGATCTCGGCATCAAGGCGGGCTGCCTCCTTCTGGAGAAAAGCATTGCGCTCCTGCTGCTCCGATATCCGTCCTTGGTACCAGGTGTACACGGCTCCGCAGATGATGCCCCCGAGCAAGGCGGAAAGACCCAATTGCGTAAAGAACTGGTCTTTCTGCTTTTTCCGCGTCGCTTCGCGGTGCGGCAGAAGGTTGATTAAGATCATTGGTGGAACCTCCGAAGGGCCAGGCCGGTGGAGGTGAGGTACGAGGGCGCTTCTCGCGCGATCTTGCGGGCATGCACCGTAGACGACATCTCCATGCCATCAAACGGATTGATCACCATGCAGGCAAACGATGTCTGATGGGTCACTGCTTCGGTCAATCCAGGGAGCGCCGCACTGCCGCCGGCCAGCAGAATGTGGTCAACCTTGTTGAAGGGTGTGCTCGTGAAGAAGAACTGCAACGCGCGGCCAATTTCCTGAGCCATGCTCTCGATGAACGGGTCCAGAACGGAGGTCTTGTAGTCGTCGGGCAGATCCCCCGAGCGTTTTTTCGCCTCGGCCTCGTCGGCGGAGAATCCGTATTGACGGACGATCAGTTGCGTCAGCTGTGCGCCACCAAAGGCCTGATCACGTTCATACAGGACATCGTCGTTGCGCATCACCTGCATGCTGGTGGTCAGTGCGCCGACCTCGAACAACGCGACCAGAGAGTCCACGCCCTGATTGGGCAGGGTCTCGATCACCCGCCCGGCAGCCATGCGGGACGCATAGGGCTCTACATCCATGATCACCGGCTTGAGGCCGGCGGCCTCGGCCAGTCCCTGGCGATCCGACACCTTTTCCTTGCGGGATGCAGCGATCAGCACCTCCGCATCGCCAGCAGAACTTGCGCTGGGTCCGATGACACAGAAATCGAGGCTCACCTCGTCCAGCGAGAACGGGATGTACTGGTTGGCCTCCGACTCGACCTGCGCTTCCAGTTCTTTTTCTGTCAGCCCGCCGGGCAGCACGATCTTCTTGGTGATGACGGCCGACGCAGGCAACGCCAACGCCACATTCTTGGTCTTGCTGCCACTCTTGCGGACCACGCGCCGGATGGCTTCAGCCACCTCGTCGAATTTTTCAATGTTGCCATCGGTGATCCACCCACGCTCCAGCGGCTCGATGGCGCAGCGCTCCAGCACCAGTTCGCCGGACCGGTTGCGGCTGAGCTCGACCAGCTTGACACTCGACGAGCTGACGTCAATGCCCAGCAGCGGAGCCGGATCCCGGCTGAAAAACGACCCCAATGAGATCAAGGTGGCCCCCAGAAATGGTGGCGCCAGAGGGCGCCGGACTTAAGAAATCACTTCAATGCTAGCAGCAAGCCCTTTGTGCAGCAAAGAATTTACATGTTTGGCACAAACAGAAACGTTGTCAAAAGCATACGCAAATTCTGGTGATGACCGCTCCTCGCAAGGCCCCGACCGTTCGGCGGTGCGCGACACCCGACAATATCGGGGATGCGGTCTGGCGCCTGTGCCCACGACCTCTTTTTCCGATCTCACTTCATTGCCCGGACCGATTGCATGGCCAACGACCAAGACGCCGCACGACCCTCTAGACCAGCCGGCGGCAAAGCCCCGTCGCTGCTGCGCTGGATAGGCAAGGCCGCGGCCGCGACGGCCGGCCTGCTGGTTGCAGGTGTTCTTGCCCTGCTGATGGGCATCGGTCTGGCGCTTGCCGTCGCTTACCCCAACCTGCCGGACGTCGCCGACCTGGCCGACTACCGGCCCAAACTACCCCTGCGTGTGCTGACCGCCGACGGCCAGCTGATCGGCGAATTCGGGGAAGAACGGCGCAACCTGCTGACATTCAAGGAAATTCCGGATGTCATGAAGAACGCGGTGCTGGCCATCGAGGACTCCCGCTTCTTCGAACACAGTGGTGTCGACTACCGGGGCATGATGCGCGCCGCCCTGGCCAACCTCGGTCAGGCCAAGAGTCAGGGCGCATCGACCATCACGATGCAGGTGGCCCGCAACGTCTACCTGTCGGCCGAGAAGAGCTACACCCGCAAGATCTATGAGGTGCTGCTGACCTTCAAGCTCGAACATCTGCTGACCAAGGAGCAGATCCTCGAGATCTACATGAACCAGATCTTCCTGGGCCAGCGCGCCTATGGCTTCTCCACCGCCGCCCAGACCTATTTCGGCAAGGAACTCAAGGACGTCACCGTGGCCGAGGCGGCCATGCTGGCCGGCCTGCCCAAGGCGCCTTCCGCCTACAACCCGATCACCAACCCCAAGCGCGCCCGGATCCGCCAGCTCTACATCATTGACCGCATGCTGGAAAACGGGTTCATCACCCAGGAGCAGGCCCTGCAGGCCAAGAGCGAGGAGCTCAAGCTGCGTCCGAGCCACACCCAACCCAAGGTGCATGCCGAATACGTGGCTGAAATGGTGCGGCAGTCGATGGTGTCCCAATACGGCGACGAGGCCTACACCCGCGGACTGGTGGTGACGACCAGCCTGCAAGGCAACGAGCAGGAGGCCGCTTACCGGGCCGTGCGGCAGGGCATCCTGGATTACGAGCGTCGGCAGCAGTACCGGGGGCCTGAGCAGTTCATCACCCTGCCCGCCGACAAGGCTGCCCGCGATGAAGCCATCGACGACGCCCTCAACGATCACCCCGACAACGACGATCTGATGTCTGCCGTCGTCCTGGAGGCCAACCCCGGCAAGGTGGTGGCCATCCGCCAGGACGGCGATCCGTTCGAGATCACCGGTGACGGCCTGCGGCCTGTCACGTCCGGGCTGAGCGACAAGGCCAGCCCCAGCATCAGGATCCGGCGTGGCGCCATCATCCGCGTCGTCAAGTCACCGCAATCTGGCTGGCGCATCAGCCAGCTGCCCGAAGTGGAGTCGGCCTTTGTGGCCATGGACCCGCGCAATGGCGCCATCCGGTCACTGGTCGGCGGTTTCGACTTCCAGAAGAACAAGTTCAACCACGTCACCCAGGCCTGGCGCCAGCCCGGGTCGAGCTTCAAGCCCTTCATCTACTCGGCAGCGCTGGAAAAGGGCGTGACGCCGGCGACCGTGGTCAATGACGCGCCGCTCTTCTTCTCGGCCACCGAAACCGGTGGCAAGCCCTGGGAGCCCAAGAACTACGACGGTCAGTTCGAAGGTCCGATGACGATCCGGCGCGCGCTGGCCAAGTCCAAGAACATGGTGTCCATCCGGGTGCTTCAGCTCGTGGGTACGCGCAGCGCGCAGGAGTGGGTCACCCGTTTCGGCTTCGAGGCCGACAAGCACCCGCCCTACCTGACGATGGCACTGGGCGCCGGCACGGTGACCCCCATGCAGATGATCGCCGGCTACTCGGTGTTCGCCAACGGGGGCTACCGCGTGACGCCCTCGCTGGTGTCGAAGGTGGTCGAGCACAAGGGCCGCGTGCTGTATGAAGCCCCGGCGGTGGCGCCGTCGGAGTCGCAACGGGCAATCGACGCGCGCAACGCCTTCGTCATGAGCACCCTGCTGCAGGAAATCACCCGCTCCGGCACCGCCGCCCGGGCCCAGGCGACCCTCAAGCGCCCCGATCTGTACGGCAAAACCGGCACCACCAACGACTCCATGGACGCCTGGTTCGTGGGCTTTCAGCCCACCCTCGTTGGCGCGGCCTGGGTCGGCTACGACACACCCCGCAACCTGGGCAGCCGCGAAACCGGCGGCGGCCTGAGCCTGCCAATCTGGATCTCCTACATGACCGAAGCGCTCAAGGGTGTTCCAGTGGCGGAAATCCAGGCCCCGCCGGGCGTGATACATGTCGGCAACGAGTGGTATTTCGAGGAGTACGGGCCTGGTCACGGGGTTCGCGGCCTGGGTCTGAACGACCCGTGGCCCGGCACGTCGTCGGGCGAATCGGCGGCCGGCAGCGCTCAGGAAGGCGAAGCCGGCACCCGCCCCGCCGGCGAAAGCGAGGACCGCCGCAGCATCCTGGACCTGTTCAGGAACTGAAGACCAGTTCCTGGCCCGCCTGCTCGCTCGCGCAACGGGACAGGTGGGCAAAAAACTCGCCGTTGCCCTTGGTGTCCATCCAGAGGCTGCCGTCCCACTTGTAGTGGAAGCCGCCGGCGCGGGCGGCCAGCCAGACCTCGTGCAAGGGCTTCTGCAGGTTGATGATGATCTGGCTGCGGTTGGCAAACGTCAGCGTCACCATGCCACCCACGCGCTGATTGTCCAGGTCGGCATCGCTCTCGTCGTTGATGCGGTCGCACCCGCGCTCCACCGCTCGCAACAGGGCGTCGGCCAGGTCCTGATATTCCATGTCGGTCATTACAATGCCACCACTATGTCGAATCAAACCATTCTAGGCCGCCGTCTCTTTCGCTGCAGCGCCCTGGCCTTGCTGGTGGCTGCGTCGGTGATCGCCGGCTGTGGTCAGAAGGGTCCGCTGTACCTGCCTCCGCCGCCAGCGTCGGCATCTGCCCCCGTCGCACCGCCACAGGCCGCCCCGGCCGCGGCCGACAGCAAGGCCAAGCCCGCGGACGCGGCTACCCCTGCGGCACGCTGACCCGGCCCGCGGCGGCAGACGACCGCCGGCGCATGAGATGGCGCCACCAGCGCCAGCCCAGCAGCACCGCGAAGATCGAGGCATAGACCGCCACTTCGGCGAAGTTGTGCTTGCCGGCCCGCATCCAGAAGAAGTGCAGCACCGCGAGCAGCGCGACCGCGTACACCGCGCGGTGCAAGGCCTGCCAACGTGCCGCGCCCAGCCAGCGGATGGCGCGGTTGAAGGAAGTGGCCGCCAGCACCACCAGCAGCAGCCAGGCCAGCGTGCCCACCAGGATGAACGGGCGCTTGGGCACATCGACCAGCACCTCCTGCCAGTCAAACCCCTTGTCGAACCAGGCATAGGCCAGCCAGTGCAGGCTGCCGTAGAAGAACACGAACAGACCCAGCATGCGGCGCAGCCGCGCCAACTGGGACCAGCCGGTCCAGACCCGCAGCGGCGTCACCAGCAGCACCAGCACCAGTGCCCGCAAGGTCCAGTCGCCCAGCGACCGGATCAGTGCTTCCGCCGGATTCGCACCCAGGCGGTCCGCGAACGCCGCCCAGGTCAGCCAGGCCGCCGGCAACAACCAGACGACAAACACCCCCGGCTTGACCGCCGGGTGTCCCAGCCAGCGCATCAGTAGAACTTCTTGAGGTCCATGCCGGCGTAGAGCTGGCCGACCTGGGCTTCATAGCCGTTGAAGCGCTCGGTCTTTCGCCGCTTGGCCAGCAGCCCGCCCTCGTCGCCGATGCGCCGTTCGGTCGACTGGCTCCAGCGCGGGTGCGGCACGTCGGGATTCACATTGGAATAGAAGCCGTACTCCTGCGGTGCCGCGATGTTCCAGGCGGTCTTGGGCTCTTTCTCCACGAAACGGATCTTCACCAGCGACTTGCCGCTCTTGAACCCGTACTTCCAGGGCACCACCAGCCGCACCGGCGCGCCGTTCTGGTTGGGCAGCACCTCGCCGTACATGCCGAACGCCAGCATGGTCAGCGGATGCCGCGCCTCGTCCATGCGCAGGCCCTCCACATACGGCCAGAGCAGCACATTCGAAGACACTCCGGGCATCATCTGGCGATCAGCCAGCGTGACGAACTCCACGTATTTCGCGCTGCCCTGCGGCTCCACTTGGCGAATCAGTTCGGCCAGCGAAAAACCGACCCAGGGAATCACCATCGACCAGCCCTCGACGCAGCGCAGCCGGTAAAGGCGCTCCTCCATCGGCGCCAGCTTCATGAGGTCGTCCAGACCGTAGGTGCGCGGCTTGTTGACCAGGCCCTCGACCGACACCGTCCAGGGACGTGGTTTCAGGGTCTTCGCATACGCCGCCGGGTCGGACTTGTCTGTACCGAACTCGTAATAGTTGTTGTAGCTGCTGGCGTGTTCGTACTCTGTCGGCTTGTCGGCCGCCTGCGCGCCCGCGATGCTGGAGCGCACCGAAGGCAAGGGCAGCAGCTTGCCCGGCGCACGGATCGCCGCCGCCTGCGCCAGCGCATCGCGGGATGCCCAGGCCGCCAGCGCGGCTCCGCCTGCCCCCAAGGCCATGCGCT
Organism: Hydrogenophaga sedimenti; assembly: GCF_051857515.1. NCBI lineage: Bacteria > Pseudomonadati > Pseudomonadota > Betaproteobacteria > Burkholderiales > Comamonadaceae > Hydrogenophaga > Hydrogenophaga sedimenti. Next base: position 90,716 of record NZ_JBPZHA010000006.1, read on the forward strand.
GCATCCAGGCGCGGCGGCCGAGATACGCCTCGCGCGAAGTGATGTCGCTGGGGACGGGATGCTGGAAACCGTCGTCGGTCGAACGAATGATCATGGCGAGCTCCTTAAAGACATCCGTCGTACGAGGCGCCAGTGTCTTACAAAGTTCGCGGCAAACCGTGCACGCCAAAAGAAACACCCCGCCGCAGCGGGGTGTCGACCAGTCCGGCGCGCCGGATCAGAGCTCGCCGTAGCTGTGCAGTCCCGAGAGGAACATGTTCACGCCCAGGAACGCGAAGGTCGTCACCGCCAGACCCACCAGCGCCCACCAGGCCGCCACCGTGCCGCGCAGCCCCTTCATCAGCCGCATGTGCAGCCAGGCCGCGTAGTTCAGCCAGACGATCAGCGCCCAGGTTTCCTTCGGGTCCCAGCTCCAGTAGCCCCCCCAGGCCTCGGCCGCCCAGAAGGCGCCGAGCACCGTGGCGATGGTGAAGAAGGCGAAGCCGACGGCGATCGCCTTGTACATCACGTCGTCCAGCACCTCGAAGCTGGGCAGGCGCGCGGCGATGCGCTGGCGCACCGACAGGATGCCGCCGGCGATCAGCGCCGAAATGCCGAAGTAGATGAACCAGTAGCTGCTGCCCTTGGCGGCCGCTGCGCCCTGGCGGAACACCACCGGCTCGAAACACAGCACCACACCCAGGATCCACAACGGCGCGAGCTTGTACCAGCGGCTCTCGGTGGCGCTCTGCTTGATCAGGTAGGCAAAGGCCAGCATGGCCGACAGCGCGAAAGTGCCATAGCCGATGAAGTTGGCCGGCACATGCAGCTTCATCCACCAGCTCTTGAGCGCCGGCACGAGCGGCTGGATCTGGTGGGCTTCGCGCACCACCGTGTACCAGAGCAGGAACCCCACCGCGGCGCTGACCACCAGCATTACGAAGGCACCCATCGAGCGCGTCTTGTACTGGTCTTCGTAATACAGATAGAAGGTCGCGGTCAGCCAGCAGAACAGCACGAACACTTCGTAGAGGTTGCTGACCGGGATGTGGCCGATGTCCGGGCCGATCTGGTGGCTCTCGTACCAGCGCACCATGGTGCCGACCAGCGCCAGCGTCACCGCGACCCAGGCCACGCGCGAGCCCAGCATCTCGAAGGTGCTGCCGTCGCGCGAGAACATGCCGATCCAGTAAAAGACCGTGCTCATGAAGAACAGCATGCTCATCCAGAGGATGGCCGACTGGCTGGAGATGAAGTACTTCAGCATGAACACATGGTCGGCGCGGGTCAGGTCGGCCGCACCGGCCGGCGTCTGGTACAGCCAGATCGCCAGCAGCGACAACCCCGTCACCACCGCCATGAGCTTGCCCAGCGGGCGCCAGAACCAGCCCAGCCAGATCAGCGAGGGCACCGCGCCGAGCAGGATGCCCTTTTCGTAGATGTCCATCGCGGCTTCGTAGCGGAAGAAGGCCCAGGCCGCCCCGGCCACGATCAGCGCCGCAAACAGCCAGTCCCACAGTTGCCGGCCGCCCAGGAAGGCGTTGCCGCTGCCGGAACCCTGCCGGTCGCTCTTGAGCTCAAAGGTCTGTGTGGCGGTGTTCATGCATTTCCCTTCAGCAAGGTCGACTTCAACTGTTCAAATTCCTGGTCGGATTCCATCGTCTTGCGGTTCGACGACAGGGCCATGGTGGCGTGGCTGGCCCCTTCGGCACCGGGTGCAAGCCAGATCCACAGGCGCCGCTCACGCACATACAGCATCGCGAACACGCCCAGGATGAGCAGCACACAACCGAGGTAGACGATGGTCTGGCCCGGTGCGCGAGCGACCTGGAACACGCTGGCCTGCACCTGCTGGAAGTCCTTGAGCTCAAACGCCATCGGCGCCGGGTAATAGAAACTGTCGCTCAGGCTGAGCACCGCGCGCGACATGAACTGCTGCGCCGCATCGTCGCGCGGCAGCGGGGCCAGCCCCGCCTTCTCGCGGCTGATCTGCAGCAACTCGAACAGCGTGCCGTTGAGGATGCGCACCAGCACTTCGCTGGCCCGTTCGCGCTCGGTTTCCGGCACGTTCGCTTCGAGGAACGCGGACACCGCCGGCAGGCCGCCGCGGATGTCTGCGTCCTTGTTGATTGCACCTGTCTTGGGCGGCGCGATCTTCTCCGTGCCGGCGAACAGGGCGATCGCCCGCTGGGCCGAACCTTCCAGCGCCTGGCTCAGTTCGGGTTTGCCGGGCTCCACCGCCATGGCCGTGTAGCGGCGCACCGCCTCGGCCCGCAGCGCCGGATCGGCCAGCGCCGAACGCAGGTGCACGAAACCCTCAATGCTGTCCTTGTCGTCCACCGGCACCCGCAGGTAGCGCATCTGCTCACCGGTCGATTCGCGCGCCCCCATCAGGAACACCCGCGCACCGTCCAGTTCCATCGGCAGCATGTAGTTGTGGAACTCGGTCGCCTGGCCAGACGCGTCGCGCAGCTTGTAGGTGATGCTCGGGCCGACATTGCGCAGCTTCTTCTCCGACCCGGTCTTGTGGCCCGAACCCAGGCGGCTTTCGATCGCGTCGCGCAGGTCCACCTTGCGCACGTCGGTGGCCTCACTGTCGGCGTCCTTGCCGAAGTTTTCGACGTTGATCACCCGCAGCGCGGTGTATTCCAGCGTCAGCTTGTTGTCGCCGTTGCTCAGGGATGTCGTGGCACCCACGGTGCCCGAGACCTCGAACGGAGCGATCGCCGCCCCCATCGGGTAGGCCTGCAACTTCACCTTCGAGCCACCGTCGTCAAAGCTGGACTGGTAGATGTTGATGCCGCGGTGGCTGGCCGGGTGGTTCACCTCGACGCGCGCATTTTTCTTCTCGCCGGTCTCGTGGTCGTGGATCACGATGTCGCTGGCGAACAGCTTGGGCATGCCGGTGTCGTAATACTCGACCACGAACTTCTTGAGCTCGACCGAGAACGGCAGGTCCTGCAGCAGCACGCCGTCGGACTGGCTGAGGATGGCGGTGCCCGAACTGGTGCCCTCGCTCACCATCAGGTTGCCGCGGAATGTCGGGTTGGTGGGCGAGAGGCGGTGCTGCGCCGGCACGTCGGCGATCATGCCGCCGCCGCTGTACGGCGTCTTGCCGTTGAACCACATCTGCGCCCGCACGATCAGGTCACCGTCCAGCAGCCCCCCCAGACACACCAGCACGATGGCGCTGTGCGCCGCCAGATAACCGATCTTGTTGGCCGTGCCTTTCTTGGCCGCCAGCATCCAGCCCTGACCCTCGGGGGTGTCGCGCGACTGCAGTTTCACCCGCCACCCCGCCGACAACAGCGACTGGCCCAGGCTGCGGGCGGCCACCTCGGGCTGACCGTCGACCGAACCTTCGGCCCGGTTCGGGAACGAGCGCAGGCTCTGCTCGCGGATGTTTTCCTTGAAGGTCTTGAAGTCGGCAAAGATCTTGGGCGTGTTGCGGGCGATGCACAGGCTGGTGCTGATCACCAGAAACGCCAGGATCACCAGGAACCACCAGACGCTGTACACCGTGAACAGCCCGGCTTTGCCGAACACCTCGGCCCAGAACGGACCGAACTGGTTGACGTAGTTGTTCAGCGGCTCGTGCTGCTTGACCACCGTGCCGATCACCGACGCGATGCAGATCACCGTCAGCAGCGAAATCGCAAAGCGCATCGACGACAACAGTTCCACCAGGTTGCCGAACACGCGGGATCCCGAGCGGATCTGGAGGCCTTGGGTGGATGCAGTCATACGTCAGAAACAGAAACAGGGCGGTTCCGGCAGAACCAGAACACACCCTGCTGAGAGTTGTCGAGAGGCTGGGGGTTCAACCGGAATGCCAAACTTTCCCGATTGTTCCGCCAAATATTGTTTGAGGCTTAAGCCCCCGGACTTTCCGGGGCTGTTGCGGTCAGTGCAGGCCGGCGATGTAGTCGGACACGGCCTTGATTTCCGTGTCGTTCATCTTGGCGGCCACACCCAGCATCTGGGCGTTGTTGCCGCGGGTGCCGGCACGGAAAGCCTTGAGCTGGGTGCTGGTGTATTCGGCGTGCTGGCCCGACAGGCGCGGGTACTGGGCCGGGATGCCGGAGCCGCGGGGGCCGTGGCAGCCGGCGCAGGCGGCGATCTGGCGATCGGGGATGCCGCCGCGGTAGATGCGTTCACCGGCGCGGACCAGGTCCTTCTCGGTGGCGAAGCCGCCGGTGGCCTTCTGATCGGCCAGCCAGAAGGCGACGTTGCGCATGTCGTCGTCGGACAGGGCGGATGCCATGCCCTTCATCACCGCGTTGTCGCGCTTGCCCGACTTGAACTCCTGCAGCTGCTTGAGCAGATACTCGGGGTGCTGGTGCGCCAGCTTCGGGTTGGCGGGCGTGGTCGAATTGCCGTCGGCCGCATGGCAGGCCACGCAGACCTGCCCGAACGTGGCAGCACCCTTGGCGAGATCGGGCTTGGTGCTCTGAGCATGTGCGCTGAACGACAGGACGAGCGCGGCGGCGCAAAGAAGTGATGCAGGCAGTTTCATGTCTGGGGCGATCGTCGCAGGGGACGGCGTCGGGTTGATGGAATTGGCAACTGGTCTGAGAACAACCCAATGATTTTACAATGTCCCACCGGGAAAACCCCCAAATGACTCCACCCACCAGTACAGCACCACCGGTCAGGCGCCCGGACCCCAAGATCGCCCACGGCTGGCTGCACACTGCGCGCTTCCTGACCACCGCCCCCCAACTCGAGCACCTTCCGGCCCTGGACCTGCCGGAAATCGCCTTCGTCGGACGCTCCAACGCGGGCAAATCCACCTCGATCAACACGCTGACCCAGCAAAAGCGCCTGGCGTTTGCCTCCAAGACGCCGGGGCGCACGCAGAGCATCAACCTGTTTGCCCTGGGCAAGCAGGGTGAGACCGATGCGGTGCTGGCCGACCTGCCGGGCTACGGCTACGCGGCCGTGCCCCGGGAAGCCAAGCTGCGCTGGCAGCGCGTCATGGCCAACTACCTGGTCACGCGGGAGAACCTCAAGGCTGTGGTGCTGCTGTGCGACCCGCGGCTGGGGCTGACCGAGCTGGACGAGGCCTTGCTGGAAATCATCCGGCCGCGCGTCGAAGCGGGCCTGAAGTTCCTGGTGCTGCTGACCAAGGCCGACAAGCTCTCGCGCGCCGAGGCCAACAAGGCCCTGTCGATCGCGAAGCTGCAGACCGGCGGCGGCGAGGTCCGCCTGTTCTCGGCACTGAAGAAGCAGGGCCTGGACGAGGTGGCGCAGTTGCTGTGGGACTGGGCGCACGAGCCCAGACCAGCGACGACCACCGACAGCGCCGAAGCACCTCCGTCGGAAGTCTGAGCTTCAGCGGTAGAAGGAAGGCTCGCCTGCGGGGCGGGTCTTGAAGCGCTTGTGCACCCAGTAGTACTGCTCGGGTGCCTCAGCGATCCACGCCTCCAGATGCCGGTTCATGCGCGCCGTGTCGGCGAGCACGTCGTCGGTCGGGAAGTCCTGCCACGGTGGCAGCACCGTGATGTCATAGCCCTCGGGCGTCAGGCGGCTGAGGATGGGCAGCACGCGCGCGCCGCCCATGCGCGCAAAGCGCGACAGCGAAGGGATGGTCGCCGCCGTCACGCCGTAGAACGGCACGAACACGGAGTCGCGCGGTCCGTAGTCCATGTCGGGCAGCAGGTACAGCGGCTCGCCCGCGCGCAGCGCACTCACCAGGGCCTTGAGCCCGGCGTTCTTGGCCACGATGTGCGGCTCGCCGAAACGGCGCCGGCCTTCGGCCATCCACTGGTCCATCACCGGGTTGCGCTGGCGGGCATAAAGGCCGCAGAACCGCCGCTGCACATGGGCGGTCAGGGCGATCCAGCCGGCATCCATGCCCACGAAGTGCGGCGCGAAGAGCAGCGTGGGCGCCGTGCTCTGCAGCTCTTCGACCGCGCCCGTCAGGCGCAGGCGGCGCCGCACCAGTTCCGGACTGCCGCCCCAGATCCAGCCCCGGTCGAGCCAGGCCTGCACGAACAGCACAAAGTGCCGGCGCACCATGGCACGGCGCTGCGCGGCGTCCAGCTGCGGGAAACACAGGCCGATGTTGATCTCGGCGATGCGGCGGCGCCGGCCGATCAGCCCGTACAGGACCCAGCCGATGCCGGCCCCCAGCACCCGCAGCCACGACAGCGGCAGCACGCGGGTGGTGCGCAGCATGCCCAGCACCATCAGGCCCAGCAGGGTCTTGACCAGGGGTTTGCGGGGAGCGGTGGCAGCGGTTTCTGTCATGGTGCAACCGGCCTCAGGCGCCCTGCGTCTTTTCGGCCTGCAGGCGGGCCGAGTGGCTGATGCCGGCCGGCGCCTTGTAGCGGTCGTAGGACCACAGGTACTGCGCCGGACACTCCCGCACCAGCGACTCCATGGCGGCATTGATCTGCCGCGCGCCTTCGAGCGGGTCCGGCGACAGCTGGCCGCCAGCCTCCGGCCTGAACGGGCGCAGGTGCACCCGGTAGCCGCGTCCCCACGAAAGGCGCTCGCCCCAGATCAGCAACACGCGCGCACCCGCGGTCAGCGCCAGCCGCGCCGACAGGGTCATGGTGTAGGCGTCGCGGCCGAAAAACGGCGCCCAGACACCCTGCCCTTCGGGCGGCACCTGGTCCGGCAGCAGACCGACGCCCTGGTGCAGCTTGAGCGCCTTGATCAGCTGCTTGACCCCGGCCAGGGTGGTCGGCGCGGTGGAAAGGCCGGGTCGGCTGCGGGCGGTCTCCATGATGTCGCGCAGCCAGGGCTGGCGCGCCGGGCGGTACAGCACCGTGACCGGCAGCCGGTCGCCGAAACGCTGCGCCACCAGCTGCGCGGTGATTTCGAAGCAGCCCAGGTGGGGCGTGAGGAACAGCACCCCGCTGCCGTCGGCAATGGCTTCTTCGATCAGGGCCATGCCGTCCCATTCCAGATGCACCGGACCGCCCAGCCACAGACGCGGCAGCTCGGTCACCATCTTGCCTGCCTCGGCCACCGACCCCAGGGCGACCGACCGCGCAAAGCCCGCCTGCTGCGCCTGTTCGAACAGCTTGCGGCGGTAACGCGCCGACAGGGCGAAACTCAACCAGCCCAGAGCCCAACCCAGCGCGTGCAGCACGGGCAGAGGCAGGCGCGACAGAAAGCGGAACAGCGACGGATACAAGATGGTCAGTACGAGAACGGACAGGCGATTGGGCCGGAAACCCCGGTCTTTTCAGGGCCTGCCGCACCGGAGGGGGTTCGCCAAATCGGCTTAAAATCAGCGACATCGCCGAGTTATTGAACTAATTGCGGGGCGATTCACAAATTCCGCTAAAGCGTTCGCCGAACCCAGAAAACCGGCAACGCCGGTTCATCCACACTGGAGTTTATATGGCGAACGATTTCCTCTTCACCTCCGAATCCGTCTCCGAAGGCCACCCCGACAAGGTCGCCGACCAGATCTCGGACGCGATCCTCGACGCGATCTTCAAGCAGGACCCGCGCTCGCGCGTCGCCGCAGAGACGCTCACCAACACGGGCCTCGTGGTGCTGGCCGGTGAAATCACCACCAACGCGCACGTCGACTACATCCAGGTCGCCCGCGACACCATCAAGCGCATCGGCTACGACAACACCGACTACGGCATCGACTACAAGGGTTGCGCCGTCATGGTCTGCTACGACAAGCAGTCCAACGACATCGCCCAGGGCGTGGACCATGCCTCCGACGACCACCTGAACACCGGCGCCGGTGACCAGGGCCTGATGTTCGGCTACGCCTGCGACGAGACGCCCGAGCTGATGCCCGCGCCGATCTACTACGCGCACCGTCTGGTCGAGCGCCAGGCCCAGCTGCGCAAGGACGGCCGTCTGCCCTTCCTGCGCCCCGACGCCAAGAGCCAGGTCACGATGCGCTATGTCGACGGCAAGCCGCACAGCATCGACACCGTGGTGCTGTCCAGCCAGCACGCGCCCGAGTGGAGCCTGGGCGACAAGATGAAGCCCGAGTTCAACGAGGCCATCATCGAGGAGATCATCAAGCCGGTGCTGCCCAAGGAATGGCTGCAGAACACCCGCTACCTGATCAATCCGACCGGCCGTTTCGTGGTCGGTGGCCCGCAGGGTGACTGCGGCCTGACGGGCCGCAAGATCATCGTCGACACCTACGGCGGCGCCTGCCCGCACGGCGGTGGCGCGTTCTCCGGCAAGGACCCGTCCAAGGTCGACCGTTCGGCCGCCTACGCCGCGCGTTACGTCGCCAAGAACGTGGTCGCCGCCGGCCTGGCCAAGCAGTGCCAGGTGCAGGTCGCCTACGCCATCGGCGTGGCCAGGCCGATGAACATCACGGTCTACACCGAAGGCACCGGCAAGATCAGCGACGAGAAGCTGTCGGCCATCGTCGCCGAGGTGTTCGACCTGCGTCCGAAGGGCATCATCCAGATGCTCGACCTGCTGCGCCCGATCTACGAGAAGACCGCCGCCTACGGCCACTTCGGCCGCGAGGAGCCGGAATTCACCTGGGAGCGCACCGACAAGGTGGAAGCCCTGCGCGCTGCCGCCGGTCTGTAAACCCTTCGCCGCAACCCCGAAAAAGCCCCGCTCCGCGGGGCTTTTTCTTTGCCTGTGAAAAACCTCACGGTCGCACAATGACCTGAAGTTTTTCGTCCAGCCGCCGATACGGTGTGAACAGAAACCCTCGCCCCGTACCCGCAACGACCTGGAGCCTGCCCAACATGGATACCGCCACCTGCCCGGAACGGTCCGACACCACCAGTCCTGAGCTGGAACGCCTCGTGGCCCTGCGCACGCAGGAGCTCAAGATCGCCCTGGAGCGCGCCCAGTCGCTCTACGACCAGGCCCCCTGCGGCTACCTGTCGCTGGACACCAACCTGCACTTCGTCAACATCAACCGCACCCTGCTGGACTGGCTGGGCTACGGGCGGGAGGAACTGGTGGAGCAGTTCGATCTGGCCGCGCTGATCGACGCCGACTGGGTGTTCCTGGTGCGGCACCGCCTCGAAGAGCTGGCGCAGAACGGCCGCAGCGACCCGCTGGAACTGGAGTTCCGCCGCAAGGACGGCTCCCGGTTCCACGCCCTGTGCTCGTCCACCGCGGTGGTCGATCCGCAGGGGCGCTTCCTCTACAGCAACACCACGGTGGCCGACATCAGCGAGCGCAAGGCGGCCGAACAGCGGCTGGCGGCGCACGACGATTTCCTGCGCAGCATCACCGACCGTGTTCCTTCGCACCTGGCCTACTACGACAAGGACCTGATCTGCCGCTTCGCCAACACGGCGCACGCGGCCCGCAGCGGCAAGCAGGCCAGCGAGATGGTGGGCATGCACCTGAGCCAGCTGGTCGAGCCGGCCCAGCTGCCCGACATCCTGCCCCACGTCGCCGACGCCCTCAACGGGCAGAAGCAGACCTTCGAGGCCGAACGCATCGAGACCGACGGATCGCGCAGCTTCTACGAGATCCACTACATCCCCGACTACCAGCACGATGTGGTCGAGGGCATCTTCATCGAACTGCACGACATCACCGAGCGCCGCCGCACCGAAGAGTTCGTGCTCGAAGCCAACCGCGACCTCGAGGACCGGGTGCGCGAACGCACCGCCGAGCTGTTCCAGAGCGAGCAACGCTACCGCCTGATGGTCGACGCGATCCAGGACCACTGCATCTACTTCGTCGACGAGCAGGGCGCGGTGACCGAATGGACCGAGAGCGCCCAGCGCCTGCATGGTTTCACCCGCACCCAGATGGTCGGCAAGCCCTACCTGCGCCTGCTGGCGGTGGACAACGCCGGCGAGGACGAGGTCGATCCCTCCCAGGTGCTGCGCCTGGCCACGGCCCACGGCCAATGGGAAACCCGTGGCTGGCGCCTGCGCGACGACGGCTCGCGCTTCTGGGCCCACACCGTGCTCACCGCGCTGCGCAACGAATCGGGCGAGCTGCAGGGCCTGTCGTGCATCTCGCGCGACATGACCGCCGCCAAGAGCCTGGAGGACGTGATGAACGACCTCAACCGCGAACTGGAAAAGCGCGTGGCCGAACGCACGCAGCAGCTGGTCGCGGCCAACAAGGATCTGGACGTGTTCTCGCACATGGTCTCGCACGACCTGCGCGCACCGCTGCGCCACATCAGCAGCTTCGTCACGCTGCTGCAGGAGCAGCTGGGCGAAGTCAGCGATCCGATCGCGCTGCAGTACCTCAACTCGATCACCAAGGCCAGCAAGCGCATGAGCCACATGATCGAAGGCCTGCTCGAATACGCGCGCCTGGGCCGCGTGGCCATCGAGGCTCAGCCGGTGCCGCTGGCGCCGCTGCTCGAAGGCCTGGTCGTGCACCTGAAACAGGAAAACCAGAACCGCCCGATCGAATGGGTGATCGACAACGACCTGCCGGTGGTGCGTGGCGACGCGATGCTGCTGGCCCAGGCCTTCGGCAACCTGCTCAACAACTCGGTCAAGTACACCCGGCCGCGCGAGAAGGCGCGCATCGAGGTGGGCTGGAAGGTCAACCCGGTGGGCGGCCGCACGTTCTACGTGCACGACAACGGTGTCGGCTTCGACCTCGAAAAGGCCCACAACCTGTTCGTGATGTTCCAGCGCCAGCACCACTCGATGGACTTCGAGGGCACGGGCACCGGCCTGGCGCTGTCGCAGCGCATCATCGAGCGCCACGGCGGCCGCATCTGGGCCGAGACCGCGCCCGGCGAAGGCTGCACCTTCTACTTCACGCTGCCGTTCGACGGCGCGGAACCCGAGATGGATTTCCCGAAGTCCGCCTTGGCCGACCTGACGATCTGAGGCCTGCCCGCCGGCCCCGCCTCAGGCGGGCGCCTGCTGCCGGGTCGGCAGGTGCAGCACCACCTTGCGCGGCTCGCCGCCCAGACGGTCCAGCGCCCGGTGCAGCCGCTGCAACAGCTGCTCGTCGGGCGCATCGCCGCCTTCGTCGTCGGCCTCCGGCGGCGCCGCCGACACCAGCCGGAATTTCAGCGACAGGTCGTTGGGCAGGGTCGGCACCCGCTCCAGCCCCTTGGCCACCACGTGCTGCGCCACCAGCTTGAGCATCTCGGGCTTGACCGGCCCTTCGATCAGCAGCGCGAAACGGGTGTCGGACACGCGGCAGACCGTGTCCACATCGCGCACCACGCTGGCCAGCCGGGAGGCGGCCACCACCAGCGCCCGGTCGCCCGCCTCGCGCCCCTCGCGCACGGCAATCTCGCCGTGGTTGGACAGCTCCACCAGCAGCAGGCCGCACTGGTGCTTGCCGCGCCGTGCCCGCTTGAGCGCATCGCGCAGCCGCAGACGCAGCACCGGCATGATCGTCAGACCGGTCAGCGGGTCGGTGCTTTCCATGGCCCGCAGCCGGGCGCGGTTCTCGCTGAAGTCCTTGGCCCGCCGGTGCAGGATGTAGAGCAGCAGCGGAATCTCGATCGCCGAACCGATCAGCACGGCGTACTGCGTGGCCCAGCTGTCGGGCAGCACACCGGCGCTGCGCAGCGCCGGAAACGGATACCCCAGGTGCACCGGCAGAAAGCCCAGCGCCAGCCAGCCGGCGTAGCTCTCGCCCTTGCGCCAGGTCCAGACGCACAGCGAGATGCTCAGCAGCACCGACAACAGGCCGTAGAGGTTGAGCAGCTTGAACGCCGCCGGGCTCTGCAACATCGCGTACAGGAAGGGATAGAGCAGCCCGAACAGCGACCAGGCCACCACCAAGCGGTCGATGCCGCGGTGGTGCCGCGACACGGCGCAGGCTTCGCGCACGAACCAGATGCCCGAGCCGGTGAGCCAGAGCATGAAGAACGCCGGCGCCACGTCGTTCCACGCCGCCCAGTGCGGCCAGAAGAACAGGCCTGCAATGCCGGTGTAGGACGCCTGGAAGCCCAGCATGCAGGCCACATAGAAACAGTAGGCGACGAACGCCCGGTCGCCGTAAAGGCGCGCGTGCACCCAGCCCAGGAACAGCACCAGCAGGCCGAAGCCGAGGTAGCCGCCGATGAACAGGAAGGTGGTGTAGCGCTTGGTCTGCAGGCTTTCTTCGGTCAGCAGCTGCAGCCGCGGGCTGGTGGGCGTCGGTGAATTGACGATCCGCAGCCACAGCGGGCCGGCGAGCGCCGGATCGACCGCGAACACCGGCGTCTGGTCGGGATGGTCCCACTGCGCCACCGGCAGGTGGTCCCCCGAGCGCTGCACCACCCAGGCCCCGTGCACGTCGCGCGCGTGCAGGCTGACCTCGTTGTTGAACGCCGAGGCGGTCAGCAGCAGGAACCAGCGCTTGGCCGGGTCCAGCGCTTCCGGCCGGACCTGGATCCAGAGCGCGGCCTGCGGGCCGAGATCGAACGACCGGTCGTGCGCCATGTCTTCCAGCCGGTCGGCATGGGCCTCCACCTCGCCAGCCGAGGCCTGACCGGCGCTGTCGATCCAGAACCGGGTCTGCAGGGTGACATCGCCCTCGCCGGGCACGTGCAGGGCCAGCGCCGGCCAGGCCAGCAGCGTCAGCCAGAGGCACAGCAGCCAGCGCAGCCCACGGGAAACGTGGCCGGTGCGGGCGGCAGGTGCGGGCCGTAGGGGCCGGGTTGCGGGCATGAGGGGATCGTAATGGCCGACCGTGTCGATCGTGATCTTCATCACCAAAACCCGACCGAAATGCACTCAGGCTGTCGCATCGGCGCTGCGCCGGTCGGTGCCGGTCCAGTCTCCGCGGGTCGTCAGGCGATCTTCCAGCGCGTTGATCCAGCCCGGCGCCCGCCCGTCGTGGCTCCAGGACGACACCGTCGAGCGCATCGGCTGCAGCACCCGGTCGGGCAAGGCCAGCGGCCGGGTCTGGTCCATCAGGAAGTGGGTCAGCAGGTGGTAGCCCACCACCCGCGTGAGCAGGCGCGAGAGCGAAAACCCCGGCCAGAGCAGCCCGCCGATGCCGTCGACCAGCCCGACCAGCAGGCGACCGAGCTGGAACACCCCCCGCACCAGCCAGGACACCCGCCCGTCCACGCCAATGCGGTTGGCCGTCTCCGGCCCCACCAGCCAGCGCGTCAGCGGCACCGGCAGATGCCGCAGCACCGGGAGGCGGATCGAGCGCGCCATCGCGTCCATCAGCGCACGCCCCAGCGGCGGCCGCACGTCCGGCTGGCCCGGCAGCAGCGTGGCCTGCGCCTGCACACGCTCGAACAGCACGGCGGCCTCGTCCATGGTCCAGGCCATCAGCTCGCGCCGCACGCCCAGCACATGGCCCATCACGTTCCAGGCGTGCAGATAGGCTTCTTCGTCCGCGCGCGGCAGCCCCAGGCCCAGGGTGCGCATGCCCTTGAGGAAGCTGTAGCTGAAGGTGAGCAGCGTGTAGGCCAGCTCCACCTGGTGGCAGGGCAGCCCCTGCGCGTCGACGTCCCAGCCGTGCGCCGACAGCGCCGAGAACATCGGGCCGGATGCGGCGTTCGCGGCCGACGGCAGCACCCGGCCACGCACCTGCTCCGGATCGCCGTGCAGGATCAGGTGGCGGATCGTCGCGTGGATCAGCCGCACCTTGAGCACCTGGGCCACGCCCGCGCCCTCCGGATCGGTCAGGCCGCCTTTCATCATCACCGGGAACACCATGGCCGCGGTCTGGCGGATGCGGTGTTCGGTGTGCTGCTCCAGCTGGCCGGCGATGTGCAGCACCTCGGCCAGTTGCGGCAGCTCGTAGCACTCGGGCAGGCTGGAGCAGAACAGCAGCGTGCACGACAGCGGCCCCTGCTCCATGAAGATGGCCTCGGCCCGCGCGACCTTGGCGGCATCGACCCAGTCGGGCAGGCGCCGGGCCTGCGCCACATAGTCCTGCAGGGCCTGCGTCACCGCCGGATCGGCCGGCGCGCCCTGCGCCCAGTCGCCCGCCAGCGCCGCGTTGTGGGTCCAGAGCGCCATCAGGCGGTTGGCCTGGCCGATGCGCTGCAGGCCCTCGCCGGTGGCCGCACCCCCCGTTTCCCAGGGACCGATCAGCGCCGCCACCGTGCGGTCGGCCAGCGGGTCGGCCACCCCCTGCATCGGCGCCAGGTCAGGCCCGGCGGCCTGCGGCACCCCGGCAGCCGCCGTCGCCGGACGCGACCAGCCGTACCACGCCGCCCAGGCCACCAGCACCGGCAGCCCCATGGCAAAAAAGGCAATCGCCCGGATCTCCACCGGGTGCCCCAGGAAGAACTGGAACACCAGGCCGGACGCATAGACCAGGATCGGCACCAGCACCGCCAGCGCCGCGCCATCGGCCGGCGGCGGCGAACGCCGCGGCGGCGCGATCGCCTGGAAGCTGCAGAGGATGAACAGCGCCACCGCCATCCAGCCCGCAAAACCCTGCAGCGTCTCGCCGAACCAGCCGCCGTCGGTCTTCTGCATGATCCAGGCCTTGAGCACGAAGACGAAATACGGATCGGCGCCGAGGTCGAAGGCCGTGATCACCATCGCCGCCAGCCAGGCCGTCAGCAGCCCGCTGCGCAGCGTGGGCTGCGTGTGCACCGGCTGGCGCCAGAGCATCAGCGAGGCCATCACGTAGCCGACCAGGCTGATCGCGAACCACATCAGCGGAATCGCCAGCGGCACGTCGCCCAGCCGCGGGCCGAGCACCTCGGTGTAGGTGTAGCGGCCGAAGAACCAGCCGCGGGTGGAGCCCATCTGCTCGGCGAACCAGCCCAGCGCCAGCGCCAGCCCGGTCAGCGCCCAGGCACCGCGCGCGCCCAGCAGCCGGTGGGCCGACCAGGCGCAGGCCCAGAACATCGCCACGCAGGCGAACACCAGCGCCAGGGTCAGCGTCGGGTACCGCCAGGCGGTGTGCGCCAGCAGCAGCACCGAGCCGGCGGCGGCCAGCCGGTACAGGAAGCGGTCGGTGGGGGAAAAGGAATCGGGGGAAGGGGCGGACGCGGAGGCAATGGACGACACCACAGGCAGCTTCTCTCAGTGCATGCGTTGACCCCCTGGACCGCAGGCATTGGACCCGAAGTGCGATGCGCATCACTACGGGTTTACCCGCAGTCATGCATCAACGCGGCACCAGGAAGGTCGTCTTCTCGTCCAGGCGGATCGCCGCCTCGTTCTGCGACTGCAGCCTGAACCGGATCGGGTGCGAGCCACTCGGGGCGCCCGGCGGGATCTGCACCCGCACCGCCAGCGTGCGCACCTCGGTCGGCAGCACCTCCACCGTCGGATCGGAGGCCAGCGTGATGCCGTCCATGCCCTCCACCGCCAGGGTCACCACCTGCTTGGCTTCGGTGGCGTTCATGATCTGCAGGCGGTACACGTTCTCGATGCGGCCCTGCTCGACCATGCGCGCCAGCGCGCCGCGGTCGCGGATCACGTCGACCTTCATCGGCACCCGCAGGGTCAGGCTCACCCCCACCGCCACCGCGATGGCGGCCAGGATGGCCGTGTAGACCAGCACCCGCGGACGCAGGGCGCGGCGGACGATCTGTGACTGGTCCCAGCCGCCGGTCATCGCGTTCTCGGTCGAGTACTTGACCAGGCCGGGCGCGTAGCCGAACTTGCCCATCACCTCGTCGCAGACGTCGGCGCAGGCGCCGCAGCCGATGCACTCGTACTGCAGGCCCTTGCGGATGTCGATGCCGGTCGGACAGACCTGCACGCACAGCGTGCAGTCCACGCAGGCACCCAGGCCTTTTTCCTGGTAGTCCACCTTCTTGCCACGCGAACCGCGAGGCTCGCCGCGGGCGGCGTCGTAGGTCACGATCAGCGTGTCCTTGTCGAACATCGCGCTCTGGAAGCGCGCATAGGGGCACATGTACTTGCAGACCTGCTCGCGCATGAAGCCGGCGTTGCCGTAGGTCGCGAAGCTGTAGAAGAAGATCCAGAAGGTCTGCCAGGCGCCCAGCGTGCCGGCCAGCATCTCGGCGCCCTGGTCGCGGATCGGCGTGAAGTAGCCGACGAAGGTGAAGCCGGTCCACAGCGCGAACACGATCCAGGCCAGGTGCTTGGCGCCGCGGCGGCCGAACTTGGCGCCGGAGAGCGGCGCGTCGTCCAGCCGGATGCGCGCCGCGCGGTCGCCCTCGATCTTCTTCTCGATCCACATGAAGATCTCGGTGTAGACCGTCTGCGGGCAGGCGTAGCCGCACCACAGCCGCCCGGCCACCGCCGTGAACAGGAACAGCGACAGCGCCGACATCACCAGCAGGCCGGTCAGGTAGATGAAGTCCTGCGGGTACAGCACCAGACCGCCCAGGTAGAAGCGGCGCGAGAGCAGGTCGAACAGCACCGCCTGGCGCCCGTTCCACTGGAACCAGGGCACGCCGTAGAACAGGATCTGGGTCAGCCAGACCAGCGCCCAGCGCCAGCGCACGAAGGTGCCGGTGACCGAACGCGTCTGGATCTTCTTGCGCGACTCGTACAGCGAGACCTCGATCTCGTCGGGCTCGACGTCGGGGGCAGGACTGGCGTCCGGGAGAACAGTGCTGTGGGACATGGGTCTATCTCGTGGTGGGTCACCAGACACCGTCCAAGATCCGTGCCAGCCCGCCCATTCCTGCAAAAACAGGCACTTGCGCGCGCTTTCGGCCACCACCGCCGTCACCCGCCACACCACAACCGCCATTTTTGGCAGTCATGGCAGTGAATGCCCTTATCGGCACAGACTCTATTGAAAACGGTGCGTCCCGCCCTTATCATTAGCACTCGCTGGAGTTGAGTGCTAACACCCGACTCCCAGTCGATCCGCGGGGCTTCGCCCCATGGCCAGTGGCCCCGCCCATCTGACCCCCAACTTTTTCCATCTCAGGAGATGCAATGAAACTTCGTCCTCTCGCCGATCGCGTGATCGTCAAGCGCATTGACAGCGAAACCAAGACCGCCTCCGGCATCGTCATCCCCGACGCCGCCGCCGAGAAGCCCGACCAGGGTGAGGTGATGGCCGTCGGCCCGGGCAAGACGAACGACAAGGGCGAGACCAAGGCCCTGACCGTCAAGGTCGGCGACCGCGTCCTGTTCGGCAAGTACTCTGGCCAGACCGTCAAGGTCGACGGCGACGAGCTGCTGGTCATGAAGGAAGACGACCTGTTCGCGGTCGTCGAGAAGTAATCCTTCTCTCATCCATCCCCATTTACTGAATCCGGAGAAATCAACATGGCAGCTAAAGACGTCATTTTCGGCGGCGAAGCCCGCGCACGCATGGTTGAAGGCGTGAACATCCTGGCCAACGCGGTCAAGACCACCCTGGGCCCCAAGGGTCGCAACGTGGTGCTCGAGCGCTCGTTCGGCGCCCCCACCGTGACCAAGGACGGTGTGTCCGTGGCCAAGGAAATCGAACTGAAGGACAAGCTCCAGAACATGGGTGCCCAGATGGTCAAGGAAGTCGCTTCCAAGACCTCCGACAACGCCGGTGACGGCACCACCACCGCCACCGTGCTGGCCCAGGCCATCGTGCGCGAAGGCATGAAGTACGTGGCCGCCGGCATGAACCCGATGGACCTCAAGCGCGGCATCGACCGTGCTGTCGAGTCCCTGATCGCCGAGCTGAAGAAGGCCTCCAAGCCCACCACCACCAGCAAGGAAATCGCCCAGGTCGGTTCCATCTCCGCCAACTCCGACTCCAGCATCGGCGACATCATCGCCAACGCGATGGACAAGGTCGGCAAGGAAGGCGTGATCACCGTGGAAGACGGCAAGTCGCTGCAGAACGAACTCGACGTGGTCGAAGGCATGCAGTTCGACCGCGGCTACCTGTCGCCCTACTTCATCAACAACCCCGAAAAGCAGTCCGCCCTGCTGGACAACCCGTTTGTTCTGCTGTTCGACAAGAAGATCAGCAACATCCGTGACCTGCTGCCCACGCTGGAAGCCGTGGCCAAGGCCGGCCGTCCGCTGCTGATCATTGCCGAAGACGTCGAAGGCGAAGCCCTGGCGACCCTGGTGGTCAACACCATCCGCGGCATCCTGAAGGTTGTCGCCGTCAAGGCTCCTGGCTTCGGCGACCGCCGCAAGGCCATGCTGGAAGACATCGCCATCCTGACCGGCGGCAAGGTGATCGCCGAAGAAATCGGCCTGACCCTGGAAAAGGTGACCCTGGCCGATCTGGGCCAGGCCAAGCGCATCGAAGTGGGCAAGGAAAACACCACCATCATCGACGGCGCCGGCGCTGCCGCTGACATCGAAGCCCGCGTCAAGCAGATCCGCGTGCAGATCGAAGAAGCCACCAGCGACTACGACCGCGAAAAGCTGCAAGAGCGCGTGGCCAAGCTGGCCGGCGGCGTGGCCGTGATCAAGGTCGGCGCTGCCACCGAAGTCGAGATGAAGGAAAAGAAGGCCCGCGTGGAAGACGCCCTGCACGCCACGCGCGCTGCGGTGGAAGAAGGCATCGTCGCCGGTGGTGGCGTGGCCCTGCTGCGCGCCCGTCAGGCCGCTGGCACCATCAAGGGTGACAACGCCGACCAGGACGCCGGCATCAAGCTGGTCCTGAAGGCCATCGAAGCGCCCCTGCGCGAGATCGTGGCCAACGCCGGTGGCGAGCCGAGCGTGGTGGTCAACGCCATCCTGGGTGGCAAGGGCAACTACGGCTTCAACGCCGCCAACGACACCTACGGCGACATGATCGAAATGGGCATCCTGGACCCGACCAAGGTGACCCGCACCGCGCTGCAGAACGCCGCTTCCGTGGCGTCCCTGATGCTGACCACCGAGTGCATGGTTGCCGAGTCCCCCAAGGACGACGCACCGTCCATGGGTGGCGGTGACATGGGCGGCATGGGCGGCATGGGTGGCATGGGCATGTAATTGCCTCCCCCGGCCTGAGGGCTCCGGCCCTCACCCGAACCCAAAGCCCCGCAAGGCAACTTGCGGGGCTTTTTTCATGGCCGGCGAGGTCAGGCGTTGCGGTGCGGACCGGCCAGCGCGTCGCGCTCGGCCAGCGGCCGGAACAGCCGCCACCACGCCAGGCTGATGCCGATGGTGCCCAGGCCGCCGAGCACCACCGAGCCGACCGGGCCGAAGGCGGCCGCCGTCACGCCGGACTCGAATTCGCCCAGCTGGTTGCTGGCGCCGATGAAGAGCGTGTTGACCGCCGCCACACGGCCCCGCATCTGGTCCGGCGTTTCCAGCTGCACCAGGGTCTGCCGCACCACCACGCTGACCATGTCGGCCGCGCCGGACACCGCCAGCGCCAGCAGCGACAGCCAGAACGAGGTCGACAGGCCGAACACCACCATGCACAGCCCGAAGACGGCCACCGCCACCAGCAGCTTGCGGCCCACGCGCCGCTCCAGCGCGAAGTGCGACAGCACCAGACCGGCCGCCAGCGCACCGACCGCCGGTGCCGAGCGCAGCACGCCCAGCCCTTCGGGACCGACGTGGAGGATTTCCTTGGCAAAAATCGGCAGCAGCGCGGTGGCTCCACCCAGCAGCACCGCAAACAGGTCCAGCGACACCGCCCCCAGCAGCACCGGGTGGCCCCACACGTAGCGCACACCGGCCAGCAGCGTCGACATGCTGACCGGTTCGCGCGCCACCGGCTGGCGCTCGTAGCGCACCCAGAGGCAGGCCAGCGCCGCGCCGCAGAACAGCGCCGTGCAGACGAGGTAGACCGCGTTCACGTCGACCGCAAAGATCAGCCCGCCGATGGCCGGCCCGCCGATGATGGCCGCCTGCGTGCCGGTGGAGGTGACCGCGGTCGCGCGGGCCAGCAACGGCGCCGGCACCAGCGAGGGCAGCAGCGCCTGCTGGGCCGACATCTGGAACGGCCGGATCGCCCCCAGCATCGCCGACAGCACCAGCAGCCATTCGCGCGACACCGCGTGCGCCAGTGTGCCGGCCACCAGCAGGACCGCCACCGCCGCCTGCGCGGACAGGCACAGGGCCACGATGCGCGCCCGGTGGAAGCGGTCGGCGGCGTGACCGGCCAGCAGCGTGGTCATCAGCGCCGGCACGAACTGGAACAGCCCGACCAGGCCCAGGTCCCAGGCGCTGGCGGTCAGCTCGTACATGTGCCAGCCGATGGTCAGCATCAGCATCTGCGTGCCCGCGACCGCCGCCACCCGGGCGCACCAGAAGCGGACAAAGGAGGGGTGGGCGAGCAGTTCGGGCATGCGTTCGAGGCTAGCACGCACCCCGAACCCCTCATGCGCTGAACGACAATGCACCGTCAGCTGTCACACCCTCCTCGCATGACCACCGATCAACAGCCGCCCGCCCCCGACACGCCCCCCGAAACACCGCCACCGATCCCCGAGCCACCACCGCTTGCCGAGCAGCGACCAGCGCCCGCCGGCCCGTCCTGGCGACGCTGGTGGACCGAAAGCCTGCGCGCCATGCTGCTGCGCCCGCTGCGCGAGCTGCCGGCACAGGTCGGGCCGCTCACCATGGCCGCCGTGCTGGCGATGGCCGCCTTGCTGATCCTGGCGGCCGACCGCGCAGCCTATCCCCAGGCGGTGGACTTCTCGCCGTATGGCTGGGTCTGGAGCCAGATCCACCTGCTCTTTCCGCTGGCGCTGGTCTGGTGGGTGTTTTCGTCCACGCGCCGCGGCCTGCGACACGCCAGCCCGGTCGCCGCCTGGGTGCTGCTCAGCCAGCTGGCCCTGATGGGTCCGGCGCTGCTGATGCGCGGCCTCGCGGTCCTCAACGGCCATGGCTGGACGCCCGCGCTGGCCCGCCAGGAATGGGTCGGCTGGTCCTTGTGGGGGCTGTGCCTGCTGTGGGCCCTGCTCATCTTCTGGCGGCTGGCGCAGGCGCTGCACCAGTGGCGCGCCGTGCGCCTGGGTTTGCCGTTGCTGGCCCTGGGTCTGCTGGTGTTGCAGAGCTGGACATTGCGCACCTCCTCCTGGGAGCCGCGACAGAATGCCGAAGAGGGGGACCGTCCCCAGCTGAGCCTGAGCCAGCCGGTGTTCATGGCCCAGGAAGCGCTGCTGCAGAAGACCCTGTCCGGCCTCGAGGAACGCCCCGCCGCCGACGACATCCGCGTGTACGGCCTGGTCTACGCGCCCTACGCCCAGGACGTGTTCCAGCGCGAGAGCGAGATGGTGGCCGAACGCATGACCCGCCGTCTGGACGCGAAAGGCCGCGTCGTGCGCCTGCTCAACCACCCGGCCGCCACCGAACAGTGGCCCTGGGCCACGCCGCTGAACCTGCAGCGCGCCATCCAGGCGCTGGCGGCCCGCATGGACCGCGAGCGCGACGTGCTGCTGATCTACATGACCTCGCACGGCGGGCGTGACCACCACCTGTCCTCGTCGCACTGGCCGCTGCAGGTGGACGAACTGACCGCCGCCCAGCTGCGACAGTGGCTGGACGAAGCGGGCATCCGCTACCGGGCGATCGCGGTGTCGGCCTGCTACTCGGGCGGCTGGATCGATCCGCTCAAGGGCGCGGACACGCTGGTGATGACGGCCGCCGACGCACAGCACACGTCCTACGGTTGCGGCAACCGCTCGGAGCTGACCTTCTTCGGCAAGGCGGTGTTCGAAGAGTCGCTGAACCGCATGCTGTCGCTGGAAGCCGCGTTTGCCGACGCGGTGCCGCGCATCCGGACGCGCGAAATCGAAGCGGGCAAGGACGACGGTTTTTCGAACCCGCAGATCGCGGTCGGCGAAGGCTTTCGTGCGCAGTGGGCGCACTGGATGGAGCGCCGCGCCGCTGCACCTGAAAGCACGCGCTGACGCCAGCGGCGGCTGTGCGCCCGCCCCCGGGAACCGCGCAACACCCTTGCTCAGGCCACCGCCGCCCAGGCCCCGCTGCGTTCGGACCGCCAGAGTGCATCGATCACCTGCGCCTGGGCCACGGCATCGCCAACGCCGGCACCACCCGGCGGTCGGCCTTCCCGCACGCGGCGCGAAAACGCCTCGACCTCCAGCCGGTACTGGTCGGCCGGGGGCAAGGTCTCCAGCGTGACGCTGCTGCCGTCCAGCCGGCCCCCGACGTCGAGCGCCAGCCGCATCTGCCCGCCGCGCTCGGCGTTGAACGGGACCAACAGCTCGATCCGCCCCAGGGTGCCCACCACCTGCACCCGCTGGAAGGGCACGCACTGGGTCGACACCGTGAAGCTCAGCTGCCGACCCGCACCGAAGTCCAGCAGTGCGCTCGTCAACCGGTCGGTGCCGAGCACCGGGTCACGGTCGACCAGCGACACCGCCCTCAGCGGTTCGGCCTCGAACAGATAGCGGCCGGCCAGCACCGCGTAGCAGCCGATGTCGTACAAAGCGCCGCCGCCCATCGCGGTCTGGTTGCGGATGTTGGCCGCGTCGTCGTTGAAGTACGAGAAGAACACCTGGACCGCCCGGGGCTCGCCGATGCGCCCGGCCCGCACCAGTTCCCGCGCACGCAGCCACTGCGGGTGGTGCCGCACCATGAAGGCCTCTTCGATGTGCACCCGCGCCGCGGCATCCCGGGCACCCTGCGCCTCGCTGGCGCTCAGGGCAAAGGGCTTCTCGCACAGCACGTGCTTGCCGGCCGCGGCGGCCTGCAGCGTCAGCGGCACGTGCAGGTGGTTGGGCAGCGGGTTGTAGATCGCCTCGATGAAGGGGTCGGCGATCAAGGCCTCATAGCTGCCGTAGGCCTGCGCGATGCCCGCCGACCGCGCCGCGGCCTGGGCCGCAGGCAGCGACCGCGAGGCAATGGCGCGCAGTTCGACCAGCGGGCTCGACAGCATCGCCGGAATCACCTGCTCGCGCCCGATCTTCGAGGTCCCCAGAATGCCCCAGACCACGGGCTTCATGCTGCTCTCCCGGCCACGGACTGCGCTCAGAGATAGCTGTTGAGCAGGTTTTCCAGCCGTTCCTGGCGACCGGACACGGGACGGGTATCCGCATTGCGCTCCAGCACCCGCGCCGCCACCGCGTCCAGCGAGAGCTGTCCTTCCATCACCTGACGGCCGAAGGCAGCGTCCCAGCCCGCGTAGCGTTGCGCGACGTGGCGGGCCAGCCGCCCGTCGCTGACCATCTGCTCGGCGATCAGCAGCGCACGCGCCGAGACGTCCATGCCGCCGATGTGACCGTGGAACATGTCCTCGGCATCGATCGACTGGCGCCGCACCTTGGAGTCGAAGTTCAGGCCGCCGGTGGTGAAGCCGCCGCCCTGCAGGATCAGGTACATCACCAGCGCGGTCTCGGGGATGTTGTTGGGGAACTGGTCGGTGTCCCAGCCGCACTGCATGTCGCCGCGGTTCATGTCGATGGAGCCGAAGATGCCCAGATCCAGCGCGGTGGCCACCTCGTGTTCAAAACTGTGGCCGGACAGCGTGGCGTGGTTGCCTTCGATGTTGACCTTGATCTCCTTGTCCAGGCCGTGGCGGCACAGGAAGCCGTACACCGTGGCGGTGTCGAAGTCGTACTGGTGCTTGGACGGCTCGCGCGGCTTGGGTTCGATCAGGATCGTGCCCTTGAAACCGATCTTGTGCTTGTACTCGACCACCATGTTCAGGAAGCGGCCCATCTGGTCGAGCTCCTGGCCCATGCGGGTGTTGAGCAGGGTCTCATAGCCCTCGCGCCCGCCCCACAGCACGTAGTTCTCGCCGCCCAGTTTCAGCGTGGCGTCCATCGCCTCCTTCACCTGCAGCGCGGCCAGCGCGAAGATCTCGGGGTCGGGGTTGGTGGACGCGCCCGACATGAAGCGGCGGTGGCTGAACAGGTTGGCCGTGCCCCAGAGCAGCTTCATGCCGGTCTGTGCCTGCTTGGCCTGCAGCACGTCGACCATCTCGTGCAGATGGTTCACGCTCTCGCGCGGCGTCGCCCCCTCGGGCGCCACGTCGCGATCGTGGAAGCAGTAGTACGGCGCGCCCAGGCGCGAGAAGAAATCGAACGCCGCGTCGGCCTTCATGCGCGCCGCCGCCATCGGGTCGGCCACGCGTTGCCACGGGCGCTCGAAGGTGCCGTCGTAGCCGAAGGGATCGAAGCCGTTCCAGCAGAAGCTGTGCCAGTAGCAGACGGCAAAGCGCAGGTGGTCCTCCATGCGCTTGCCCAGTACCAGGCGGTCCTTGTCGTACCACTTGAAGGCCAGCGGATTGGTGGACTGCGGGCCTTCGTAGGCGATGGCGGGGATGTCGGAGAAGTAGGTGCTCATGGTTGTCTCGTTGGAATGCGTTCGGTGAAAGTCATCAGGGCCTGCGGTACAGGCGGCGGAAAAGTTCATGGCGTGGCGCCAGCAGTTCGCGCTCGGCCGGGTCGGGGCGGTAGACGGTGTCGACCGGTGGCAGCAGGCAGACCGAGGCCATCGGCGCGCCGACGCTGAGTGCGCCCAGCCGTGCGGCACCGAGCGCGCCGCCGATGGCGGAGTCGCCGTGGGTGACGATCTCGACGTTCAGCGCGCTGGCCAGCATCTGGGCCCAGAAGGCGCTGCGGGCACCGCCGCCCACCAGCGACAGGCGCGAGACGGTGCTGCCGGCGGCGTTGAGTGCGGCCAGGCCGTCGAGCAACCCGAAGCTCACGCCTTCCATCACCGCGTAGCCCAGGCGGGCGGCGCCGGTGTCGAAGTCCAGTCCGTGGAAGCTGCCGCGCACCTTCGCGTCGTTGTGGGGCGTGCGCTCGCCGCCGAGGTAGGGCAGGAACAGGGGTGACGCGGCGCGGTCCTGCAGGCTCAGACCCGCCGCACGCGCGGCCACCTCGCCGGCGTTGTTTGCACCGAGCAGATCGGACGCCCATTGCACCGCGCTGGCGGCCGAGAGCATCACGCTCATCTGGTGCCAGCGGCCCGGCACCGCGTGGCAGAACGCGTGCGTGGCGCTGGCGGCGTTGGGCTGGTAGTCGGGCGTGACCACGAACAGCACGCCGCTGGTGCCCAGCGAGAGAAAACCCTGGCCCGCCTCGACCGCGCCCATGCCGATGGCGCTGGCCGCGTTGTCGCCCGCGCCGCCGGCCACCACCGTGCCCGGCCGCAGCCCCAGCGTCTGCGCGACCTCGGTCTTCAGACGGCCACTAGCCTCGCTGCCCTCGACCAGGCGCGGCATGTGGGCACGCGTCAGCCCGGTCAGCGCCAGCAGCTCGTCGGACCACGCACGGCGCCGCACGTCCAGCCAGAGCGTGCCGCTGGCGTCCGACAGGTCGCTCACGTGGTCGCCGGTCAGCATCAGGCGCACATGGTCCTTGGGCAGCAACACCTTGGCCACGCGCCGGAAGATTTCGGGTTCGTGGCGCGCGACCCAGCGAAGCTTGGGCGCGGTGAAGCCGGGCATCGCCAGGCTGCCGCCGAGCTCGCTGAGCGCGGGCAGCTCGGCCATCATCTCGCTGCACTCGGCCGCGCAACGCGTGTCGTTCCAGAGGATGGCCGGCCGCAGCACCTGGTCCTGCGCGTCGAGCAGGACCGCGCCATGCATCTGGCCCGACAGGCCGATGGCCTCGGTCGCCGCGTATTCGGCCGGGTGCGCGGCGCGCAGGCTGGCCAGCGCCGCCTGGGTGGCGGTCCACCAGTCGGCCGGGGCCTGCTCGCTGTGGCCGGGGTGCGGCCGCGACACCGTGAGCGCCGACCCCGCCGAACCGATGACGCGCTGGTCAGGCCCCAGCAACAGGGCTTTCACTTCGGAGGTACCGATGTCGATGCCGATGAACATGGTTGGGCAATGTCAGTGGAGGACTTGGTGCGGCACGCCGTCGGTCCGGTCTTCGGGTTCGACCGGCAGGGACGCCAACGCCGGCGCGTGCATCGGCCGCAGTTCGTGGTGCAGCACCAGTGCCGCCGCGCCGACGGCCGAGGCCAGCAGCCCGTAGCGCGCCGGCCGCACCAGGGGTGCCGCCACGCCCGCGCTGGCCGCGTAGCCCGCCAGCGTGTCCCGGGCCGTGCGCACGATGCCCGGGTACCGCCCGCAGGACGGTCCGCCCACCACCAGCGAGCCGGGGTTGAAGGTGGTCCAGAGGTTCTGCAACACCACGCCCAGGAACACGCCGCCGCGCGCCGGGTCGGGCAGGCGGTCCAGCGCCCGCGCGCCGAAGAAGGTCTCCGCACAGCCCCTGCGCCCGCAGGAGCAGTCCGGCCCGTCGATCTGCAGGATGCTGTGGCCGATTTCGCCGGCCATGCCCTGCAGGCCGGTGAACAGGCGGTCGTTGAGCACGATGCCCGCCCCCACGCCGGCGCCACAGGTCACGAAGATCAGCGAGTCCATGGCATCCCCGTCGGTGAACTCGTACTCGCTGAGCGCCGCGGTGTCGGCTTCGTTCTGCACGTGCACGGCGACAGCCGGACAGCCCGCCTCGGCCAGTGCCCGCGCGATCATGGGCAGGAACATCACGTCGCGCCAGCCCAGGTTGGGTGCGAAGCGCACCGTCCCCGTGGCTTCGTCGAACGCGCCGGGCAGACCGATCCCGACACCCGAGACCAGCACCGGCCGCGCCGCCAGTTCGGCGTGCGCGCGCACCACCAGAGCGGCAACCTGGCGGCACACCGCGGCTGGCCCGCGGTCGGCCAGCGGCTCTTCGCTCGACCACAGCACCTCGCCGGTCAACGACACCCCGACCACCCGCAGCGACTCGACCGCGATTTCCACGCCGATCATGGCGCGGCGGCCGCCATCCAGCCGCAGCGGCGTCGACGGCCGGCCCAGCCCCTGGGCCGTGGAGATGCCGGTTTCGGTGATCCAGCCCTCGTCGATCAGCTCGCGCACCAGCAGACTGACCGTCGACTTGGTCAGGCCGCTTTCCTGCGCAAGCTGGGCGCGGGAGAGTCCGCTGCGGCGGCGCAGCAGGCGCAGCAGCACGCTGCGGTTGATTCGTTTGACCAGTTGCTGGTCGCCGGTGGTTTTCATGCGGATGTGGCGGGAAGCGTCAGGCCTCAGAGGCTGTGGGCCTGTGCTTTTCCCTCAGGTTGTTTGCCCGCGATGATCATGCCAAGAACCTCGTCCTCGGAGACATCGGCCGTGCGGTAGGCGCCCACCATGCGCCCGTTCTTCATCACCGCCAGCCGGTCACTGAGGCCGAACACGTCCGGCATGTCGTGGGTGATCAGGAAGATGCCCACGCCCTCGGCCTTGAGCTGGCGCACCAGGTTGCCCACCATCGCCGTCTCCTCAGGTCCCAGCGCCGCGGTCGGCTCGTCCATGATGAGGATGCGGGCGTTGAAGTAGATGGCGCGTGAGATCGCGACCACCTGCCGTTGCCCGCCCGAGAGCCGGCGCACCGGCGTGCGCACGTTGCGGAAGTTCTTGTTCAGCCGATGGAACACCTTGCGGGCCTCGGCGTCCATGCGGTGGTCGTCCAGCGTGTTCCAGCGCGTGAGCAGTTCGCGCCCCAGGAACAGGTTGGCCACCGCGTCCAGGTTGTCGGCCAGCGCCAGCGTCTGGTAGATCGATTCGATGCCGCAGCGCTGGGCATCGACCGGGGTGCGGATGTGGGCCTTCTCGCCGTTGATCAGCACCTCGCCGCTGTCGATCGGGTAGGCACCGGCCAGCATCTTCATCAGCGTCGACTTGCCGGCGCCGTTGTGGCCCAGCAGCGCCACCACCTCGCCGGGATACAGATTGATCGACACATCGTCGACCGCCCGCACGCCGCCAAACGACTTGCCGATCTGGCGCATCTCAACCAGCGGCGCGCTCATGACACGTCTCCGGTGACGCGGCGGTAGACGACATCGAACACCACAGCGGCGATCAGCACCTGGCCGATGATCACGTAGCGAAGACCGATGGAGATGTCCAGCAGCAGCAGGCCGCTGTCGATGCTCTGCATGATCAGCGCGCCCAGCACCGAGCCGAGGATGGACCCGCTGCCGCCGGCCAGCGCCGTGCCGCCGATCACGGCGGCCGCGATCACGTAGAGCTCCATGCCGGTGCCCAGCGAGTTGGTGCCGGCGTTCAGGCGGGCGATCGACACCATCGCCGCGATCGTGATCAGCACGCCCATCAGGGCGAACAGCATCAAGGTCACGCGGCGCACCGGAATGCCGACCAGCGCGGCCGCCTCGGGGTTGCCGCCCATGGCAAACACATAACGTCCGAAGCGCGTGCGGTGCACGATGAACGACAGCACCAGCGCCACGCCACCCCAGATCAGCACCGGGATCGGCACGCCCTGCGGCGCCTCCTTGGTCGGGATCTGGTAGGCGCTCATGGTGGCCACGAAGGCGACCACGATCACCGCCGGCACCGCGGTGACCAGGGTGTCCAGCCACAGCGGCGGGTTGGGTACTTCGTAGGCCGCTTTGGCGCGGCGGCGCAACCAGGTCTGGATGCACAGCGCCGCCACCAGGACCGCGGCCAGCATCCAGCTGGCCTGCACGCCGATGGCGCCATCAAAGCCACCACCCAGGCGCTGGAAGAACGCGTCGTTGACCGGCTGTGTCTTGCCATCGGCCACCAGGAAGGCCGCGCCGCGGAACGACATCAGCCCGCCCAGCGTGACCACGAAAGAAGGCACGCCCAGCATCGCCGTCAGGGCCCCCTGGTAGAGCGACACCGCGATCGCCACCGCCAGCCCGGCCAGCGAGGCCTCGACCCAGTGCCAGCCCGCGGTGTACATCAGCGTCGCGATCAGCACGCCGACGAAGCCCATCACGGAACCGACCGACAGGTCGATGTGGCGCGCCACGATCACCAGCACCACCACGGTCGCCACGATGCCGACCACCGCGGTCTGCTGCGCGATGTTGTAGAGGTTCTCGGGCGACAGGAACAGGCCGCCCGAGAGGATGTTGAACACCACGGCGGTCAACACCAGAACGAGCCCCATCAGCACCAGCCGCCAATCGACAGCCAGTTGCCTGAGGACATTGGGAACAGGACTCACAGATGTGCTCCATCAGAAAAAAAGAACCGCGGGCCGATCCAGCCCGCGGTTCGAGGGCCCCCATCCATCAGGAGAGCGAGGAGATCACTTGCAGGCGGCCGGACCCTTGGCGGCGTCCACCCCCTTGCACAGGTCTTCTTTCTTGATCCAGCCGGCCTTGACCACCAGGTCCAGGTTCTTGGCCGTGATCGGCACTGGTTTGAGGAACTGCGCCTGCAAGGAGACTTTCTTCTCGCCACCGGCCCAGGCCGACGCCCCGTTGACCTTCTGGCCCTTGGCCAGCGACACCGCGGCGGACGCGGCGTCGCGGCCGAGGTCGCGCGCATCCTTCCAGACCGACACCGTCTGCGAGCCCGCGGCGACGCGGTTGAGCGCCGCGTGGTCGCCGTCCTGGCCCGACACCGGAATGCCCTTGATGCCCTTGGCGGTCAGTGCCGCGACCACACCGCCGGCCGTGCCGTCGTTGGAGGCCACCACGGCGTCGATCTTGCCGCCGGTCTTGGTGATGATCTGCTCCATGTTCTTCTGCGCCACCTCGGGCTTCCAGCCGTCGGTGTATTCCTCGCCGACGATCTTGATGTCGCCCTTCTTGATCGCCGCGTCCAGCACTTCCTGCTGGCCGCCGCGCAGGAAGTTGGCGTTCGGGTCGGTGGGCGAGCCCTTGATCATCACGTAGTTGCCCTTGGGCTTGGCCTCCAGCACGGCGCGCGCCTGCATGCGGCCGACCTCGACGTTGTCGAAGGTGATGTAGAACACGCCGGGTGCTTCGATCAGGCGGTCGTAGGCGACCACCGGAATCTTCTGCTGCGCCGCCTTGTTGACGGCCGGCAGGATCGCGTCCTTGTCCATCGCCAGCACGATGAGGACCTTGGCGCCCTTGGCGATCAGCGAGTCGACATCCGACAACTGCTTCTCGGGCGATCCGCCCGCGTCGGCGCTGATGTAGCTGGCGCCCAGCTTGGCCAGCTGGTCCTTGATGGCTTTCTCGTCGGTCTTCCAGCGTTCTTCCTGGAAGTTGGACCAGCTCACGCCCACCACTTGCGCGAACGCACCGGCACTGGCCAGTCCCAGCGAGAGCGCGATCAGGGTTCTCTTCAGTTTCATCCTTGTCTCCAGTGAACGGCCTGTCGGACAGACCGGTATTTGTTGATGCATGGCTTGGACTCATCGTGCCGCCGGCTCCCCACACAGCCATTTAGTACGGACGACGAACTAATTATGCGAACGACCCGTGCAGTCGACCAATTGGGACAAACCCGACATAGTTCGTTGCACGAACTTAATAAGATGGCCTGGGTTCCATCTCTTCCAAAGGCCTCCTGTGCCCCTGCTCCGACAACCCCTGGCCAGCCTCTGCACCGCCCTGCTGATGGGTGTCCCGGCGTGGGCCGGCGCCGCCGCCCCGGTGCCCGACATCCCCCGGTTTGCCGAAGAAACCGAGAGCGCCGGACTGCAAAGCCGCTTCGAGGGCGAAGAGGAATACGTGGTGGGCGGCGGGGTCGCGGCCTTCGACTGCGACGACGACGGACTGCCGGACCTGTACGTGACCGCCGGCGTCGGCAAGGCCAGGCTCTACCGCAACCGCAGCCAGCGGGGCCAGGCGCTGCGGCTGCAGGAACACCGCTCCGGCCTGGAGACCACCAACGCCATCGGCGCCTACCCGCTGGACATCGACGGCGACGGCATCGCCGACCTGGTGGTCCTGCGGGTGGGCGAGGTGCAGGTCTACCGCGGTCTGGGGCAGTGCCGGTTCGAGCGCGCCAACGAGGCCTGGGGATGGCAGACCGGCAACGGCTGGCACACGGCCATGTCGGCCACCTGGGAGCGCGGCCAGCGCTGGCCGACGCTGGCGATCGGCACCTACACCGACCGCAGCAAACCGGATTTTCCCTGGGGCAGCTGCACGCCCTCCCTGCTGTTGCGGCCCCGGGCCGAAGGCGGCTACCGGCCAGCCCAGCCGCTGGTGCCGGGGCATTGCGCGCTGTCGATGCTGTTCTCCGACTGGAACCGCTCGGGCACCGCTTCGCTGCGGGTCAGCAACGACCGCGAGTACTACAAGGGCGGCGAGGAACAGCTCTGGCGCATCCCGCCCGACGCTGCGCCGCTGCGCTACGGTCCGGCCGACGGCTGGAAGCCGCTGCAGATCTGGGGCATGGGCATCGCCAGCCACGATCTCACCGGCGACGGCTATCCCGAGGTGTTTCTCACCAGCATGTCCGACAACAAGCTGCAGGTGCTGGAAGCGGGCCCGGCACAGCCGCGTTACATGGACATCGCGTTCAAGCGCGGCGCCACGGCGCACCGTCCCTATGTCGGCGGCGATGTGCGCCCCTCGACCGCCTGGCACGCCCAGTTCGCCGACCTCAACAACGACGGACTGACCGACCTGTTCGTGGTCAAGGGCAATGTGTCCTCCATGCCGGACTTCGCCGC
The DNA here is from genome assembly GCF_051857515.1 of Hydrogenophaga sedimenti. Classification (NCBI taxonomy): domain Bacteria; kingdom Pseudomonadati; phylum Pseudomonadota; class Betaproteobacteria; order Burkholderiales; family Comamonadaceae; genus Hydrogenophaga; species Hydrogenophaga sedimenti. Next base: position 121,758 of record NZ_JBPZHA010000006.1, read on the forward strand.
GCTGGACCCGAACAACCTGCTGCTGCAGGCCGCCGACGGGCAGTTTGTCGAGGCCGGCCACACCGCCGGGCTGGCCAGTGTGCTGCGCGGTCGCGGCGGTCTGGTGGTGGACTTCAACGGCGACGGCCTGCTGGACGTGGTGGTGGTCAACCGCGGTGACCGGGCCCAGCTCTGGCGCCAGCTGCCGTCGCCATCCCCGGACGCCGCCCGCTGGCTGCAGCTGAGGCTGCGGCAGGAAGGCGGCAACCGCGACGCGGTGGGTGCCTGGGTGGAGGTACGGACCGGCCCTCCCGGGAACCCCATCGTGCAGCGCCAGGAACTGACCGTGGGCGGCGGTCACGCCAGCGGCCACCTCGGCTGGATGCACTTCGGGCTGGGCACGGCCAGCCGGGCCGAGGTCCGCGTGCAGTGGCCGCAAGGCGACTGGAGCGCCTGGCAGGCCGCCGATGCCACCGGTTTCTACGTCCTGTCGCCTGCGGGCCTCACGCCATGGAGAGCACCATGATCCGCCGCGCCCTGTTTCGCTGCCTGATCGGCCTGTGCGGACTGGGTGCCGCGGCACCCGCACCGGCCACCACGTCGGTTCCCGCCGAGGCCTACAGCGCCGAGGTGGCCACCGAATGGTTCGGCCTGGCCCTGCTGCTCACCCAGCAGACACCCGGCATGAGCCCGCCGGTGGCGTCGCGGGCCCTGGCCTATCTGGGTCTGACGCTGTACGAATCGGTGGTGGCCGGCATGCCGGACCACCGCAGCCTGGCGGGCCAGCTCAACGAACTGCAGTCCCTGCCCTGGGCGCAGCCCGACGAAGCCCTGCACTGGCCCACGGTGGCCCACTCGGCGATGGCGGCCATGACCCGCATGATGTTTCCGCAGGCCAGCGCCGAGAACCGCGCCCGCATCGATCTGCTCGAACGCAGCCTGCCGCTCAAGCTGGCGCGGGACTTCGATCCCCAGCGGGTCGGCGCCGACATGCGCACCCGGTCCGAGACCTTCGGCAAGCTGATGGCGATGGCCGTCATGACCTGGGCCCGCACCGACGGTGGGCACGAGGCCTGGGGTCCGCTGCGCCGCCACCAGGCCAACTACGTGCCGCCCAGCGGCGCCGGCCAGTGGTCTCCCACGCCCCCGGCCTTCGGCCCCGCCCTGCTGCCCTGGTGGGGCGACGTCCGTCCGTTCGCACTGAACGGCGCCGCGGCGTGCCCGGCTCCACCCCCGCCGGCCTACGACGAACAGGCCGGCTCGGTGTTTCACCGCGAGACCGTGGAAGTGCACCGCATCAGCCAGGCCGCCACCCAGGAGCAGCGCCAGGTCTCCCTGTACTGGGCCGACGACCCGCTCAAGACGCCCACACCCGCAGGACACTGGGGCTTCATCGCCACCGATCTGCTCAAACAGAACAAGGCCAGCCTGGCCCGCGCCGCCAGGGTGTACGCCCGCCTGCACCTGGCCATGGCCGACGCCTTCATCGCCACCTGGAACACCAAATACGCGGTCAACCGCCTGCGTCCGGTGACTGCCGTGCAGCTGATGCTCGACAGCCAGTGGGTGCCGACGCTGATGCACACGCCACCCTTCCCCGAGTACCCGTCCGGGCATTCGGTGCTGTCGTCGGCGGCCGCCGGTGTGCTGGAGCACGAGTTCGGCGCCCAAACGCGCTTCACCGACAACACGCACAACGACCGGGGCTGGGGCCCACGCAGCTTTGCCAGCTTCCGGGCGGCCGCCGACGAAGCGGCGGTGTCGCGCCTCTATGCAGGCATCCATTTCCGCAGCGGCATCGAAGGCGGCAAGGTCCAGGGGCGCTGCGTCGCCCAACGGGCGCTCGGTCTGGTCATGAACCCATGAACGGGACGGCTGCTGCGCCCCTGACCACCGCTTGCGGCGGCCATGCGGTCCACTGGCTGGACGATGGCCGGCAGCGGCTGGGACTCATCCCCGGCATGGGCGGCAGCGTGGCGGCCTGGATGCTGCATCCCGCAGTCGCGGGCAGCGGCCGGCATCCGGACACACCGTTCCACCTCTGGCGGCCGTGGTTCGGCGACACCGATCGGTTCTCGGTGGCGTCGCTGCCGCTGGTGCCCTGGTCCAACCGGGTGAGCGGGGGCGGCTTCGGGCATGGTGGCCGGTTCTTCCCGCTCCACCCCAATCGCAAAGGGGAGCCCTGCCCGATCCACGGCGAGGGCTGGCTGCAGGCCTGGGAGGTGCAGGTCCACGACGCGCATCGGCTGGACATGCAGCTGGACTCGGAGCACTTCATGGACAGCCCCTATGCCTTCGTGGCCACGCAAAGTTACCGGCTGCTGCCCGACGGCATCCGGCAGACGCTGACCGTGACGCACCGGGGCGCGTCTGCCCTGCCCTATGGCCTGGGGCAACACCCCTGGCTGCTGCGAACACCGGAGACCCGCGTTCGGGCGGCGGTCGAGGGTGTCTGGCTCTGCGGCGCCGACCGCCTGCCGACCCTGCACGAGCCGGCGGTGGACCACTGGGACCTGCGGGCCGGCATCCCGGCCTACGGCCGACTGATCGACAACGCCTTCACCGGCTGGAGCGGCACCGCCCGCATCGAGTGGCCCGACACGGGATGGGCGCTGAACCTGCACCAGGCCGACATCCACCCCGACAGCTGCCTGCTGGTGTTCCGCCCGGAGAGCGGCCCCTCGTTCTGCGTCGAGCCGGTGACCCATCCGGTCGACGCCATCCACCTGCCGGGACAACCGGGGCTGCGGTGGCTCGAACCGCAAGCGTCCATGACGCTCGACCTGCGATGGGCGTTCGAGCGGCTGGAAAACGCCGCGCTCAGCGCATCAACGCTTCGAGCTTGATGGTGTCGGCCACGAAGGCACGGATGCCTTCGGACAGCTTCTCGGTCGCCATCGCGTCTTCGTTGAGCGCGAAGCGGAAGCCGGCTTCGTCGTACTGCACGAAAGGAATGTCCATGGCCTGCGCCGTGCCGGCGTCCAGCGCCTTGGTCAGCGGTGCTTCGCTGGCGGCCAGTTGCGCCAGCAGGTCGGGGCTGATGGTCAGCAGGTCACAACCGGCCAGCGCCGTGATCTGGCCCGCGTTGCGGAAGCTCGCGCCCATCACCTCGGTGGCGATGCCGTGCTTCTTGTAGAAGTTGTAGATCGCCTGCACCGACTTCACGCCGGGGTCGTTGGCACCGGCCATCGCGGCCTCGTCCCAGCTGGCACCGGCCTGCTTCTTGTACCAGTCGTAGATGCGACCGACAAAGGGCGAGATCAGCTGCACCTTGGCCTGGCCGCAGGCCACGGCCTGGCAGAACGAGAACAGCAGCGTCAGGTTGGTGTGGATGCCGTCGCGCTCCAGCCGCGCGGCCGCCTGGATACCTTCCCAGGTCGAGGCGATCTTGATCAGGATGCGGTCCACATGCACGCCCTCGCCCTGGTACAGGTCGATGATGCGGCGCGCGCGGGTCACGGTCGCTTCGGTGTCGAAGCTCAGACGGGCATCCACCTCGGTCGACACACGACCGGGCACGTGTTTCAGGATCTCGATGCCGAACGCCACCAGCAGGCGGTTCATGACCTCGTCCTTGCCCTGGGCGCCGTACTTCGCCACCGCGTCCTGCAGCAGGTGGGCGTATTCGGGCTTCTGCACCGCCTTGAGGATCAGCGACGGATTGGTCGTCGCATCGCGGGGCGAAAACGCCGCAATCTGTTTGAAATCACCGGTGTCGGCGACCACGGTGGTGAGCTGTTTGAGGGCGTCAAGCTGGTTCATCGCGCCATTATCGGGTGTAATAAGGTTTCACAACCGTTCGGTAACCAATCCGAAACCCGTTGGTAACTCTCCCCGGCGCACCACCATGCTCGACCGCATCAAAGCCTCCATGCCTTCCCTGGCACCCGCCGAACAGCGCGTGGGCAAACTCGTGCTGCTGGACCCCCGCAGCTTCGCCAGCCTGCCGGTCTCCGAGCTGGCCGACCGCGCCCACGTGAGCAAGCCGACCGTGGTGCGCTTCTGCCGCAGCATGGGTTACGACGGGCTGTCGGACTTCAAGCTCAAGCTGGCCGGCACGGTGAGCGAAGGCGTGCCCTTCATCCACCGCAGCGTGGACGTGGACGACAAGGTCAGCGACGTGCTGGTCAAGGTGATCGACAACACCGTGGCGGCCTTCCTGAAATACCGCAACGACGCCTCGACCCACTCGATCGAAAAGGCGGTCGACGCCCTGCTGGCGACCTACAAGAACAAGGGCCGCATCGAGTTCTACGGCGCCGGCAACTCGGGCATCGTGGCGCAGGACGCGCAGCACAAGTTCTTCCGCCTGGGCATCAACGCCATCGCCTACAGCGACGGCCACATGCAGGTGATGAGTGCCTCGCTGCTGGGCCCGGGCGACTGCGTGGTGATCGTGTCCAACTCGGGCCGCACGCGCGATCTGATGGACGCCGCCGACATCGCGCGCAAACACGGCGCGACCGTGATCGTGGTCACCGCCAGCGGCTCGCCTCTGGCCACCGCCGGCCACATCCACCTGGCCGCGGACCACCCCGAGGGCTACGACCGCTACAGCCCCATGACCTCGCGCCTGATGCACCTGATGGTGATCGACGTGGTCGCCACCTGCCTGGCGCTGCGCATCGGCGGCAACAAGCTGCAGCCGCTGCTCAAGGAAATGAAGAACAACCTGCGGAGCAAACGGTACGCATAAGCGTGCGCGATGCGCACAGCTTCTGCGGCCCCCTGCGCCGCTTCGCGTCTTCCCCCAAAGGGGGACGATGCCTGTGGCTCGGCGGAGCCGATGCCACGGCATCCTGGATTGAAGTCCGGCGCGTCGACGACACCCGAGGACGATGGGCGCTCCCCGCAGCGAAATAAAGGAGGAGGCCCGCGCAGCGGGCCGGGGGACATTCGCGGAGGGGAGCGCCCCTCGTCCGCGCCAACGCCCACCCGCCTCCGATCAGATTCGGCCCTCTTCCACCGCGTGACAGGCGATGCGCACGCCGCCAATCGTCTGCAGCACCGGCCGCTCGGCGCGGCACCGCTCGTTCACATGCGGGCAGCGCGGATTGAAGGCGCACCCGGCCGGTGGGTCCAGCGGATTGGGCACCTCGCCCTGCACCGGCGTGCGCGCCCGGCCGGTCTCGTGGATCTTCGGGATCGCGTCCAGCAACATGCGCGTGTACGGGTGGCGCGGGCTGTCGAACAGCGTGCGCTTGTCCGCCAGCTCCACCAGCCGCCCCAGGTACATGACCCCCACCTGATCGCTCACGTGCCGCACCACCGCGAGGTTGTGGCTGATGAACAGGTAGGTCAGCCCCTGCCGGCGCTGCAGGTCCTTCATGATGTTGAGCACCTGGGCCTGCACGCTCACGTCCAGCGCCGAGGTCGGTTCGTCGCAGACCAGGAACTCGGGCTGTGTGGCGAGCGCGCGCGCGATCGAGATGCGCTGGCGCTGTCCGCCGGAGAACTGGTGCGGGTACTTGAGCGCGTCCAGCGGCGACAGGCCGACCGACTGCAGCAGCTCGCCGACGCGTTCGCGCAGCTCACTGGCGCCCGACAGCAGCCCGTGTTCGATCAGCGGTTCGCCCACGATGTCCTGCACCCGCCAGCGCGGGTTCAGGCTCGCGTACGGGTCCTGGAAGATCATCTGGATGCGCCGCCGCAGCTGCCGGCCCTGCGGCGTCTTGAAGGCCGCGTGCGCGTCCTGCCCGTCGAACTCGAAGCCGCCGCGCGTCGGCGCGTACAGGCCCACCAGCAGACGGGCCACCGTGCTCTTGCCGCAGCCCGATTCGCCGACCAGCGCCAGGGTCTGCCCGCGCTGGATCTCGAAGCTCACGCCGTCGACCGCCCGCAGCAGCTGGCGCGGCTTGCGCTCCAGCACGCGGTTGAGCCAGGGCGCCGAGACGTCGAAGGTCTTGGCCAGATCGGTGGCGCGCACCAGCGGCGCGTCCGGTGCCGTGCGCTCTGTCTCGCTCACGGCGACACCCTCCCGTTCGATCCGTCGTGCAGCCAGCAGGCCACGCGCGTCGCATCCGCCGCCAGCAGCTCGGGCCGCTGCGCCAGGCAGCGCTCGAAGGCGCGCTCGCAGCGCGGGTGGTAGGCGCAGCCGGAGGGAATGGCGTCGAGCCGCGGCATGGCGCCATCGATCTGGTGCAGGTGTTCGCGGTCTTCGGTGATGTCAGGAATGCAGCCCATCAGGCCCGCGGTGTAAGGATGCGCCGGCCGGTGGATCACGTCGTGCACCGGGCCGATCTCGGCGATGCGCCCCGCGTACATGACCGCCACCCGGTCGCAGGTCTCGGCGATCACGCCCATGTCGTGCGTGATCAGCATGACGGCCGCGCCGCGCTCGCGGCACAGCGTCTTGAGCAGGGTGATGATCTGCGCCTGGATCGACACGTCCAGCGCCGTGGTCGGCTCGTCCGCCACGATCAGGCGCGGCTCGGCCGCCAGCGCCAGGGCGATCACGACCCGCTGGCGCATGCCGCCGGAGAACTGGTGCGGATAGTGGTCGATGCGCTGCTCGGCCGCGGGAATGCCGGTGTCCTTGAGCAACTGGATCGCACGCCGGCGCGCCTCGGCCTGGCCCACCGGCAGATGCGTGGTGATGGTCTCGACCAGTTGCCGGCCCACGGTGTAGAGCGGATTCAGCGAGGTCAGCGGGTCCTGGAAAATCGCGCCGATCTGGCGGCCGCGCACCTTGCGCAGCTCGCTGGCCGGCAGGTGGTCGATGCGCCGTCCTTCCAGCAGGATCTCGCCGCTGGCGATGCGCCCCGGCGGTTCGAGCAGGCCGATGATGGCCGCGCCGGTGAGCGACTTGCCGGCGCCCGACTCGCCGACCACGCCCAGGATCTCGCCCGGCGCGATCTCGAACGACACACCGTCCAGCGCCCGCAGCGTACCGCGGCGGTGCGGAAACTCGACAACCAGGCTGTTGACTTGCAGCAGGCTCATCTCAACCTCGGGTTGAGCGCGTCGCGCAGCCAGTCGCCCAGCAGGTTGACCGACAGCGAGATCAGCACCAGCATCGCGCCGGGGAACACGGTGATCCACCACTCGCCGGAAAACAGGTAGTCGTTGCCGACGCGGATCAGCGTGCCCAGCGACGGGGAAGTGACCGGTGCGCCGACACCGAGGAAGGACAGCGTGGCCTCGGTGATGATCGCGGTGGCCACGTGGATCGTGGCCAGCACCAGCACCGGCCCCAGCACATTGGGCAGCACATGGCGCCGCATGATGCGCAGCGGCGGCACGCCGATCACCTGCGCGGCCTGCACATACTCCTTGCGGCGCTCGACCAGGGTCGATCCACGCACCGTGCGCGCGTACTGCACCCAGCCGGTCAGCGTGATCGACAGCACCAGCACGCCAAACGCCAGCGAGTCCTGCGCCTGCGGGAACAGCGCACGGCCGACGCCCGCGATCAGCAGAGCGACCAGGATCGGCGGGAACGACAGCATCACGTCGCACAGCCGCATCAGGAACGCATCCACCCAGCCACCCAGGAAACCCGCCAGCAAGCCGAAGAACACCCCGATCGCCACCGACAGCAGCACCGAGCTCACACTCACCGCCAGCGAGATCCGCGCCCCGTACATCACGGCCGAGAGGATGTCGCGCCCCTGGTCTTCGGTGCCGAGCAGGAAGCCGGGGTTGCCGCCCTCCATCCACGCCGGCGGCAGCCGCGCGTTGGACAGCTCCAGCGTCGCCAGGTCGAACGGATCGTGCGGCGCCACCCAGGGCGCGAACAGCGCACACCCCACGCACACGAGCGCAATCAGCGCCGCCACCATCGCCATCGGCGAGGTGCGGAAGCTGTGGCCGACATCGCTGTCGAGCCAGCGGCGAGCAAAAGCAATCAACGCAGGACTTTCGATCTCAAATGTCAGGGAAGCGGAGGGGGAGCCTGTCCAGGGCCGGCGCGGAACCGGCTTCGCCGGGCCGCTGCACGGCGTCCCCCTGGGGGGGAGCCGCGCAGCGGCGCAGGGGGGTTACTTCACGCTCATGTAGCGGAAGGGCATCTGGTTGTCGGCGCGCTGTGTCAGCTGCACGTTGTCGCCGACACCCCAGGCGAGCGCCTGCTGGTGCAGCGGCAGGTGGCCGATGTCGTCGGCGTGCAGCTTGAAGGCTTCCTTGATCATGGCGTCGCGCTTGGCCTTGTCGGTCTCCGACTGCACCTTCAACGTCAGCTCGTCCACCTTGGGATTGCAGTAGGCGCCCAGGTTGAACTGGCCCGAGCCCTTGTCGTCGACGCAGCGCATGATGGCGTTGAGCACGTTGTGCGCGTCGTAGGTGCTGGGCGACCAGCCCAGCAGGTACAAGCTGGTGTCGCGCTTGAGGATCTTGGGGAAGTAGGTGCCCTTGGTCTCGACCTGTAGGTTGATCTTCACGCCGATCTTGGCCAGGTTGGCCGCGACCGCCTGGCAGATGTTGCTGTCGTTCACGTAGCGGTCGTTCGGGCAGTTCATGCTGACCTCGAAGCCGTTCGGATAGCCGGCCTCGGTCAGCAGCTTCTTGGCGGCCTCGGGGTCGTAGGGCAGGCGGCCGCCCATGCTGGCGTCGTAGCCGTTCACACCCGGGCCGATCAGCTGGGCCGCCGGTGTGGAGGCCCCACGCATCACGTTCTTCTGGATGCCGTTGATGTCGATGGCCTGGTAGAAGGCCTGGCGAACCCGCTTGTCCTTGAACGGGTTCTTGCCCTTCACGCTCGAATACAGCAGCTCGTCGCGCTTCTGGTCCATGCCCAGGAAGATCCAGCGCAGCTCGGGGCCTTGCAGCACCTTGGCCTTGCCGCTGGCATTGATGCGCGCCACGTCCTGCAGCGGCACCGGCTCGATCACGTCCACCTGGCCCGACAGCAGGGCCGCGGCGCGGGTGGCGTCGTTGCCGATCGGCGTGTACTCCACATTGACCACGTTGCCTTCGATCTTGCCCCAGTAGCTGCCGTTGCGCACGAAGGAGGTCTTGACGTTGGGCTGGCGCTCGCGCAGGCGGAACGGGCCGGTGCCGTTGGCGCGGAACGACGCGGCGTTCTCGATGCCCTTGCGGCGGTCCACCGGCTTGGTCGCCTGGTTCTCTTCGCACCAGGCCTTGCTCATGATGTAGAAGAACGAGAGCTGATCGGGCAGGATCGGGAACGGCGCCTTGGTCTCGATCTCGACCGTGAAGTCGTTGATCTTGCGCACTTCCTTGAAGTCGTTGGTGTAGGAGCGCATGTCCGAGCCATCGCCCGCGCCGCGCGCCAGGCTGAACACCACGTCGTCGGCGGTGAACGGTTTGCCGTCGTGGAATTTCACGCCCTTGCGCAGCTCGAAGCGCCACACGGTCGGCGATGTCTGCTTCCAGGACGTGGCCAGCGCCGGCACCAGCTTGAGGTCCTTGTCTCGGTTGACCAGGGGCTCATAGACGTTGCCCAGCACGCTCAGCTGCAGCGACTCGTTGAGCGAGTGCGGGTCCATCGAGAGCGCGTCGCCCTGATTGCCGATGCGCACCGTCTGCGCCGAGGCCGCACCAGCGGCCGCCGCCAGCACCAGCGAAGTGATCAGGGACATCTTGAAATTCATGGCTCTCTCTCCTGGAAGTTGTCAAAGGAATCAATGTTCTTCGGTCGGCAGGGGCATGCCCTGCTCGATCAGACCCGCGTGCAGCGCCGCCCCCAGGGGCAGCACCTCGTCGTTGAAATCGTAGCGGCTGTTGTGCAGGAAGCAGCTGCCTTCGCCCCCCTGCCCCAGCCGCAGGTAGGCGCCGGGCTTGACCTGCAGCATGAACGAAAAATCTTCCGCGCCCATGCTCGGGTCCATCTCGGTGTCGACGTGCTCCTCGCCCACCAGTGACTGCGCCACCTGGGCGGCGAACCGTCCCTCCTCGGGGCTGTTGATGGTCGCCGGATAGATGCGTTCGTATTTGACATGCGCCGTCGCGCCCAGGCCCATGGCCACGCCCGAACACACTTCGTTGAGCCGACGCTCGACCAGCGCCTGGATCTCCGGGCTAAAGGTGCGCACCGTGCCGACCAGCGTCGCCGAACCGGGCACCACACTGAAGGCGCCGAGATCACCAGCCTGCATCGCGCACAGGCTGATCACCGCGCTGTCGACCGCCCGCACATTGCGCGAGACGATGCTCTGCACCGCCGTGATGATGTGCGCCGACACCAGCACCGGGTCGACCGTCAGGTACGGATGCGCCCCATGACCGCCCTTGCCGGTGATCTCGATCGTGATGCGATCGGCCGCCGCCATCATGGGCCCGGGATTGACGCCCACCGTGCCCGGCCGCATCTGCGGCCAGTTGTGCATGCCGTAGACCGACTGCACCGGGAAGCGCTCGAACAGACCGTCCTCGATCATGGCCTTGGCGCCCGCGAAGCCTTCTTCGCCCGGCTGGAAGATCAGCACCGCCGTGCCGTCGAACCGCCGCGTCTCGGCCAGGTAACGCGCCGCGCCGACCAGCATCGCCGTGTGGCCGTCGTGACCGCAGCCGTGCATCATTCCCTGCTTGGTCGACTTCCACGCGAAATCGTTGTGCTCGGTCATCGGCAGCGCGTCCATGTCGGCGCGCAGGCCGATCAGGTGGCCGCTGGTGCGTTGTCGGCCATGGATCACCGCCACCACGCCGGTCTTGCCGATGCCGGTGTGGATCTCGTCGACACCGCAGACCTTGAGCGATTCGATCACCCGTTTGGCGGTGTAGTGTTCCTCGAAGCCGATCTCGGGATGCGCATGCAGGTCGCGCCGCAGCGCGGTCAGTTCGGGGTGGTAGGCGGCGATGTGCGCAAAGGCTCGTCCCTGGGCGCGGATGCGGGCGGTGTGTGGCATCAATGGGCTCCGGCTCGCTCGACGCGCAAACGGGGATCGACCGCAAAGTACAGCAGGTCGACCACCAGGTTGATGACGACAAAGATCAGCGCGATCAGGCACAGGTAGGCCGCCATCACCGGGATGTCGGCGAAGGTCACGGCCTGGATGAACAGCAGGCCCATGCCAGGCCACTGGAACACCGTCTCGGTGATGATGGCAAACGCGATCAGGCCGCCAAGCTGCAGTCCGGTGATGGTCATGACCGGCACCAGGGTGTTCTTGAGCGCGTGACCGAAATGCACGGCGCGGTCGGTCAGGCCACGCGCCCGCGCGAACTTGATGTAGTCGGTGCGCAGCACCTCCAGCATCTCCGCCCGCACCAGCCGCATGATCAGCGTGAGCTGGAAGATCGCCAAAGTCAGTGCCGGCAGCACGATGTGGTGCCAGCCCTTGGCCGTCAGCAGCCCCGAACTCCACCAGCCCAGCGACACCACGTCTCCGCGGCCAAAACTCGGGAACCAGCCCAGATTCACCGCGAACACCAGGATCAGCAGGATGCCGATGAGAAACACCGGCAAGGACACACCCAGCAACGAGACGGTCATGAACAGCTGGCTGAGGAAACTGCCGCGCCGCAAGGCGGCGTACACCCCCATCGGCACACCAAGCGCCAGCGCCAGCGTCGCCGCGACAAAGGCCAGCTCCAGCGTGGCCGGCAGGCGCTCCGCGATCAGGCGGGACACCTTGGCCCCCTGGCGCAGACTGATGCCGAATTCGCCCTGGACCGCGTTGACGAGAAAGTGCCAGAACTGCACCACGAAGGGCTGGTCCAGGCCAAGATCGGAGCGCAACTGGCGGATCTGCTCCGGGGTGGCGTCCTGACCAAGCAGGAACACGACCGGATCGCCGACGAACTGGAACAGCATGAAGGCGATCAGAGCCACGCTGACCATCACCAGCACAGCCTGCACCAGCCGTCGGAGGATGAAGGCGGTCATTGCTGCGCCACCACCTCAGGAGAAGCTGCAAGCGGCCAGCGGTGCCGGCGTCGAGGAAGCTGGGTCGTACACGTCATGCGATCAGGAACTCTGCCGGGGATTGCAGACCTTGTTGATGCGTGACAACCCTATCACAAGGCCACCGGCTAACGCGAGCCCAGTGTCATTGGTCCGTACCAGGCGCGCAGGCGTGAGCGGGTATTGTCCGTGTCCGTCATCAAGGCCACGGCCCGCAGAGGTCCGGGCTCCTCACCAAACGCGCGGATGAAGTCCGAGCGGACATCGCGCCGGTAGTCGCGCCATTTCCCGACCTGCGCATCACCGCTTTCGACCACCACCTTGCGGATCCGGTCGGTGCGCGGATTGATGACCACCGTGTCCGGCGCATCGTGGTTGCTCCAGACATACATGAGCGTCGCATACGGCAACTCCTCGCCAGTGAGCAGGCGGCTCATCTCGGAGAGACGGTGGGTGCGCGCCGACAGCTTGCTGCGGTCGCCATCAAAGGCCAGCAGGATGCGCACGGGCGCATCCTCGTTCTCGGCCTCGTGCAGATTGGCCCCCTCGGGCAACGCCTCGACCATCCATGAGAAGTCGATCTGTCCGACTTGCGGGCCGCCGTGCGCGAACTGGCGCCGCAGAATGCTGACCGATTTGTCGGATTGCACCGACAGCGCCGCCCTGTCTTTCTTGCGGTCAATCTCGAACCCGGCAAAGCGCTTGCCGGGCAACCGGAACGGCATCCACGGCTCGCCACCAGAAGGCGTGTGCAGCAGGTCGGTCACCGCCGCGTTCCATGCCGCACCCTGCATGTCTGCGACCTCGGCGCGAGGCTCGCGGGCCGAAGACAACTCCTCGTTGCCTGTCAGCCCCGCGCACCCCACCATCGCAACGCACACCGCTCCCGCAACCAGAATCTTGAACACGACGACCTTGTGACTGAAAACCGCGTCGGACAGCTCACTCCACAGTGAGGGATCGGGCGGTGACATTTTGTTTCTGTGCTGCGTAGTCTACCGCCAGCCCGCACCGGACATCCCTTCTGCAGGGGAAGCCTCACCACCGGTAAATCGCTACATTTTTGCCCGTGGCACCGTCCCGGTGACCATGGTGGCCTCCAACCGAGGACCGCCTTTCAAACGAACCCAAGGAGGAAATACCCATGCTGAAACGCCTGCTCGCCCTTTTGATGACCCTCTGTGCAGCGACCGCCTTTGCGGCCGTGGATGTCAATACCGCCGGCTCCGCCGATCTGGACAGCGTCAAGGGCATCGGCCCAGGGACGTCTTCGAAGCTGCTGGAAGTCCGCAAGAGCGGCAAATTCAAGGACTGGCCGGACCTGATTGCGCGCATGCCCGGCATCGGCGAAAAGCGCGCCGCCAAACTGTCGGCAGAAGGCCTCACCGTGAACGGCGAAAGCTTCAAGGCCGTGGCAGCGACGACCACCAAACCGGCCACGGACAAGCCGGTCAAGGCCATCGCCACACCGGCCCCCAAGCAATAACGGAAACACCCAATAAAAAAAGCCACTTGGCGCAATGCCAAGTGGCTTTTTAACGTTCTGACTCAAGCGGCCGAAGCCGCGGTCATCAGAAAGTGTGCTTCAGACCGAAGCCATAACGGGTGTCAGGACCGGTGTTCTTGGTGTCCAGGAAACCGCCGTACACGGTGGTGCGCTTGGACAGCAGGTAAGCAACGCCCACGCCCAGACCAGACAGACGCTCAGCGCCGTCAGCCTTGGAGGAAGCGTAACCAGCGGACAGAACCACGTTGGAACCCAGCGGCACGTCAGCGCCGAAGGACAGGTCGGTGGTCTTCACGCTACCGGCCTTGACGTTGCCGTAGCCGGCCAGCAGCTTGACAGCGCCCAGGTCATAAGAACCGTTCACGCGGGTGAACTTGGTGTCGCCCTTGGTGGTGGTGTCCTTTTGGTAAGCAACACCAGCGTACACGGGGCCGCCGTTGTACTGAACGTTGAAGGCGGTCGACTGGTTGCCCGTGCCTTCCTTCAGGTTCGTGCTCAGGGCACCGCTCACGCCACCGAAGGTGGGGGTTGCGTAGTAGATACCGTTGGAGGGGTTACCAACGTAGCCGGTGCTGGCCCATACGCTGTTGACAGGCGACAGAACCGAATCAAAGACCGGGCTGGTAGCGCCAGAGATGTCGTCATAGGCAGACCAGATCTTGCCCAGCTTGAATTCGCCGAAGCCGCCGGACAGACCGACATAGGCTTGACGGTCGAACGAGGAACCCGCGGTGCGCTGGGTGCCGGTGTCGACGTTGAAACCGTGTTCCAGCAGGAAGTTGGCCTTCAGACCACCGCCCAGATCTTCCGAGCCCTTGAAGCCCAGACGGCTGCCGCTCACGCCACCAGAGGTCAGAGCCGCCGGAACGCCCTTGTCCTTGTGCAGCACAGCATCCACGACGCCGTACACACTGACGGAAGATTGAGCTTGAGCGAAACCAGCCACAGAGCTCAGAACGGCCAGAGCAATCAGAGATTTTTTCATTGCAAGTCCTTAAATGCTGGGCTCCCAGAGCCCGGTTGAACAACTGACATGTCATGGTAGCGCGTTGCGTTCCAGGCCTCGGGGGAAAACCCTTAAAAATTCCCATCCTGTGGGTTTTTGACCACATGACCAGTCCAACACATCACACGCTGTAAGAAAAAAAGCCTGCCTTGTTTCCAAGGCAGGCTTTTTTAGCTTTGACATCAACCGGTAACGGACACCGGAAGAAGATCAGAAGTTGTGTTGCAGGGTCAAGTCGAAACCAGACTCCTTCTTACCCGTGGCACTACTAACCGCCTTGGAATCACGACCGTAGGAGGCCTCCAGAGTGGTGCGCTTGCTCAGAGGGTAGAGGTAACCCAAGCCCAGCTTGGAGTTGGTCACCACGCCCGAGTTCTTGTTCTTAGCACGAGCCAAGCCAACTAGCACCTTGCCAGGACCGGCAGGGATCGTTGCGCCAAGAAGCAGGCCCTCAGACTTCAGACCTGCTGTGGACTTGGTATTACCCATGCCAAACGCCAGCTTGGCCACACCCAGGTCATAGGTGACGTAGGCATTAACCAAATTACCGATGGACGCCCTGTCGGTACCCACACCCACATCCAGCGGACCGTTGGCGTATCCGACGGCAAAGCTGGTGTGTGCCTTGGAATCACTTTCTTTCACGCTGGTGGAAAGCGCCACTTTGACACCACTGAAACTACCGCTGTAGTGGATGATGTTGGCAGTGCGAATCACAGGGAAAGCTGCAAGCCGGTTGGCGTACATACCGACGCCGCGCAGGGCACCAGCACCATCACCACCGAAGGGATCGGGTACGTTGGCTGCGCCCAGGAAGTTGGCGCTGTAGTAGCGACCCAGACGAACTTCACCAAAGGAACCAGCAAGACCAACGGTCGACATACCGTTCCACATGGTGGAGGAAGCCGGTGTCACGACGCCGGTCGTGGCATTGGTACCACCAGGGTTGAACGTGGCATCTGCGCCAGTGTCGGGGCGGAAGCGATGCTCAATTTGGAACTTGGCTTGCAGACCACCGCCCAGATCTTCAGCACCGCGAAAACCCAAACGGCTGCCGTGAATATCATCCAACGAAGCAATGTTGGACTTTCCGCCAAGGCTGGACTTTTCCAGACTGACGTTCACCTTGCCGTAAATCGTCACGGAGGACTGTGCGAAAGCAGCGCCGGTAGCAGCCACTGCGGCCAGAGCAATCAGGGTCTTTTTCATTGAAGGAATCTCCAAGGTTAATAAATGGGCTCAGCAGTCTTCGCCGCTGAGCCAACCTCCGTTACTGGAAGTGACACGATTGCACCAGAAGGCTCCCGGGCACGCAAAGCTTTCACTCTGTTTTGTCGTGCTGGGACAACAGGAATTCACCCTACTAGTAGAAATACCTAGAACGTTAGTACGCCAACAAATAAGCGGAGATGCATCAAAATTCCGCATCAATATCAGCAGATCACCCCTGCAAAAAAATCGACCATGGACAGCCTTCTGATTGCCGCCGATTCGGCATTGCGCACCCTGTTTGCACAGCCCCGGGCAACCCGCTCCTGCAACACCCTGCCCGAATCGAATGCCGATGCGCTAAATGGGGATGAACGCAAGATTTCAGGCGCCCTCATGCGCGTCAATCACGTCGGTGAGGTTTGCGCGCAGGCTCTGTACACCGCACAAGCGCTTGCCGCCCGGCAAGGCAACACTCCGGGGCGTGAATTCCTCGCGAAGCAACTCGAAGACGCCGGACGGGAAGAAACGGATCACCTTGCCTGGACACGGGAACGCCTGGACGAACTGGGCTCGCGCCCGTCGTTGCTCAATCCGCTCTGGTACGCCGGGGCTTTCGGCATCGGACTGGTGGCAGGGCGATTTGGGCCGGGAGTCAGCCTCGGCTTCGTGGTCGAAACCGAACGCCAGGTGGAAGCGCATCTGGCTTCCCACATGGAACGCTTGCCCGCCGGCGATCAGACGTCAAAAGCCATCGTGGCGCAAATGAAAGCCGATGAAGCCCGGCATGCCCGTGACGCCCAGCGCGCTGGTGCCGTGGAGTTGCCTGGCCCGGTAAAGATGGTGATGCGCGCGGCGGCGCGCGTCATGACCACGGTGGCTCACCGCATCTGAGCGGCGTTCCGCGATCAGACTTCCACCAGATCAAACCCGGTGGTGATTTCCGCTGTTTTGCCCAGCATGATGCTGGCGGAACAGTATTTTTCGTGGCTCATGGCAATGGCCCGCTCCACGGCCGCAGGCGGAATGCCTTTGCCGGTCACGGTGAATTGCATGTGGATCTTGGTGAACACCTTGGGATCGGTTTCGGCCCGCTCGGACGTCAGCCTGACGCTGCAACCCCGCACATCGTGCCGGCCACGCTTGAGAATCAGCACGACGTCATAGGCTGTGCATCCCCCGGTCCCGGCCAACACGGTCTCCATCGGACGCGGTGCCAGGTTGGCGCCGCCGTTTTCCGGCTTGGCCGCGTCGGGTGCCCCATCCATGGCGAGCACATGGCCACTGCCCGTTTCGGCCACAAAACCCATGTTTGATCGCGTCCCGGACCCACCGGTCCATGTCACCGTGCATTCCATCTGATTCGTGTGTGATTTAGTTGACGGGCTTCGAGAGGCAGCTCACTAAAAAGTAGCAAAATGAGCCACAAGGATGTTGCATCGCAACATGCTCCCGGTATACTGCAGGCATTGTATTGAAGGTTGTCTCCTCTGCCCTCCACGGGTGGATTCAAACCCGGACCGGCTCAGCCAGTCCGGGTTTTTTTTCGCCGTTTCGGGCTCGCTATCATGGTTGACTCAGGAATACCCATGACCTCACGCCCCTCCAAGCCCCGCACCAGTCCTCCGGCAACGCCCCCCCTCAGCCCCTCGGACTACCTCAAGAAGATCCTGACCGCACGTGTCTACGACGTGGCGGTCGAATCCGCCCTGGAGCCGGCGCGCAATCTCAGCCGCCGGCTGCACAACCAGGTGTTGCTCAAGCGCGAAGACCAGCAACCGGTGTTCAGCTTCAAGCTGCGCGGCGCCTACAACAAGATGGCGCACCTGTCTCCGGCCCAACTGAAGAAGGGTGTGATCTGCGCCTCGGCGGGCAACCACGCGCAGGGCGTTGCCCTCGGCGCCAAGCGGCTCGGCACGCGCGCGGTGATCGTCATGCCGACCACCACCCCCCAGGTCAAGGTCGACGCGGTCCGCTCGTTCGGCGGCGAGGTCGTGCTGGTCGGCGACAGCTACTCGGACGCCTACACCCACGCACTTCGCCTGCAGAAGAAAGAGGGCCTGACCTTCGTCCACCCGTTTGACGACCCGGACGTGATCGCCGGCCAGGGCACGATCGCCATGGAGATCCTGCGCCAGTTGCAGAGCATCGGCTCGGACAAGCTGGATGCGGTGTTCGTGGCCATCGGCGGCGGCGGCCTGATTTCCGGCGTGGCCAACTACATCAAGGCAGTGCGCCCCGAGATCAAGGTCGTCGGCGTGCAAACCGTCGATTCGGACGCCATGCTGCGCTCGGTCGATGCCGGAGAGCGCGTCACCCTGAACGACGTCGGCCTGTTCGCCGACGGCACCGCGGTCAAGCTGGTGGGCGAAGAAACCTTCCGGATCGCCAGTGGCCTGGTCGACGAGTTCGTCGTGGTCGACACCGATGCGGTCTGCGCCGCGATCAAGGACATCTTTGTCGACACCCGCAGCATCGTCGAGCCCTCGGGCGCGATGGCGGTGGCCGCCATGAAGCAGTACGTGGCCAGGCACAAGACCAAGGGAGAGACCTACGCAGCCATCCTGTGCGGCGCCAACATGAACTTCGACCGCCTGCGCTTTGTCGCCGAACGCGCCGAGGTGGGTGAAGAGCGCGAAGCCCTGTTCGCCGTCACCATTCCCGAAGAGCGTGGCAGCTTCAAGCGTTTCCTGGAGTCGTTCGACAGCCTGCCGGGTGGCCCGCGCAACATCACCGAGTTCAACTACCGGATCAGCGACGACAAGACCGCCCACGTGTTCGTCGGCATGACCACGCAGGGCCCTGGCGAGTCGACCAAGATCGCGGGGAATTTCCGCAAGCGGGGCTTCGAGTCGCTGGACCTGACCCACGACGACCTGGCCAAGGAACACATCCGCCACATGGTCGGCGGACACTCGCCGCTGGCCCACGACGAGCGCCTGCTGCGCTTCGTGTTCCCCGAGCGGCCGGGGGCGCTGCTGAAGTTCCTCAACCTGATGCGACCGGGCTGGAACATCAGCCTGTTCCACTACCGCAACCAGGGCGCCGACTACGGCCGCATCCTGGTGGGTCTGCAGGTGCCTCCCAAAGACGACAAGGCCTTTGCCAAGTTCCTCGACACCCTGGGCTATCCCTACGTCGAGGAAACACACAATCCGGTGTACCGCCTGTTCCTCAAAAGCTGAACCTCCGCCATGAACTCCCGGCCTGCCCCGCTCACGGAACCACCCATCGACAACGAAGTGGCGGCCGCCAGACCTTCATGGCCCGAGGTGCACCCCACCCCCCACCTCCAGCTGGACCTGATGGTCCAGCACCACCTCAACGGACCGACCGAGTCCGAACAGGCCTTCGGGCATGTGGAGGCCCTGGTCAGGCAGCTGGCCGCCATCCAGCACACCGACCAAGGTCTGCAGAACATCCGCTTCGAGGCGCCACAGCTGGTGGTGTTCGCCGCCGACCACGGCATCGCCGACGAGGGGGTGTCGACCTTCCCGCAGGAAACCACCAGGCAGCGGGCACTGGCGCTGCTGACCGGAAAAAGCCATGTGAACGCGCTCGCCGACCTGCACGGCTTTGCCGTCACGCTGGTGGACGCAGGGGTCGGGTCGCACATCCAGCTGCCGCCGGACACCGAAGCATCGGTGCCGCTGCTGCTGCGCAAGATCGGCTACGGCACGCGCAACATGGTGATCACCCAGGCGATGTCGGTCGCGCAGGCCCGTGCGGCGATCGAGGCCGGCATGGACGTGGCGCGGCATTTGCCTGGCAATGTCGTCGCACTGAGCAACATTGGCGTGGCGGGCAATGCCTCCGCCGCGCAGCTGCTGTCTCGACTGTGCGGCGTGCCACTGGCCGACGCCTGTGGCAAGGATCAGGCGGAGGACGAGGTCGGGGCGCAGCGCAAGCTCGAACGCCTCTTTGCCGCCGCCAGCCGCCACCGCAAGGCCACCAAACCGCTGGATGTGCTGGCCGCCATGGGTGGCTTCGAGATCGCGATGCTCTGTGGTGCGATCCTGCAGGCAGCCAGCGAACGGCGCGTGGTGCTGCTCGACGGATTCGTGGCGGGTGCGGCGGCCCTGGTGGCCAGGGCGCTGGTGCCTGCCGTGGCCGATTACCTCGTGTTTGCCCAGCGCTCGGCAGAACCCGGACACCGCCTGCTGCTGATCCACATGCAGGCCTCGCCGCTGCTGGACATGAACCTGCGCACCGGCCAGGGCGTGGGTGCACTGCTGGCCTGGCCGCTGCTGCTGGCGGCTCAGCGCCTGATCGAACGCTGAGGAAACAAATCCTCACACAGCCGCGCCGGCAACCTCCGGCCGGTCATTCCTTGTGTTCGGGGAGGTTCAGTTCAAACGCCGCCGGATCGTCCGAACGGGCACCCAAGCGCACCATGCGCTGGCCCACCGACAGCAGGCGCACATCGCCATCGACCACGGCGCCCACGGTCACCGGCCGCGGCGGTTGTGCGTCCACACCGATCAACGCCGCACCGCGCTGACCAGGCTGCCCGACCAGGCCCATCAGCTTGAAACGAGAGGAAACAGGGGGCGCCACAGGCGCATTGACCGGTGCTTCGGGCTGTGCACCCAGGGCGCGAGCGACAGCACCGACATCGGCCTGCAGCGGATTGCCTGCCATCGCCGCCACCGGAACCAGCGGCGCCTGGCCCCAGACCTGCAGCACCCAGTACGCCGTGACCAGCGCCGCCAGCAGCCACAGCAGACCCGCCGTCACCGCCGGTGCCAGACGGCCTCCGCCAGAGGCGGCAAGGGCTCCTCCCGATGGGCGAAACAGGCTCAAAGAGAAGGTGCGTTTAAGCATGGGCGCATTATGATCCAAGCACCACGGCGACCGGCCCTGCGAGACAGGCTCCGGTGGCCGCCTCCGGCAGCGCCGACATGGTCTGCCAACTGCGATTCCGGGAGTCTGTCTTGAATTCTGTTTCCGTCCCCTCGGCAAGGTCCTCCACCCCGTTCTCTGCCACGGTGCGCCGCCTGCAACGCGGCTTCACGCTGATCGAACTGATGGTGGTGCTGGTGATCATCGGCGTGCTGGCGGCGCTGATCGTGCCCAACGTGCTCGACCGCGCAGACGATGCGCGCGTCACTGCCGCACGCACCGACGTCAACAACCTGATGCAGGCGCTCAAGCTCTACCGCCTGGACAACCAGCGTTACCCCAGCGGCGCGCAGGGCCTGACCGCGCTGGTCGCCAAACCCACGGCCGCGCCCGTGCCCCCGAACTGGCGTCCCTACCTCGAGAAGCTGCCGGCCGACCCCTGGAACCGCCCATACCAGTATGTGAGTCCCGGCCTGCATGGCGAGATCGACGTGCTGTCGCTGGGGGCAGACGGTCAACCGGGTGGCGAAGGCAAGGACGCGGACATCGGCAGCTGGCAGTGAAACCCGGATCGCGCGGTTTCACCCTGCTGGAACTGCTGATCGTGGTGGCGATCGTGGCACTGGCCACCGCGGGCGTGAGTCTTTCGCTGCGCGACACCAACGCCACCGCCCTGGACGATGAAGCGGTCCGCCTGGCCGCCATGTTCGAGTCGGCCCGTGCGCAGTCGCGCACCAGTGGCGTGCCGGTGCGCTGGCGCAGCAATGCGCAGGGCTTCGAGTTCCAGGGAATCACCACCAGCGCCGACGCCCGCGACTCGCTGGCACACCCCCGCACCTGGCTCAACGGGCAGACGCGCGCGCGGGTGGTCCAGCCGCCCGGCGCCAGCGAACTGCTGCTCGGCCCCGAGCCGCTGATCGCGGCCCAGCAGATCGAACTCGCGCAAGGCGAGCGGCGTCTGGTGCTGGGCACCGATGGTCTCGGGCCTTTCGCGGTCGTGCCCGCCGCCACGCCATGAACCGCCGCGGGCGTGGGTTCACGCTGATCGAGATCCTGGTGGCGCTGGCCGTCGTGGCGGTGGCGCTGGCCGCTGGCACGCAAGCCACCTCGGCCCTCACCCGCAATGCCGCCAGGCAGAGCGACCAGTGGCTGGCCCAGCTGTGCGCGGAAAACGAGCTGATCCGGCTGCGGCTGCTGCGGCAGCTGCCGGGTGTGGGCGAGAGCACCAGCGAATGCAGCCAGGCCGGCCGCACGATGCAATTGCGCGTGGCGGTGCAGCCGACGCCCAACCCCAACTTCCGGCGCATCGACGCGATGGTCGAGTCCACGGTCGATGGCAACGAAGTGCGCCTGCTGAGCCTGTCCACCATCATGGGACGGTACTGAAGTGAAGCGAGGCAGCCCGCGTGGCTTCACCCTGATCGAACTGCTGGTGGCGCTGGCCATCATGTCCATGCTCGCCCTGCTCAGCTGGCGCTCGATCGACGGCATGAACCACGCGCAGACGCTCACCCGCGAACGTGCCGACGGACTGCTGCGGCTGCAGGCGGCCCTGGGCCAGTGGAACGCCGACCTGAATGCGGTGGTCGACACCGACGAGCTCAATCCGATGGAGTTCGACGGCAAGGTGCTGCGCCTGACCCGCCGCGACGCGGCCGAAGGCGGTGTCGAGAGCGACGGCGTGCGTGTCGTCGCCTGGACCCGGATGCAGCGTGGCGACATGGCCGGTGCGCAGTGGGCGCGCTGGCAATCGGCGCCGGTGCGCCGGCGCGACGAGCTGGCGCAGGCCTGGCAACGGGCCTACGAGTGGGCCGAATCGGGAACCAGCGCACAGGCGGCAGACGCGCGAGACAGTGCCGTCATGCTCGGCGCCATCGACCAGTGGCAGCTGTCCTATCACCGCGGCGAGACCTGGGGCAACCCGCTCTCGTCGGTCGGCAACGAGAGTGCGGGCAGTGCCTCGGCGGGCATTGACACCCTGCCCAATGCCGTGCGGCTGGTGCTCACGCTGAGTGCGGGCCAGGGCCTGGCGGGCACGGTGACCAGCGACTGGCTGCGCCCGACCCTCGTGACGGGGCGGTCCGCGTCATGAAGCCACAACGCGGCGCCGCCCTGCTGCTGGCGATGCTCACCGTGGCGCTGGTCGCCACGCTGGCCTCGGCCGCGCTGTGGCAGCAGTGGCGCTCGGCCGAGGTCGAGTCGGCCGAACGGCGCCGGCTGCAGGCCAGCTGGATCCTGGTCGGCGCGCTGGACTGGGCGCGCCTGATCCTGCGCGAAGATGCGCGCGCCAACCAGAACACCGGCGCCGCCGACCACCTGGGCGAGCCCTGGGCGACGCCGCTGGAGGAAGCGCGGCTGTCGAGCTTTCTCGCGGCCGACAAGAACAACAGCGCCGAGGAGCTGATGCCGGCTTTTCTGTCGGGCGAGATGATCGACCTGCAGTCGCGCCTGAACTTCCGCAACCTGGTCAGGACCATCGGCGCCGGCGCGCAGGCCAAGGCCGAGGTCTCGGCGGCCGATGTGGCCACCTTCACGCGGCTGTTCTCGCTGCTGAACCTGCCGGCGGCCGAGCTCACGGTCGCCACCGCCAACCTGCTCAAGACCACCCAGCAGGCCATGAGCGATCCCCAGCCCTCGGAGTCGCCGCTGCTGCCGCAGCGCTTTGCGCAGCTGCGCTGGCTCGGCCTGAGCGCCCACACGCTCACCGTGCTGCAGCCGCACGTCACGGTGCTGCCCGAACGCAGCCTGCTCAACCTCAACACCGCCAGTGCCGAAGCGCTGAGCGCCAGCATCCCCGGCCTGGACCTGGCACTGGCGCAACAGGTGGTGACCAGCCGGGCCACCACCCCGTTCACCGACCTCAAGAGCGCGATCGCCCGCATTCCCGGGGCGACCGACAAGACCGTGACCAGCCAGACCCACGACGTGCGCAGCCGCTTCTTCGAGGTGCGGGCGCGCCTGCGGCTGGACGACACGCTGATCGAAGAGCGTTCAATGGTCCAGCGCAACGGCATGAGCACCCAGGTCCGCTGGCGCGAACGGGTGGCCGCGTCGTGAGCGTTGCCACCCTGTTGTCCCACCATGCGCCTCTCTAGAATGCGAAGCTGTCTGTCCCACCACCCGTGCCGCGGCCCGATTCCGACGTGCTGATCCTCACCCCCACCGACTTTTCCCTCAGTCCGCCCACACCGACCTCGGTGCTGGACTGGGTGAGCTCGCCCAATGGCCAGCAGGCCGGGGAGCACGGCAGCAGTGCCGCGTCCCTGCTGCCGGCCGACGACGACGTGGTGCTGGTGCTGCCACCGCGCGCGGTGTCCTGGCACCGCATCGCCCTGCCCAAGGTCGCCGGAGGCCGCCTGCGCGCCGCGCTCGACGGTCTGCTGGAAGACCGGCTGCTGGACGACACGCCCGAGCTGCATTTCGCGCTGGAGCCGGGCGGCAAGCCCGGTCAGACGCTGTGGGTCGCGGCCTGCGGGAAAACCTGGCTCAAGGCCTGGTTGCAGGTGCTCGAAGGCGCCGGGCGGCCGGTGGCGCGCATCGTGCCCGCGGCCTGGCCACTGGGCGCCGGACAGGCACCGTCGGCCGAACACTGGGCCCATGCACAAGGTGGTCGCGCCTGGCTGGTGAGTGCGACGGCGCAGGGTGTCGCGACCTTGCCGCTGCCGACCGAAGGATCGATGGGCGTGTCCGACAGCGCTGAAGATGCCCGCTGGCTGACCGAACCCTCGGTCGCCGCGCAGGCCGAACACGCACTGGACCGCCGGCTGGAACTGCTGCCCCTGCACCTGCGGCTGCTGCGCGCGGCGCAGGGTGGATGGAACCTGGCGCAGTTCGACCTGAGCCTGTCGGGCAATGCGCGCCGCGGCCAGCGCCTGAAGCAGGCGCTGCGCCAGTTCGTCAGCGCGCCCGAATGGCGCCCTGCCCGCTGGGGCCTGGCGGTGCTGCTGCTGTCGCTGCTGGGTGGCATCAACGCGCTGGCCTGGATGGAGCGCAACAGCCTCGCGGCCAAGAAGACCGCGGTGTCGCAGGTGCTGCAGAAGACGTTCCCCGAGGTGACGCTGGTGCTCGACGCGCCGGCGCAGATGCGCCGTGCCCTGGTGCAGCTCCAGCAGTCCAGCGGCGTGCTGTCGACCGAAGATCTCGAAGCCATGCTGGCCGCGACCGCCGCGGTCGCGCCCGAGGCCTCGCCGGGCAACATCGACTTTTCTGCCGGTGATGCCCGCCTGGGCACCTGGACCGTTCCCGAAGACCGCCTGCAGACCCTGATGCAGGCCCTCAACGCGCGGGGCTGGCAGACCAGCCTGGACGGCGGCACGCTGCGCATTCGACCGAAAGCACCCTGATGGCCGGCCCCGCAAGAAAAGCCCCTCTCTCCCCCCTGTCCAGCCTGGGTGACCGCCTCAGCGTGACCATGCAGGGCATGTCCCCGCGCGAACAGCGCCTGGTGCGCGTGGCCGCCTGGGTGGTCGGACTGGGCCTGCTGTGGTGGGTCGGGCTGGCGCCCGCGCTCGACACGCTGCGCCAGTCGAAAGCCCGCCACGCCAGGCTCGACAAGGAGCTGGCCCTGGTGCAGGCGCAGGCCGCCAGCGCCGAGGTGCTGCGCACACAGAACGCCACGCCCCCGCCCGGCCGCGAGGCCGCGCTGCGGGCGCTGGAAGAGGCCACGCGTGGTCTGGGCGCCGGCGCCAGCCTGGCGCAGCAGGGCGACCGTGCCACCGTCACGCTCAAGGGCGTCGCACCCGGCGCGCTGGCGCAATGGCTGCAGCAGGTGCGCATCAACGCGCGCGTGCTGCCGGTGCAGGCGCAGATCCAGCGCGGCGACCAGGCCGCGTGGTCGGGACAGATCGTGCTGGCCGGGCCCGGCCTCGGAGCGGGCAACTGATGGCGACGCAACGTTCCCGCCGCTGGGCCTGGCTCGGTGCGATCACCGGCCTGCTGGTGGCGACCGTCGTGTTCGCACCCGCCCGCTGGCTCGGCAGTGCACTGGCCAGCCTCACCGACAACAAGCTGCAGCTGCTCAACGCGCGCGGCACCGTGTGGAACGGCCAGGGCGACCTGCTGCTCAGCGGCGGCGCCGGCAGCAAGGGCCAGACCGCCCTGCCCGAAGGCATCCGCTGGAAGCTGGGACCCGCCTGGTCGACCGGCCCGGCGCTGCGAGCGCGTGTGAGCTCTCCCTGCTGCACCGAGCAGCCGATCGCGGTCACATTCAAGCCTGGCTTCGGCAGCGCCAGCGTGCGTTTCGATGCCTTCAGCAGCCGCTGGCCGGCGGCGATGCTGGTCGGGCTGGGCACGCCGTGGAACACGCTGCGGCTCGATGGCCAGTTGCAGCTGCAGTCGCCCGGTTTTGCCGTGGCCTGGAACAGCGGCCGCCCCAGCCTGCAGGGCCAGATCGCGGTCGAGGCCCAAGATCTGGCGACCCGCGTGTCCACGCTGCGCCCGCTGGGCAGCTACCGGGTCGAGATCCGGGCCGGCGCCGACGACCAGGCCAGCCTGTCGCTGGCCACGCTCAGTGGCGGCCTGCAACTGCAGGGCAACGGACAGTGGGTCGGCGGACGCCTGCGTTTCCGCGGCGACGCCCAGGCCGCACCGGGCAACGAGACCGCACTGGCCAACCTGCTGAGCATCATCGGCCGCCGCGAAGGCACGCGTTCCCTGCTTACGTTCGGATAAGGGTCCACACAGGACTTCGCGATAGGATCAACCCATGAAACCGACCCTCTCTCCCGCCGCGCTCGCCCTGGCCATCGGCCTGGCCCTCGGCACGCTGGGTGCACCGACCATCGCCATGGCGCAGTCCAAGCGCGCCGCCGAACCCGTCACCCTCAGTTTCGTTGGCGCCGAGATCGAAGCCGTCGCCCGCACCATCGCCACCATCACCGGCCGCAACGTCGTCGTCGACCCGCGCGTCAAGGGCACGATCAACCTCTCGACCGACAAGCCGGTGGCGCCGATGGTGGCGCTCAACCAGTTCGCCGCCGCGCTGCGCCTGCAGGGCTTCTCGCTGGTGGAAACCGGCGGCCTCTACAAGATCGTCCCGGAAGCCGACGCCAAGCTGCAGAGCAACACCGTCAACGCGGCCGCGGTCGAGAAGCTGCCCGCCAGCAACCAGATCGTCACCCAGATCTTCCGCCTCAACCACGAGTCGGCCAACAACCTGGTGCCGGTGCTGCGGCCGCTGATCGGCCCCAACAACACCATCAACGTCAACCCGGGCAACAACTCGCTGGTCATCACCGACTACAGCGACAACCTGCAGCGCATCGGCCGCATCATCGCCGCGCTCGACGTGGCCGGCGCCACCGATGTCGAGATCATTCCGTTGCAGCACGCGGTCGCGGCCGACCTAGCACCCATGGTGCAGAAGCTGATCGAATCCAGCGGTGCCACCGCGGGCGCCGCGCCCGGCCAGGCGGGCGATGCGTCCTACCGGACCACGCTGCTGGCCGAGCCGCGCAGCAACAGCCTGATCCTGCGCGCCGCCAACCCGGCCCGCCTGGCGCTGGTGCGTTCGCTGGTGAGCCAGCTCGACCGCCCCACCGGCAGCAGCGCGGCCGGCAACATCCACGTCGTCTATCTCAAGAACGCCGACGCGGTCTCGCTGGCCACCACGCTGCGTGCCGCGATGGCCAGTGAAGGTGGTGGCGCGGCGTCCGGCGGCACCACCACCGTGCGCAATGCCGCTGGCGGCGCCAGCAGCACGGCCAGCCCGGGCAGCTCCAGCGCCGCGACGACCCCGGTCGCGGCCTCGGCCGGCCCGTCCACCGGCGGCCAGATCCAGGCCGACCCCGCCACCAACGCCCTCATCATCACCGCGACCGAGCCGCAGTACCGCCAGTTGCGCGCGGTGATCGACCAGCTCGACGCTCGCCGGGCGCAGGTCTATGTCGAAAGCCTGATCGCCGAGGTCAACGCCGACAAGGCGGCCGAGTTCGGCATCCAGTGGCAGGGCCCGCTGGGCAACCTGGGCGACAACACCGTCGGCCTGCTGGGCACCAACTTCGGCACCGGCGGCAACAACATCCTGACCAATCTGCTGCCGATCGCGCAAGGCGACACCGCCAGCATCACGGCGCCGGGCACCGGCCTGAACCTGGGCGTGGCGGCGCGCCGCAACGGCGTCTACCTGCTGGGCTTCCTCGCCCGCTTCCTGCAGACCAACGGCGACGGCAACATCCTGTCCACCCCCAACCTGCTGACGCTGGACAACGAAGAGGCCAAGATCGTGATCGGCCAGAACGTGCCCTTCGTGACCGGCCAGTACACCAACTCCAACAACAACTCGTCGAGCTCCGGCACCGTCAACCCGTTCCAGACCATCGAGCGCAAGGACGTGGGCCTGACCCTGCGCGTGAAGCCGCAGATCAGCGAGAACGGCACCATCAAGATGACCATCTTCCAGGAGGTCAGCAGCGTGCAGGCCTCGTCGGTCAACTCCACCACCGGCCTGATCACCAACAAGCGCACCATCGAGTCGACCGTGCTGGTCGACGACGGCGGCATCGTGGTGCTCGGCGGTCTGCTGCAGGACGAGTACTCGGGCAACCAGGACAAGGTGCCGGGCCTGGGCGACATTCCCCTGTTTGGCAACCTGTTCAAGAGCGAGACGCGGGGCCGCAAGAAGACCAACCTGATGGTGTTCCTGCGCCCGGTCGTGCTGCGCGACGCGCGCGCCACCAACAACTTCTCGCTCGACCGCTACGAGCTGATGCGATCGGTGCAGAAGGATGCCCAGCCGGTGTCGAGCGAGCTGGTGCGGGTCAACGAGGCGCCGGTGATGCCGCCGCAACGCGCGCCCGAAACCGCGCCGGCCACCCCCGCCCCCACCAAGTGACGGTGTGGCGATGAAGCACCCGCTGCCCTACGCCTTCGCGCGCGAACACCTCTGGCTGCTGGCGGACGACGGCGGGCAGCTCACGCTGCACGGCAGCAGCACCCCGGCGGCCGACGACGCAGCGCAGACGCGGCGTCTGTCGGCGCTGGCGGAAATCCTGCGTTGCCACGACGTGGGCACCCTGCAGTGGGAACCGGGCGAGCTGCTGACCCAGCGCATCAGCGCCGCCTACGCGCAGGGCGAGTCCAGCGCCGCGGCCGTGGTCAGCGAGGTGCAGAGCGACGCCGATCTGAGCCGCATGATGCAGGAGCTGCCGGCGATCGAGGATCTGCTGGAGACCGCCGACGACGCGCCCATCATCCGCATGCTCAACGCGCTGCTGACGCAGGCCGCGCGCGACGGCGCCAGCGACATCCACATCGAACCCTTCGAGCGCCATTCGAGCGTGCGCTTCCGCGTCGACGGTACGCTGCGCGAGGTCGTGCAGCCCAACCGCGCGCTGCACGCCGCCCTGATCTCGCGCCTGAAGATCATGGCCGAGCTGGACATCTCCGAGAAGCGCCTGCCGCAGGACGGCCGCATCTCGCTGCGCATCGGCACCCGCGCGGTCGACGTGCGGGTCTCGACCCTGCCCAGCGCCCACGGCGAACGCGCCGTGCTGCGTCTGCTGGACAAGAGCGAGAGCCGCCTCAACCTCGAAGCGGTCGGCATGCAGGGCGATGTGCTCTCGCGTTTCGAGCGCCTGGTGCACCAGCCGCACGGCATCATCCTCGTGACCGGCCCGACCGGCTCGGGCAAGACCACCACGCTGTACGCCGCGCTGCAGCGGCTGGACGCGACGCAGCAGAACATCATGACGGTCGAGGACCCGATCGAGTACGAGCTGCCCGGTGTCGGTCAGACCCAGGTCAACGCCAAGATCGATCTGGACTTCGCCCGTGCCCTGCGCGCCATCCTCCGGCAAGACCCGGACGTGGTCATGATCGGCGAAATCCGCGACTTCGAGACCGCGCAGATCGCGATCCAGGCCTCGCTCACCGGTCACCTGGTGCTGGCGACCCTGCACACCAACGACTCGGTCAGCGCCGTGACGCGCCTGACCGACATGGGGGTCGAGCCCTTCCTGCTGTCGAGCTCGCTGCTGGGCGTGCTGGCGCAGCGCCTGGTGCGCCGCCTCTGCACCCACTGCCGCCGCCAGGACCCGACCGGCCGCTGGCAACCGGTGGGCTGCGCGCACTGCAACCAGACCGGCTACAAGGGCCGCACCGGCATCTACGAGCTGCTGGTCTGCGACGACCCGATCCGCGCGCTGATCCACAACCGCGCCGCCGAGAGCGAGCTGCTCGCAGCGGCGACCGCGACCGGCCTGCGCTCGATGCGCGCCGACGGCCAGCACCTGGTCGACGAGGGCGTCACGTCCGAGGCCGAAGTGCTGAGCGTCACCCGGGACTGACCATGCCCCCACGCTTGTCACTTCGTGTACTTCGCTGCCCCCCGAGGGGGCTGGCCTTGCTTGGGGCGGCCCTGCGCTGCGGCCACTGACCCATGCCCGCCTATTCCTTCGAGGCGCTGGATGCGCAGGGCGCGACGCAGAAAGGCCTGATCGACGCCGAGACCGCCAAGGCCGCGCGCACGATGCTGCGTGGCCGCGGGCTGGTGCCGCTGGCGGTCGACCCCGCCGTCGGCAACGGCACCCAGCGCAACGAGGGGCTGAACATCACCCTGTTCGGCGGCCGCACCTTCGGGGCGACCGGACTGGCGGTCTGGACACGCCAGCTCGCCGGCCTGGTTTCCTCGGGCCTGCCGCTGGAACGCGCGCTCTCGGCCCTGTCCGAAGAGGCGGAGAAGGACGAACAGCGCCGGCTGGTCGCCAGCCTGCGCGCCGAGGTCAATGCGGGTGCATCGTTCGCGACCGCGCTGACGCAGCACCCGCGTGAGTTCTCGCCGATCTACACCGGCGTGATCGCCGCGGGCGAACAGAGTGGCCAGCTGGGCACGGTGCTCGAACGCCTGGCCGACGACCTGGAAACGCGCGAGGCGCTCAAGAACAAGCTGGTCGGTGCCTCGCTCTACCCGGCCATCGTCACCCTGGTGGCGATCGTGATCGTGATTTTCCTGGTGAGCTACGTGGTGCCGCAGGTCGCGGGCGTGTTCGCCGGCAGCAAGCGCGCCCTGCCCTTCCTCACGGTGGCGATGCTGGCGATCAGCAGCTTCGTGCGCAGCTACGGCTGGGTGATGCTGGGGCTGGTGATCGCGGCCGGCGCATCGGTGGTGCTGGCGCGCCGCAACGACGCGTTGCGCCTGCGCATGGACGCCGCCTGGCTGCGCCTGCCGCTGGTGGGGCGCCTGGCGCGTGGCTACAACGCGGCGCGGTTTGCCGGCACGCTGGCCATGCTCTCGGGCGCGGGTGTGCCGATCCTGCGCGCGCTGCAGACCGCCGCCGAGACGCTGTCGAACCGCGCCATGCGCGCCGACGCGCTGGACGCGCTGGTGCTGGTGCGCGAGGGCGCACCGCTGGCCTCAGCCCTGGCCAGCAAGAAACGCTTTCCGCCGCTGGTCGCGATGTTTGCGCGCCTGGGCGAACAGACCGGCCAGCTGCCGGTCATGCTGCAGCGGGCGGCCGCGCAGCTGGGCGCCGAGGTGCAGCGCCGCGCCATGCACATGGCGACCATCCTGGAGCCGCTGCTGATCGTGGTGATGGGGGCGGTGGTGATGCTGATCGTGCTGGCGGTGCTGATGCCGATCATCCAATTGAACCAACTGGTGAAGTGAACCTGCCATGCCGGTGACGCTCGACGGACAACTGGTGGTGGCGATTTCTTCGCGGGCGCTGTTCGACTTCGAGGAAGAGAACCGCGTCTTCGAGACCGGCGACGACCGGGCCTACATGAAGCTGCAGCTGGAGCGGCTGGAGCAACCCGCACCGCCGGGCGTGGCGTTCTCGCTGGTGCAGAAGCTGCTGGCGTTCAACGACGCGACGACGCAGCGGGTCGAGGTGGTGATCCTCTCGCGCAACGACCCGGTCTCGGGCATGCGCGTGTTCCGCTCGGCGCAGCACTACGGCCTGCCGATCCAGCGCGGCAGTTTCACGCGCGGCCAGCCGCCGTGGCGCTACCTGCGGCCGCTGCGCGCCAACCTGTTCCTCTCGACCCACCTGGCCGACGTGCGCGCCGCGCTGGACGCGGGCGTGCCCGCTGCGCAGGTGTATCCGCAGTCGGTGCACGCGAGCGACGCGCATCCGCACGAGGTGCGCATCGCCTTCGACGGCGACGCCGTGCTGTTCTCCGACGAGGCCGAGCGGGTCTACCAGAGCGAAGGGCTGTCGGCTTTTCAGGCCCACGAAGCCAGCCACGCCGGACAACCCCTGGCCGGCGGGCCGTTCAAGCCGCTGCTCGAAGCCCTGCACCGCCTGCAGGCCGAGGGCACGAACGCCATGCATGTGCGCACGGCCCTGGTCACCGCCCGCAGCGCCCCGGCCCATGAGCGCGCGATCCGCACGCTGATGGAATGGGACATCCAGGTCGACGAGGCCATGTTCCTGGGCGGACTGCCCAAGGGCGAGTTCCTGCGCGAGTTCGAGCCCGACTTCTTCTTCGACGACCAGACCGGCCACATCGAATCGGCCTCGCTGCATGTGCCGGCCGGGCATGTGGCCTCGGGCGTCTCCAACGCCTGAGGCCCGGCCGCCTGATCGCAGCCCTCAGGGGTTGATCCTGACCAGACGCACGCCAGTGAGGTCGGTGCGGCTGGTGTAGCCCACGGCACCGGTGGTGAACCCCACCGCCCAGGCGCCCGCCGTGTTCGCCACCAGGGGCGTCGACGACCAGGCCGCCGGCTGCCCCAGCGCCGGGAAGGCATTGGTGTCGATCCGCGGTGACGCGGTGCGGGTGCGGTCGACCAGGCTGCCCAACTCCTTGATGTTGGGCAGGCGCCAGCCACTCTGGTTCCGCGCATGCACGAGGGCCTGTTCCTGCGAGAAGGAGCCGGCGGTGCCGGTGCAGGTGTTGCCGTTCCAGTTCATGCCTTCCAGGCAACGGCGCCACTGCAGACCCGTGAGCGCATCGTTGACCAGGTTGTTGGCGGCGTCGCCCGCATAACTCACGCTGCCGAAGCTGAAGCGCGGATCGTTGAGCATGCTGCCGCGCACCAGACGCACGTGGTGGGCGTTGCTGGTGCTGTCGGTGAACACCATGCCGTCGGCAAAGGACGTGGTGAAGCCGGTCGACCCCGACGACGTGTCGGACGACCAGTACTCACCAGCCTGCGTGCCCGCCGGTCCCTTGGACAGCGCCATGGGCGGGGAGGTGTCGCCGTACCGGAGCATGGTCTGCAGCTCCAGGGCCGTGGGCATCCGCCAGTCGGTGAAGCCGCACAGGGCCAGGGCGTTGACCGCCGCCACATAGCCGCTGGTGTCGGTGGCGGCGTTGTTGCCCAGGCGGGTGTAGGTGTTGGAGCCGGCACGGGTGCCGGTGCCGGTCTTGCCTTCCCAGACCAGGCCGGTGATTTCGTCGGCCATGCACTGGTCGCTGGTGAACCCGGTCAGCAGCAGGAAGCGCATGGGGTTGATGTTGATGCGGTGTCCGTCCTGCTGGACGCTCAGGCTGGTGGCCGCGCTGTCGGTGCAGACGACCAGCGTGTTGCTGCCCGCCTGCAGACACTGGGCGCTGCCCACGCCGGTGTTCGGCAGTTTCTCGGCCCGCCAGTCGCTGTCGAGCACGTGGTAACCCACACCCTCGAAGCTGTAGGTCGCGCTCAGGTTGGCGATGATGCTGTTCTTCTCGCTCTCGCTGGCCGTGTAGAAGTGAAAGCCTTTGCTGGGCACGAAGAAGCGGTAGAACGGGATCAGCCCCGCGCCGGCCACCTGGCTCGCGTGATAGGCCACACCCTCATACAGAAAGTGCGGCAAGGTCGCCACCACGCTGGCTCGCTCGGCCTCACTGATGGTGTAGAAGTGCACGCCGGTCTGCGTGTTGAAGAAGCGGTGCACAGGACTCAAACCCGGCGAGAACGCACTGGCGACCGAGAAGGCCGCGCCTTCCAGGCCGAACGGTGGGGAGAGCGTGGCGACGATGTTGTCGCGCTCGACCGTGCTCGTGGTGAAGAAATGCGCGCCGGTGCTGCCGTTGTAGAAGCGGTAGACGGGGGTGCTCACCGCCAGGGCCTTGCGCGCCACCGCGCCCGACACGTAGGCGCTTTTGGCGGCGATCTGGCCGGCGGGCAGCGCGTCCAGCGGTGCCGGCGACGGCGACGCGTCGGCCGCCGCGGCCTGCTTCTCGGCCGCGGCCAGTTCGGTGCGGCTGAGCACGGCGCCATCCGTCTCCGCCGTGGTCGCGGCCCGCTCACCCGTCGCGTCCGGAGAAGCGCCGCCGCCGCACGCGGTCAGGAGGGCGCACAGGGTTCCCGCCACCAGCGGGCGGACGAAGGACGGGAACGAAAAGACGGGACTCAGCGGCACGGTGTGCTCCTTCTGGTGTTCGATCACAGGGGCGCGCAAGGGTCCACCGCGGCGGCCTTGTGGCCTGGCAAGGCCTTCGAGCACGTATCGGTCGCCGGGGCCGGCGCGGGTGCCGGGGGCGGTGACGCCACGGGGGCCGGGGCGGGCGAAGCCACCGGCGCAGGCGCAGGTACAGGTGCAGGGTTCGTCACCGGTGCAGGAGCGGGCGTTGCAACCGGTGCCGGCGCGGGCGATGGTTCGGGCGCCGGTGCCGGCGTTTGCGCCACGACCGGCGCCGGTGCGGGCGCTGGAACGGGCGAAGTCTTGGACTTCGTGTTGGCCGCCCCAAGGCCCAGCTGGACCTGGCCGTTGAGCCAGTCGTAGCCGAGGGTCAGTGCGCCATGGCGGAAGGTGTAGCCCACACTGGTGTCGAAGCCCCACGACCGGGTTGCGGCCCAGGGAAAGTAGCTCACGCCCACCGCGGCAGCGAGCTTGTCGCGTCGGTCTGTCGACAGCAGCTTGAGGGTGATGCCCGTGTCGCCGCCGAAGTTGTGGCTGATGCCGAGCATGACGCCTGGTTCGGCATGGGCGGGCATCCCGACGGCACTGCAGACAGTGGCAACGACGGTGGCCAGCAGGGGCTTTTTCATGAACTTCTCCGGACGGTGTGGGATGGGCAGGAACGCTTTCATGCTATGGACGGCCCTGGCCCCGCGATACCCCAGAACATGGGTGTCGCCCGCCGCAACGAGAGCGCTAAGATGAATCGACCCGAGAACTCCACCCCGTGAACGACACCGCCACCGCCCGCCCCACCGACGACCAATGGCGCATCGTGCTGCTGGAGGACGACGAGCGTCTGCGGGGGTTCTTCGAGCAGAGCATCCGCCAGCACCCGGCGCTGGAGCTGTGTGCCTCGTTCAACCGGCTGCGGGACGCGCAGGCCTGGCTGGAAGAGCACCCGGTCGACCTGCTGCTCACCGACCTGGCGCTGCCCGATGGCCACGGGCTGGAGCTGATCTACCGCCTGCGCAAGATGCAGCCCAACTGCGAGACCCTGGTGATCTCGGTGCTGGGCGACGAAGACACGGTGCTGGCCTGTGTGGAAGCCGGTGCGGTCGGCTACATCCACAAGGACACGCAGCCCGACGACATGGGCCAGATCATCGTGGACGTCAAGCGCGGCGCCTCGCCGATCTCGCCCATGCTGGCGCGCAAGCTGCTCCAGCGCCTGCGACAGGCCGACAGCG
This sequence comes from Hydrogenophaga sedimenti, assembly GCF_051857515.1. Lineage (NCBI taxonomy): Bacteria > Pseudomonadati > Pseudomonadota > Betaproteobacteria > Burkholderiales > Comamonadaceae > Hydrogenophaga > Hydrogenophaga sedimenti. The sequence continues at coordinate 156,619 of NZ_JBPZHA010000006.1, forward strand.
CAGATTCGCCGTCAACCCCGCCGGCGGCCTCTGTCGAGGCGGTGAAGCTGACGGCGCGCGAGAGCGATGTGCTGCGCCTGATCGCGCGCGGCTACACCTACGCCGAGATCGGCGAGATGGAAGGCATCTCCAAACACACGGTGCAGATGCACATCAAGAACCTGTACGGGAAGCTGGCTGTGAACTCGCGCGGTCAGGCCGTGTACCAGGCCGGCCTGATGGGTCTGGTGGGACCGCCCGGATCGTGACGGCAACAGGCCGAACCGTCCGCCCGCGCTGGCTGGCGCCGCTGGTGGTGCTGGGTTTTCTGCTGGCGCTGCTGTGGCTGCTCACGCCCGGGCAGGCGGTGCCCGGACCTGGCGCACAACTGCTCGACCACGCGCAACGCATCACCGCGCCGGGCCGGACCGCGGTCGATCAGCCCCTGCCTCTGCACTGGGACATCAGCGCCCCGGGCCAGCAGGCGGTGGCCGATCTGCGGGTGCGCTTCGAGCGCCCCGGCACGGGCGCCGACGCGGCAGCGCCGTGGTCGCTGCTGATCCCGCGGCTGGGCAATGCCTGGGCGATCGAACTCAACGGGCAGGAACTTGCCAGCGCCGGCCGGCTGGACCAGCCCGGCGACGCCTGGGCCGCCAAGCGGCCGGTCTGGCTGACCCTGCCGACGGTGCTGCTGCAGCCGCAGAACGAGCTGCGCATCCGCCTGCGCATGGACACCGCGCGGCGCGCGGGGCTGTCGCGTCTGTGGGTCGGGCCCACGGCGTCCCTGCTGCCCATGCGGGACCGCGAGGAATGGCTGCGCTCGAGTCTGCCGCAGGCCGCTTCGGTGCTCAGCCTGGTCGTGGCCACGTTGTGCATCCTGCTCTGGCTGCAGCAGCACGATCCGCTGTACGCCTGGGCCGCCCTGGGGGAACTGGCGTGGGCGCTGCGGGTCGCGGACTCCTGGTGGGAGGCTTCACCGATGGGCTGGCCGGCCTGGGGGCTGGCCGTGCTCGGCCTGATCTGGATCTGGTCTGGTGCGCTCTACCAATTCATCGCCGCCTTGCAATTCACGCCCAGACCACGCTGGGAGCGCCACACCATCGGCCTGAGCTTGCTGGGCGGACCGCTGGCCTATGGTCTGAGCTGGGCCCTGCAGACGCTCGGTGGCCGCGATGAAATGGCGCAGCACCTCGGCCCACTGGCCTACGGCCTGGGCTCGGGCCAGCAGACACCGATGTTCCTGGTGGTGTGGATGCTGGGCACCTTGCTGTTCTGGGCGGTATTGAATGTTCGCCTGGCGCTCGAGGTCTGGCGCAAGCCCGACCTGTCCAGGGCGCTCGTGGTCATTGCGCTGGCGTTGAGCCTGATGGCCATCGCCCGCGACATCTACGCCGGCCGGGCCAGCGCCCTGCACTACGAAGAATCGGCCTGGGCGAAGTACGCGGCCGTCACGCTGGCGCTGTCGGTGCTGGTCATCGTGAGCCTGCGCTTCCAGCAGGCGCGTGATGAGCTGCTGCGCCTGAACAGCAGCATCGGCCAGAAGCTGGCGCAGCGCGAGGCCGAGCTGACACAGCGGCACGAACAGGTCACTGCCCTCGAACGGGAACGCGCCGCGGCCGAGGAACGCACCCGCATCCTGCGCGACATGCACGACGGCGCCGGCGCGCACCTGATCGCCGCCATCCACCAGGTCGAGAGCGGGAAGGCCACGCGCCAGGAGCTGCTGCAGACGCTGCGGGAATCGCTCGACCAGCTGCGGCTGAACATCGACGCCATGCACCTGCCACCGGGCGACATCAACGCCCTGCTCTCCAGCCTGCGCTACCGGCTGGAGCGGCGCATCCAGGCCGCGGGCCTGAAGCTGGTCTGGCGCGCCGACGAGCTGCCGCTGGTCGCGCACTTCCAGAGCCCGCAGCTGCGCCATGTGCAGTTCATCGTGCTGGAGGCGATTTCCAACGCCATCCAGCACGCCCAGGGCAGCCGCCTGACGATCTCGGCCACCGCCGACCCCACGCATGTCGTGCTGGAACTCCGCGACGATGGCGTGGGCGCCGGCCACGGCGCCGGCCACGGCCTGCGCGGCATGCGGGAACGGGCGGCCCTGATCGGCGCGGCGCTGGAGCGCTCCAGCGACCACACCGGCACCTGCGTGGTGCTGCGGCTGCCACTGCTGCCGTCGGTATAGCATCGACCACGCCCGGGGTTCGGCCCTGGCTGTGTTTCCGCCGGAGAACCCCGCATGACCTCACCCACCAAGTTCCAGAACTTCCGCGCCTTCCTGCGCAAGGCCCTGGCGCTCGCCCTGCCCTACTTCAACTCCGACCAGAAATGGAAGGCACGCGGACTGCTCGCGGCCATCGTCGCGCTCAACCTGGGCGCGGTCTACATGCTGGTGCTGATCAACGACTGGAACCGCGTGTTCTACGACGCGTTGCAGAACAAGGACCAGGCCACCTTCTGGCGCGAACTCGGGCGCTTCACCTACCTGGCCTTCGGCTTCATCATCATCGCGGTCTACCGCTTCTACCTGCGCCAGGTGCTGGAGATGCGCTGGCGTGCGTGGATGACAACGCACTACCTCGACCGCTGGCTGGCCAACAAGGCCTTCTACCAGCTCGAACTCAACCGCTTTTCCAAGGGCGTCGACGCGCCGCCGGACAACCCCGACCAGCGGATTGCCGAAGACGTCAACAGCTTCACCAGTGCCACGCTCGGTCTCTCGATGGGCCTGCTCAACGCCGTGGTCACCCTGGCCAGCTTCATCGGCATCCTCTGGACGCTCTCGGGCAGCTTCTCGTTCGACTTCCAGGGCAGTTCGCACACCATCCCCGGCTTCATGGTCTGGATGGCGGTGCTGTACTGCGCAGTCGGCAGCGTGCTCGCCCACTACATCGGGCGACCGCAGATCCAGCTCAATTTCCAGCAGCAGCGCGTCGAGGCCAACTTCCGCAACCACCTGGTGCGCATGCGCGAATACAGCGAGTCGATCGCGCTGGACCGTGGCGAGCCAGTCGAGCGGCAGTTCCTGGGCGATCGCTTCGGCGCGGTGCTGGGCAACTACTGGCAGCTCATCAAGGCGCAGAAGCGCCTGATCTGGTTCACCACCGGCTTCGGCCAGGCCGCCACCGTGTTTCCCTTCATCGTCGCGGCGCCACGCTTCTTCAGCGGCGCGATCCAGCTGGGCGAGCTGATGCAGATCGCCTCGGCCTTCGACCGCGTGCAGGGCGCCCTGTCCTGGTTCGTCGACAACTACGACAGCCTGGCCGCCTGGCGCGCCACGACCGACCGCCTGACCAGCTTCGAGGAAAGCTTCCAGGCGCTGCAGAAGGCGCCCCTGGAAACCACCGAAGCGACCGTGCCCGACACGCTGCAGATCGACCAGATGGACCTCGCCCTGCCGGGCGGCGTGGCCCTGTTCTCGGCCCACGGCCTGCGGCTGCAGGCGGGCGAGAGTGTGCTCATCAAGGGCCCCTCGGGCAGCGGCAAGTCCACGCTGTTCCGCGCGCTGGCCGGCATCTGGCCCTGGGCCAGGGGCAAGCTGCAGCGCCCGGCCGACTTCGACCAGCGCGTGATGTTCCTGCCGCAACGGCCGTACTTCCCGGTCGGCAGCCTGCGCCAGGCGCTGGCTTATCCCGAACCGGTGAACCACTACGGCGATCAACAGCTGAAGCAGGCGCTGACCGACGCCCTGCTGCCGCACCTGTCGACACGGCTGGACGACGACGACAGCTGGGGCCAGAAGCTCTCGGGCGGCGAGCAGCAGCGGCTGGCGATTGCCCGCGCCCTGCTCAAGCAGCCGCGCTGGCTGTTTGTCGACGAGGCCACCAGCGCCCTGGACGAAGCGGCGGAACGCACAGTCTACGAGCGGCTGCAGGCCCTGGTGAAGTCGCAGAACGGCGCCCTGGTCTCGATCGCGCACCGTCCAGGCGTGGCCGCATTCCATGCGACGCAATGGGTGCTGACGCCGGGAACCGGCGAAGGGGACGCGCGCTTTCGCATGAGCGCGGCCTGACGGCCGCCGCGTGATGGGTTCAGTCTAGGCCGCGCGCGGGTACTGCAACTCGGCCCGCAGGCCCGATCCGTCGGGCCGGCGTTCGTTGACGCTCACCCGCACCCCCGACCGGTCTTCGCGCACCACCAGCTCGACCGCGCCGCCGTGTTGCAGCGCGTGGTCGATCAGCTGGTCGATTTCCTGGCGCATCGCCAGCACCTGACCCGGAACGCGGTGCGTGGGCACGCCGGTGCGTCCGCCCGCATCGACCAGCAGGCGCACCCGCTGGCCGCGCGCATGCCGCTCCGCCACCAGACCGACCACCAGGGCACCGAGGTCCGGTGGGTCCTTTTTCACCTCGGCCGCGGGTCTGACCACCAATGCGCGACTGGCCGCCTGCCTGGGCAGGCGCGGCAGCGGGGGCTGTGGCTTCGAACGCCACAGCGCCGAACGCAGTTCTTTCAGGAGGGAATCGAGGGCGGACATGGTGCGACCCAGTGTAGGAATCGCGGCGCGGCGAATACGCCGGAGTTGCGGGGAAAAACCCGTCCATTCCCGCGGCTCGGGCAGGCCATGGACCAGAACAACCGAGGGTTTCTACCGAGGTCTCGCACCCGGCGCTGGCAGACCTGTCAGCATCGCCGCTGATTTTTCAAAGTCCCATTCCGTGCAAGCCTCTGCCGCCGATACCCGCCATTCCGCCCTTCCCGCTGCTCCGACCACCCGCCCCGGCCCGGCCATGTGGGCCATGGGCATCGGCGCCTTTGCCATCGGCACCGGCGAGTTCGTCATCATGGGCCTGCTGCCCGAGGTCGCGAAAGACATCGAGGTCACCATCCCGCAAGCCGGCCACGTCATCAGCGCCTATGCGCTGGGCGTGGTGATCGGCGCGCCGGTGCTGGCCGTGGCGGCCGCGACCTGGGGCCGCCGCGCGCTGCTGGTGGCGCTGATGCTGGCCTTCGCGCTCGGCAACTTCGCCACCGCCGCGGCGCCGGGCTACCTCTCGCTCAATGCGTTGCGTTTCCTGACCGGCATGCCGCACGGCACCTACTTCGGCGTGGCCGCGCTGGTGGCCGCTGCCCTTGCCCGGTCGGACCAGCGGGCGCGCGCCATCGGCCTGGTGATGAGCGGGCTGACGCTCGCGACGCTGCTGGGCGTGCCGCTGGCGGCCTGGCTGGGCCAGCACTTCGGCTGGCGGGCCGCCTTCGTGCTGGTCGGCGCCATCGCCCTGCTGGCCGCCGGCCTGATCCACCGCCACCTGCCGGTCATGCCCGCGCCCGCCGGCGCCAGCCCGCTGCGAGAGCTGGGCGCGCTGCGCAACAAGCAGGTCTGGCTCACGCTGGGCATCGCAGCGATCGGCTTCGGCGGCCTGTTCTCGGTGTTCAGCTACGTCAAGCCGACCATGATCGAGGTCGCCGGCCTGCCGCTGGCGGGCGTGCCGGTGGTGCTGGCGATGTTCGGCCTGGGCATGGTCTCGGGCAACGTGCTGGGCTCGCGCCTGGCCGACAAGGCGCTGATGCCGACCGTGGGCGGCATGCTGGTCTGGTCGATCGTGGTGCTGCTGGCCTACGTGTTCACCGCGCAGCACGTGGTGCTGGGCGCGATCAACGTCTTCCTCATCGGCACCACGGTCGCGATCGGCCCGGCGCTGCAGATCCGGCTGATGGACGTGGCCGGCGAGGCGCAGGTGATGGCCGCGGCGCTCAACCACTCGGCCTTCAACACCGCCAACGCACTGGGCGCCTGGCTCGGCGGGCTGGCGATCAGCGCCGGCCTGGGCTGGACCTCGACCGGCTGGGTCGGCGCCCTGCTCGCGGCGGCGGGCCTGGGCATCTTCGGCTGGGCGCTGGCCGATGCGCGCCGGCATCCGGCGCCCAAACACCAGGGGCCGGTGCGGGTGGTGTGAGGCAGATGCTGGGCGGCCGTCAGGCCGCCAGCGTGCCCAGGGCCCAGGCCACCGCGCATCCGATGGCCGTGGCGGCCGCGATCGAACCGATGAAGCTGCGGGTCAGGAAGCCGCCCGCACCGGGCTGGAAGAAGGCACGCAGATCTCCGGTGTAGAGAAAGTACGCCAGCTGCAACACCAGCGGCAGCAGCAGGATCCACTGGCGCGTGTGCCAGCCCAGATCACGGGTCAGGAACAGCACCGCCGCGGACAGCAGCAACAGGGGCACGGCCAGAACGGCCTGCACCACGGGCGCCACGCCGACCTCGCCGCCGGAAAAATGGCTGCGCGTGACCAGCACGATGTTGATCAGGAACGCCAGCACCACGATGCCCAGCAGGTAGAAATACAGAGGGTCCATGGCGGTGGTTTTCCTGGTGGGTCAGTCTGGTTCCGGTGCGTGGCAGGCCACGCACAGCTTGTTGCCTTCGGTGTCGCGGAAATAGGCGCCGTAGTAATGCGCGTGGTACTCGGGCCGCAGACCCGGTGGCCCTTCGCAGCGTCCGCCATGCGCCAGCGCGGTCGCGTGCGCGCGATCGACCGTCGCCCGGTCTTCGGCCAGGAAGGCGGTCATGGACCCGTTGCCTGGCACGTGCGGCTGGCCATCGAACGGTGTGCCGATCAGCAGCAGCGGGCGCGGACCCGGCGACGACTGCCAGCCGGCCCAGGGCTTCTCGGGCTCACAGAAACGTTCCGCCACACCCAGCACCGGCATCAGCGCGCGGTAGAACGCCAGGGCACGGGGGAAGTCGGACACGCCGATGAAGAGGTGGGAGAACATGCGCCGCTCCGCTCAGGCTCGCCAGAAATACGGCACCGCGGCGATCGCCACACCGACCAGCAGCGTCGGCAGTGTGCCGTGGACAAAAAACGGGAACACCATCAGCGCCACGCCACTGACCAGCGGAGAAATGGCGCGCTGCTTGCGCCCGTACAGGGCGTAGCCGGCGCCCAGTGCGCCGAAGAACACCGACAGCAGCAGCGAAGCGGTGTCGACGTCCGGGCTCATGACAGCATCGCCTTGGCACGCAGTTCCCGCAGCGTCGCGACCAGCAGGCGCAGACCGAAGGCCCCGACCAGCGCACCCGCGCCGCGGTTGAACGCCCCGCGCCAGCGCTGGTAGCCGGACTGGATGCGGCCGTGCGAAAACGCCAGCGCGAGGAACACATGCCAGACCACGGCGTTGAACCAGACCAGCGCCACCGCACCGGCCAGCACCGCCACGCCCGGCGAGGGCGGCAGCGCGGTCGCGAACACGCTGCCGAAGAACAGCGCGGTCTTGGGGTTGAACACATTGGTGATGAAGCCCATGCGGAACGCGGCGGCGCGGCTGGTCGTCACCGCCGTGACCTCCTGCGCCACCGCCGCCGGCGAGCGCCAGAGCTTCCAGGCCACGTAGCAAAGATAGACACCGCCCGCGATCTGGAACGCCTGGCGCAGCGCCGGATGCGCCGAGAACACCGCGCCCATGCCCAGGATCGCCAGCGAGGCCCAGAGGAAGGTGACGGTCGTGATGCCAGCGACGGCCGCGAGCGACACGCCGCGCGCACTGCCCGCCGCCAGCTGCGCGATCAGCACGAAATTGACACCGGGCGTGGCGAGCACGACCCAGTGCAGAACGGCGATGGTGAGGAAGGTGGACAACATGGTGGGGTCATTCTCCCAGCAACCGCGTGACTTCGTGGAGCGCCGCCTCGCGGAACACCTGCCAGGGGCAGTCTTGCGCGAACACGTTCAAGGCATGCACTGCCTCTTCTGTGTTCCCCGCCAGCATCAGGTCGTCCGCCTTCACCGCAGCGGCCATCCAGGCTCGCTCCCAGTCCAGCTCGTTGGCGCGCAGGTCGAGCACGACCTCGGCAAACTGCTCCGGTGTCAGCTCGGTGGGCAGCGGATTGCCATCGAGGCAACGCGCCACATGTTCCTGCAGCCGGGTCAAGTTCTCCGGCAAACACCGGCGGGCATCTCGTCGCGGTCGTGGTTCGCCAGACCGTGGAACCACTCGGTCGACGCCTTGAGGCGCGTTTCTTCGGCCACACCGTCGATGCTCAAAACGCCAGCTCCGCCGCCGTCACCACCCGGTTCTTTCTGCCCGGGTAGGCCACCCACTGCATCACCACGTTGAGCTCCCGCACGATGTCCTTGGCCTCGACCGTTTCACCGTTGCCCATCGGCATGGTCTTGGCGATGTGGGCGTCGCCGATCAGGCTCAGGTCGTAGCCGCGCTCCAGCGCGCCGTAGGCCGTCGCGCGGATGCACCAGCTCGACACAGCGCCGCACAGCACGAGGTGCGACACACCGCGCGCGGCCAGCTCGGATTCCAGCGTCGTTTTCTCGAACGAGGAATTGAACTGCTTGTAGACACGCACGTCGTTCGGCTGCGGCACCAGCGCCGGCACCCATTGCCATTCGGCGCTGCCCTTGGGCAGTTCCTCGTCGTCGTGCTGCACCCAGACCACGGGCACACCCGCTTCGCGCGCCTTGCGCACGGCGAGTGCGATGTGGTCGATCTGGCGGGAGACATCACCAGCTTCGGCGACAACGCCGACCTGCACATCGACGACAAGCAAGGCGGATTGGGTGCCTGAGCGGATGGTGGCCATCGGAACACTCCAAGGTGAAGACAAGCACAAACGCGCCTGCTGCAGGCCCGCGCTATTCAAAGGAGCGTTTACTGTCGAGAAGCGCCTCCAGGCTTCGAAGCAGCGCGGGTTCCCCTTTTCCATTGATTGGGCCGTTGTACATCACGGCCTTGGACAACCTGGACTGAACTTCCATGATGAAGTCGCTGGGATAGCTGCCCGTTTTCAAACTGTCCAACGCATGCCTGTTGCCCAAAGAGATGGCAATGAGGTAATGTTTGGCAGCCAATCGGTAGTCTCTTGAAGTTCCTTGCCCGTACATGTAGGCAACGGCGAGGTTGTTGTGCCCCGCGGGCTCCCCTGCCTTGGCTGCATAACCCGCGTATTCGAAATATTTCCTGTGATCGATGGGCGCACCATAGGTGCCCTTGGAATAAATAAACGACAACTCGAGAGCACAAAGGCCGGAGCCCTGCTCATAACCTTTCTGGAAGTGCGAAATGGCCTGTCTGAAGTCCTGCGGAACGCCTGGCTCTCCACGAAAGTAGATGGATCCCATCTGGGCATGTGAGAAGCCATGATCGTTGACATTGCCGGCGACCGCCTTTTCATAGTGACTGATTGCCTGTTTGAAATCCGGCGGACTCTGAATCAGGTACGTGGTACCCAGGAGCAGATAGGCACGAGCGAAACCGGACGCTCCAGCGGACTCCATCTGTTCGATCGCTTTGGCCTTTGCGGTTGCTTCCGCGTCCTTCTCGGTTGCCGTGCAATACCCCGCCTCCATCATGGCTTCAATGTTTTTTGGATCAGCCTTGGCAGCTTTGGGGAAGTAGCGGCATGCTTCATCAGCTTTGCCACTTGAATTAAGCATGTAGCCTGCGTTCAACAAGCCATTGACGTTACCCAGCGCGGCCGCCCTTTCATAGTAGGCCAATGCCACGTCGATGCTCGGTGGCACCGAGTTGAGCCGCCCGGCCGTCGGGTCGTGCAGCAACCCCAATTGGTTGAGCGCTCGCGAATCTCCGTCCTCAGCGGCTGCGCGAAGCGCCTGGAGCGCGGCAGCTTCGTTGGCCTTCAGATCTGCATCGATCGTCTTCTTTTCATCTTCGGTGTAGGACATGGGCACCGGCAACAGGTGCAGGTTGTTGCCTGCCGTGATCCAGAACTTGGACCCAAAGACGAACATGGCAAGCGCCAACGGTCCTACCAACCAGGCCAGCCGATAGATCTTGGAATCCAGCCAGGCGCTGGAGTGAGCTTTGAAAATGGCGTTCATGCGTATGCCCTGGAGCGCTCCAACGCGGCGGTGATGTCTGCGTCGCTGATTTCGGTCAGGCTCGCATTGGGGGAAGAGGCGATCCGAAGGGCCTGCTCTTCGCGGGCGCGCTCCAGCAACGTTCTCATTTCGCGCGCATTAGCCCAGGAGCGATCGTTGACACGGGAATCCAACCAGGGGCGCACCAGATCTTTGTAGCCCTGCGGGAGAGTGAACTGCTGCGACGCAGCCATGCTGGCCAGGATGTCCAGCAGCTCGTCTTCCGAGTAGTTGGTGAAGTGCAGTTGCTTGGTGAATCGGCTGGCCAAGCCGGGGTTGCTGTGGATGAACAGCTCCATCTCGCGAGGATATCCCGCAGCAATCACCACGATCCGGCTGCGGTTGTCTTCCATGAACTTGAGCAAGGTGTCGATCGACTCCTGACCGAAGCCCTGACCTCCTTGCGCATCGGAGGCCAATGTGTACGCTTCGTCGATGAACAGCACCCCGTCGAGGGCTTCCTTGCATTTTTCCTGCGTTTTGATCGCAGTCTGGCCGACATAGCCGGCCACCAAAGCAGCACGATCAACTTCGACCACGTGTCCCTTGCGGACCAGCTTCAGTGCCTTGAAGATGTCGCCGAGAATGCGTGCCACTTCGGTCTTGCCAACCCCTGGCGAACCGGAGAACACCATGTGCTGGCTCATGGCAGTGACGCTGAGCCCTGCTTCCGCGCGACGCTGCTCGACCTGAATGCGCGCGACCACGGCGCGAACCTCGTCCTTGACCGCTTGCAAGCCCGTCATGCGGTCCAGACGGTCCAGACAAGCCTGCACCGGGTCCTGCTGATCGGGATCGTCTTCTTCATCGGCTGCGATCTGGATGGGACGCACCGTGCTACCGGCCCGCACTGCATTGCGCGCGTCGATGACAGCGCTGAGTTTCAAGGCAATGTATGTCCCGATGGCCCCCATGGCCAGGATGAGCACGAGCCGGAAGAGGTTGCCCGAGGCCAGCAGGGAGCTCCACGGGTGACTGGCACCGAAGTGAAGTCCCGCCAGCAGCACCAGGAGGGCCAGCACCTGCAGCCCCAGGTAGCCAGCAAAGCTGGCGCGGATGTCCGTGGCTTTCATGTGTTGGGTCTTCCTACAGTTTGGCGATGGCCGACTCGACATCGCCCAGGGTGATTCTCTGAATGGCGTGACCGAAATCTGCGGAAGCGGCCAAGCGGTTGGCCTGCACTTCACAGACCCGTTCAAACAGATTCCGGATGGATCGGGCATTGCCCCATTCGGCCGACTTCATCCGATCGGCCAGCCACGGTTGGAGCAAGCGCTCCAGCCCTGCCTCGCGAAGCTCATATTGCCGTTCCAGGGCGATTTGCCGGAAGATGGCGAGGAGCTCTGATGGGCGGTAGGGCGGAAAGTCGATGGTCTTGGCAAACCGGCTGGCCAGTCCGGGGTTGCTGGAAATGAAACGCCTCATTTCGTTGGAATAGCCCGCCACGATCACAATGATCCGGGAGCGGTGGTCTTCCATGAACTTGAGCAGGACTTCAATGGCCTCTTTGCCAAACCCTCCATCGCCTCCATCCACCAGCGCATACGCCTCATCGATGAACAGGACGCCATCCAGGGCACGCTTGCAGACGGCCAGCGTGCGTTCAGCGGTCTGTCCGACATAGCCGGCAACGAGATCCGAACGGTCCACCTCGACCAAGTGCCCTTTGTCGAGCACACCCAGCGTTCGATACACGGCACCCAGCTGACGCGCGATCTCAGTTTTTCCGACCCCGGGGGGGCCGGTAAACACCATGTGCTGGCTGGTGGCCGTGACGCTGATGTTCTGGAGACGGCGCTGCTGCTCGATTTGCATGCGCGAGATGAGCGAATTGATCTCTCGTTTGACCGAGTGGAGTCCGATCATCGACTCGATCTTCTCGATCGGTTTGTTGGGCGACTCGGACGATGCCGATGTTTCGGGTGTCCAGAAACTGCGCCACACCCCGGTCGCCTCGTGAGGCGTGTCCCGTATCGCCAGGCGAGCGGCGGCGTATGTCAACGCCAACGCCATCACCAACAGCAGCAGCGCAACCACCGTTTTGGTCATGACACCGCTGTAGGTCATGCCGGCCCAGGGCGCCTTTTCGGGTGTCGTGATCCAGACCGTCAGAAAAACTCCGAAAACGGTGACCAGAAGCAAGGGAATGAAGTGGCGGATGGAGGAAGACGTCATGAACGATTACCTGCAGGTGGAACTGACATCCCAGGTCACCGGAATGCTGACGGTGGTCGCCGAGGCGAAGTTCAACTCCATGCCGGGATTCAGCGCCAGGACGCCATGCTCACCGTTGCCCTCGACCACGAGCGTTCCTTTGCCGGTTTGGTAGGGGGCTGGGAAAGGAATGACGAATGCCATCGGCCCCTTGGCAAGCTGGTACCAGGGCGACGTGTATGGACCAGAAGTCACCCGGATCTGCCCCTGGCTCTGGGCAGTCGAGATCAGTGACAGACGGGCGAGCGCCTCCGGGCAAGGGCTCTTGGCTTCTTGATTGGTGTTCGCCATCCCCTTCTGCACCGTCGGACGGAACGCAGCATCCTCTTCAGGCGACATCGGCACAAAGGCGTAGGTGGTTCCAGAAGGGCTCTGGGCTGGCAACGCCTGCGAGGCGGGCGTGGCAGCTGCCGTCGAAACCGGGGAACGGGACGGTGAAGGGAGTGTTGCACTGAGCAGCCCCCACGCACCCAGGGTGATTACCGAAGCAGAACCGCCGATGATGACGCCGCGCCGTCTCGTGGACGGAGGCTGCTGAGGTGGATGTGGCGGACGCGCTCCCTGCTTGAGCGACGTTGCTTGTGCATTCCCACCGGCAGTTTGCGATTTTCCGGGCGCCACGGCAGCCGCCCCCTGATGCTCTGGTTTCACTTCCACTCCCTAGCCTGTCTGACGCGGCCGATTGAGTGAGAAGTATATGTTTTGCCTACAGTCTGACCGCATCCAATGGAGAGCGGTACCGCTCCCACCCCCGAGCCCGCAACTCACACGCCGGGCAGGACCCACATCCATAGCCCCACTCCTGCCGGTGTTCGCGGTCGCCGAGGTAGCAGGTGTGGGTGTGTTCAACGATCAGGTCGACCATTGCCTGGCCTCCTCCGGCCGGCTGCGCGACTTCGCCGAGTTGCTCGGCCATGCGCCAGGTCTGTGCCTTGTCGATCCACATCAGCGGGGTGTCGATCAGGAAGCGGTGGTCCATGCCGAGGCTGAGCGCGACCTGCAGCGCTTTCATGGTGTCGTCGCGGCAGTCGGGGTAGCCGCTGAAGTCGGTTTCGCAGACGCCGGTCACGATGACCTGGATGTCGCGCCGGTAGGCCAGCGCGGCGGCCAAGGTGAGGAACAGCAGGTTGCGGCCGGGCACGAAGGTGTTGGGCAGGCCGCTGGCCTCCATCTTGAAGGCCATGTCGCGGGTCAGCGAGGTTTCGCTGACCTTGCCGAGCACGGCCAGGTCGAGCAGGTGGTCTTCGCCCAGCCGGTCGCTCCAGGCCGGGAACTGTTCACGCAGCTTCTGCAGCACGACCTGCCGCGCCTGTAGCTCGACGCTGTGGCGCTGGCCATAGTCGAAGCCCAGGGTTTCGACGCGCGGATAACGCGCGAGCGCGTGGGCCAGGCAGGTGGTGGAGTCCTGTCCGCCGGAGAACAGGACGAGGGCGCTGGTGTGGTGGGCGGTGCGGGTCGGGGCGTTCATCCGCCGATGGTAGCGGCGGCGCGTTGGGGCCACAGGGCCTGCCGCAGGGCCGCCCCAAGGCAGGACCAGTCCCCTCGGGGGGCAGCGACCCGCGCAGCGGCGGAGCGTGGGGGCCCCTACACCCCGCGCAGGGGGGCTGCCGGTTCCGGCGCCAGGCCGTGGTCGCGGCTGGTCGCGAGCATGCGCAGCAACGCGCGGTTGGCGTGTTCGAGGCTGACTTCGTGCTGCTCGCAGATGCCGGGCAGCGCCTGGATGCTGTCGGCTTCGCCCTGCGCGCGCGCGATGTCCAGCAGCGGGTGGTACGGACCCGCGTGACTGATCAACGCCTCGGCCACCCGGTCGTTGAGCGGCAGGCGGTCGATCAGGTTGGCCAGCGGCTCGTGCATCAGGCGGTCGAGCTGGGCAAAGATGGCGGTGGTGTAGACCTCGGCGCGCAGCTCTTCCTCCGAGCCGGGGTCGAGCAGGTGCTGCGCGAGGCGCGCCCGCATCACCAGCCCGTAGCGCACCGGGTGCATCGCGAGATCGGTGTCGGCGCCGGCCAGCTGGTCGACCAGCCAGCGGTCCAGGGCCGAGAAGCCGAACATCATGATCGCGTGGCGCAGCGAGTCGATTTCGTGGCGGCCGCCGTAGGCCGCGGAGTTGACGCGCGCGAGCAGGCGGTAGACCAGCACCGGGTCCTGGCGCACGTAGCGCTCGATGCGTTCGATCGAGGCGTCCTGGTCGAGCGCCTGCCGCAGCAGCCGGATCACGATCTCGTCGCAGGCGGGCGGCAGGTGGCGGCCGGCGTAGAGCACGTCGTCGTCGGGCCAGCCGAGAATGCCCCAGGCGCCGGCTTCGTCCAGGCAATGGTCGGCCAGGCCCCGGTTGCAGACGTTGCGGTAGATCTGTCCCGGCCGGATCGGCGTCGGGTGGGGCGGCATGGGCTGGCCCTCGACGGGTCGGGAGCGCAGCGCCTCGAGCGCGTCTTCGGCGCTCAGGTGCAGCAGGCTGCGCGCATCCAGCGGGGCGACGAATTCGCGCCGCATCCCGGCCAGGTCACCGCGCCGCAGCAGCGTGTGGCCACGCCGGGTGGCCTGCGAGAGCATGGCCAGGCTCTCGGGGTGTTCGAACAGCACGGCCGGCACTTCGAGCCAGGTGTTGGGCACCGGTGCGCAGCGCAAGGCCTGTTGCAGCAGATCGGGCGAATCGAGCGCCAGCACCAGCACGGGGGCATTGACCGGCCAGTCGTCGCCCAGCACCTGCATCAGGTGCGCGGCATCGACCGAGGCGGGGTCGGTGGGCAGCACCGACAGGCGCACCGCCGCGAGCAGTCGCCGCCGGTTCCAGACCGGCTGGTAGGCCATGGCGACGCTGTCGAGGACGGTGTGGCTCATCGGATGGGCTCGGGTGGGGTCAGCTCACGTACTGGAACAGCGAGAGCTTCTGGATCGAGGCGTAGGACTTCATCGCCGCCTCCAGGCCGACCTGCTGCGACTGGAACTCGGAGATGCCCTTGACCATGTCGAGGTCTTCGAGCGAGGACTTCTCGGCCGTGTGGTCGACCTCGCGGTTGCCCAGCAGATCCGTGATCGTGTCGGCGCGGTTGAGCCATTCGCCGGCCTGCGCACGCGCCAGCAGCACGCGGTCGTGGCCCGCATCCAGCTCGGTCAGTGAACGTCCCAGGTCCTGGGTGCGGCGCGCGTTGTCGCCCGTGTCGTTGGTCGGGGTGCGCAGCGCGTCGATCGCGTCCTGCATGACCTTGAACAGGTCGGTCGGGGTGTCGGCGGGAGTGATGCCGAGCGTGTCGCCGGCCTTCGGTGCGCCGTTGAACTGGAAGGACATGCCGTCGAACTCGACCTGCATGCCGGCGGTGTAGTTCACGCCGGTCTGGCCGGCCACCGGGGTCGCGGTGGTGAGGTCGGTGACGCTGTACTGCATCACCCCGGCGACGTCGGCGAAGTCGATGCGGTAGTCGTGGCCGGTGAGCGCCGAAAGGTCGGACACCTTGCCGATGTCGCTGCGCAGGCTGCCGGTGTTGGCGGCGCCCTGGTCGAGCACGAAGGTGCCGTTGCCCTGGGGCACGCGCATGAAGACGGTGTTGCCGTCCATGGACTGCGGCAGCCGCACATCGGTCGCGGCCTGCTGGCCGCGCTGGCCGTCGAAACGCACCTGCCCGCTGCCGCTGCCGAATTCCTGCACGAACGGCGTGCTCGACCCGCCGAGGCCGCCGAACAGGCTGCGGCCGGCGCTGTCCTGCCGGTTGGCGACGGAGAACAGCTGCTCGCGCAGCCCCTCCATCTGCTTGGCCAGCGCCTCGCGCTGGGTATCGCCATAGGCCGCGTTGCCGCCCGAGACCATCAGGTCGCGCACGCGCTGGATCAGGTCGCCCGCTTCGCCCAGCGCGCCTTCGGCCTGCTGCATCGAGGTGCGCGAGGCGTCGATGGCGCGTTGGTCGGAGGTGATGCGCGAGAGGCGGGTCTGCACCGACTCGGCCAGGGCGGCGGCGACCGGGTCGTCGCTGGCGCGCACGACGCGCTTGCCCGACGAGATGCGCTCCTGCTGGTCGACCAGATCGGCCTGGCGCTTGGTCAGCTGGGCGATGGTGGTGTCGTAGGAGTGGGCGGTGGTGACGCGCATGGGGTTCATGGTGGATCTCCTGGCCGTCAGCGCACGGTCTGCAGCAGGGTGTCGAACATGCCCTGTGCGATCTGCATGTACTTGGCGGCCGCCTGGTAGGCCTGCTGGAACTGCAGCAGGCGCGCAGCCTCTTCGTCGAGGTTGACGCCCGCGACCGCGGCGCGCGCGCTTTCGGCGCTGGACGCCACGCTGCCCGAGTAGTCGGCGGCGAACTTGGCGCCCTGCACGCGCGTGCCCATGTCGGTCAGCAGCGAGGCATAACCTTCGGACAGCGAAGCACCGTCGAAGGTCGCGAGGTCGCGCAGCGCGAGCACACCGACCGCGTTGCCGGCGTTCTGGCGCTGGTCGGCCGATGGCGACGGGGTGACGGCGAAGCTGTCGCCCGCGGCGGGCACGCCGCGCAGGGTCAGGCTCCAGCCGTTGAGCACGATGGGCTTGCCGGGCGTGTAGTTGTAGCTGGCGGGCGGGCCGGCGTTGTCGGGCGGCGGGTTGCCCGGGCCCAGGCCGGTGGCGGTGAAGCTGCCATTGGCCAGGAAGGTCAGCGTGACCGGGTCGGTCAGGTTGGCCGAGGGCGCAACGGGGTACATGCTCTGCACGCTGACGCCGCCGATGTTGCCGCTGGCCGGGCTGACCACCACCGGGCTGGCCACGGCCAGCCGGTCGGCGGCACTGACCGACATCTGCATGTTGCGGGCGACATTGGCGAAGGGCTTGACCAGGAAACTGTCGCCCGGGGCGCCGGCGCCCGCATCGAGCTGGAAGCTCAGGCCATCGAGGTCGGCCGGCAGGCCGGCGAACGAGGTGCTCTCGCCATCGGACAGGCGCACGATGTCGACGCCCGCGGCGGTGAAGTTCAGCTGGTAGTCCGAGGCCCGCAAGGCGGTCGGGTCGCTGACCTCGGCGTGCAGGGTGGCGTTGCCGGTGTTGCTGCCGGCGGCCAGGCCGGCGGCGTCGGCGATCGGCACGAAGAAGTCGGTGCCGGTGTCGCCGCGCAGGTCCACACCCAGCTGGTGTTGCGTGTTGACCAGGGTGTTGGTCGCCAGGGCCATGCGGCCCATCACGTTCTGCACGTCGTGCAGATCGGTGTTGAGGAACTCCAGCACGCCGCCGAGTTCGCCGCCCAGCGCGCTGTCGGGCAGGTCCATCGTGGTGCTGACCGACTGAAACACGATGGTCGGGCGGGAGGCATCGGGGTCGCCCGGCTTCACCGCCAGCGACGAGGCCTTGCTGCCCAGCACCAGCGGCTGGCTGCCGGCGACGAACACGCTGTAGCTGCCGTCGTCGGCCGGCAGCGTGGTCACCTGCACGTACTTGCTCAGCTCGCCGATCAGGCTGTCGCGCTGGTCGAGCAGGTCGTTGGGCGTGCCGACGTCGCCCTGGCTCTCGATGACCTGCTGGTTGAGCTTGGCGATGTCCTTGGCCAGGCGGTTGATGTTGGTGACCGTGTCGCCGATCTGCTGGCGGGCGCTGGACGCGAGCATGTCGACCTGGCCGGCGGTGTCGCGCAGGCGGGCGGCGAATTCTTCCGACTGGCTGAGCACGGCCGAGCGCGCCGCCAGGTTGGTCGGCGAGGTCGACACGTCGGACCAGGCGTTGAGCATGTCGTTGAGCGCCGCGCCCAGGCCGTTCTCGCCGGTCGGGAACAGGTTCTCCAGCTGGTTCAGGCGCGCCAGCCGCTGCGCGTCGGCCGACGACACGGCGCTGGCCAGCTGCGCCTCGCGGGTCAGGTAGGCGTCGTGCGAGCGGGTGACGCTGTCGATCTGCACGCCCATGCCGTAGAAGTTGCCGCCCAGGGTCTGGTACCCGGCGGTGACCATGGACACGTTCTGGCGCGAGTAGCCGGCCGTGTTGGCGTTGGCGATGTTGTGGCCGATGACCTGCAGGGCCGACAGGTTGGCGTTGAGCGCCAGGTTGCCGATGTTGAGGGCCGAGGAAGACATGGTGTTCTCTCAGGCCTCAGCTTTGCGCGCGCTGCAGGTTCAGCGTGGTGTTGATGGCACGGCTGAGCTTGGACGCGTACTGCGGGTCGGTGGCGTAGCCGGCGCGCTGCAGGCCGGACGCAAAGCCGTGCACCGAGCCGATCTGGTCCATCGCCTTGTCGTAGCGCGGGCTGCGCGTGATCAGGCGGGCGTAGTCGCGGAACGAGTCGGCGTAGGAGTCGTAGGCACGGAACTTGGCCACCGTCTTGCGCGGCACGCCGTTGACGTATTCGGTGGTGCTGACTTCGGCGACCTTGCCCTTCCACGAGGGCGTGGCCTTGATGCCGAACAGGTTGTAGGACGGCGTGCCGTCGGCGTTGCGGATCTCGCTCTTGCCCCAGCCGGTTTCATGACCAGCCTGGCCGATCATGTAGCTGGCCGGAATGCCCGACTCGCGCGCCACGGCGGCCGCGGCCTGGTTGTGCTGGTTGACGAAGGCGGCCTGGCGCTGGCCGGACGGCAGCCCGCGCAGGCTGGCGTTGCCGGCCGCCGGGGCGCTGCCTTCGACCATCGCGGGCACCGTCTTTTCGGCGGGCGCGTACTTCATCAACGCGTTCATGGCCGAGCGGTTGAGCGGCTTGAAGCTCTGCCCCTGGACGGTGCCGCTGGCGTCGGTGCCGGACTCGCCGGCCCCTTCGGCGCCGTCGCTGCCCTTCATCTGCTTGCTGAGCTGGCGCTCGATCGAGGCGCTGAGCCCGCCGGGCAGGCCCGAGAGCTGCACCGCCATCTGCTGGTCGAACAGGTCGGTGCCCAGGTCGCTGCCCTGCCCTTCGAGCAGGCCGGACTTCTGGGTCGCGTCGCGCATGCTCTTGATCAGCTCGCGCATGAACAGCGATTCGAACTGCTTGGCCGCCTCCTTGAGCGCGGTCTTGCCGCCCTGGCCATCACGCCCCGCGCCATAGCGCAAGGCGTTGAGCGCGCCGGGATCGGCGGCCAGGCCCTGGGTGGTGTTCGGCAGCGTGCTCATGACGGCCTCAGATCACTTCCAGCTCGGCGTTCATCGCGCCCGCGGCCTTGATGGCCTGCAGGATCGCCAGCAGGTCCTGCGGCGTCGCGCCCAGGCCGTTGAGCATGCGCACCAGGTCGGCCAGCTGCGGCGCAGCGTCCATCTTGATGAGCGCGCCGGCGTCCTGCGTGATCTTGATGTCGGTCTTTTCCGCGGTCACGGTCTGGCCCTGCGACAGCGCATTGGGCTGGCTGACCACCGGGGTCGAGCTGATGCTGACCGAGAGGTTGCCGTGCGCGACCGCACAGGGACCGAGGGTGACGGCCTGGTTCATGACGATGGAGCCGGTGCGGGTGTTGATCACCACGCGCGCCATCGGAATCGTCGCCTCCAGCGGGATCTCTTCGATCTCGGCCAGGAAGTTCACGCGGTCGTCCGGGTTGGCCGGTGCGCGCAGCTTGACGACGCGGCCGTCGACCGCGCTGGCCACGCCTGTGCCCATGCGGTCGTTGATCGCCTGCGCCACGCGGCGGGCGGTCTGGAAGTCGGCCGAGTTCAGGCCCAGCTCGATGGTGTCGCCCATGGCGAACGCCGTCGGCACGCTGCGTTCGACCTGTGCGCCCGAGGGAATGCGGCCCGCGCTCAGGTGGTTGATCTGCACCTTGCTGCCGCCGCCCGAGGCGCCGGCGCCGCCGACCAGCAGGTTGCCCTGCGCCAGCGCGTAGATCTCGCCGTCGGCGCCCTTGAGCGGCGTGGTGATCAGCGTGCCGCCGCGCAGCGACTTGGCGTTGCCCATCGACGAGACGGTGACGTCGATCATCTGGCCCGGACGGGCGAAGGGCGGCAGCTGCGCCGTCACCAGCACCGCGGCCACGTTCTTCATCTGGGTCTTGGCGTCGGCCGGCAGGGTCAGGCCCAGCTGCTGCAGGTAGTTGGTCATGCCCTGCGAGGTGTAGGGCATCTGGGTGGTCTGGTCGCCCGTGCCGTCCAGGCCGACCACCAGGCCGAAGCCGGTCAGCTGGTTGGTGCGCACGCCCTGCACCGCCGCGATCTCCTTGATGCGCATGGCGTGGGCGTCCATCGGCCAGCCCAGCCAGACCACGAGGCCCACCGCCAGCACGCTCCAGCCCATCAGGCGGCGCAGCCACAGGGCGCGCGCGTTGCGGCGTGCAAACAGGGTCCGGCGGAAACCGGACTCCAGGGTGACGGGGCTGTGCAGGAAGTTCATGAGAAGGATGCTAGGCAGCCTCAGAACGGGAAAACATTCAAAAAGAACCGTCCCAACCAGCCAATTGAGAGCGCTTCATCCACGGCGCCTCGTCCTCGCGACTCGATCCGGGCGTTGGCGACCTGGGTCGAGGCGATCACATTGCCCGGCAGGATGTGGCGCGGATCGACCGTGCCCGAGAAGCGCAGCACGTCGACATTGCTGTTGATGCCGATCTGTTTTTCACCGGCGACCAGCAGATGGCCGTTGGGCAGCACTTCCTGCACGGTGACGGTGATCGTGCCGGAGAAGTCGTTCTGGTTGTTGTTGTCGCCCTTGCCCGAGAACTTGTTGCTCGACGTGCCGCCGAGATCGAAGTTGTGACCTTTGGTGAGGTCCTTGGCCAGAACGCCGGGAATGGCCGTGATGCCACCGGAGGCGTCGCCCGTGCGGTCGATGTTGGCCGACGAGGACTGGCTGGCCGTGACCTTCTCGGTGATCGTGATGGTCAGGATGTCGCCGGGCAGGCGCGCGCGCGGATCTTCGAACGCGGGCCGGTAGCGCGCGGCCACGAACAGGCTGCCGCCGGTCTGGGCCGGCGACGGCGCCTGCGTGTACTGGATCGGACGCACCGGCGCCACATCGACCGGCTTGGTCATGCAGCCGGTGAGCGTGACGCAGACGAGCAGCAGAAGGTGTTTCATTGCGGTCATCAGAGTTGCCCCAACCTTTGCAGCATCTGGTCGGAGGTCTGGATCGCCTTGGAATTCATTTCGTAGGCGCGTTGCGTCTGGATCATGGTCACCAGCTCCTGCACCACGTTGACGTTGGAGGTTTCGACATAGCCCTGCATCAGCGTGCCCATGCCGGCCGAGCCGGGGGCGCCGGTCACCGGGTTGCCCGAGGCCACGGTCTCGGTGTAGAGGTTCTGGCCCTTGGGTTCGAGACCGGCCGGGTTGATGAAGTTGGCCAGCTCGATGTTGCCCAGCTGCTGCGGCGTGGCGCTGCCCGGCACCTTGGCGGTGACCACGCCGTCGCTGCCGACGGTCACGCTCTGCGCCTCGGCCGGCACGGTGATGTCGCCGGCGATCGCCAGGCCGCTGGAAGTCACCAGCTTGCCTTCCGCGTTCACCTGCAGGCTGCCGTCGCGGGTGTAGCCGGTGGTGCCGTCGGGCAGCGCGACCTGCAGGAAGCCCTGGCCGTTGATCGCGATGTCCAGCTGGTTGCCCGACTGCTGCAGGCTGCCCTGGCTGAACTGGCGCGAGGTCGCGACGGTGCGCACACCCAGGCCGATCTGCAGGCCGGTGGGCAGGTTGTTCTGCTCGGTCTCGGCCGCGCCGACCTGGCGCAGGTTCTGGTACATCAGATCCTCGAACACGGCGTTGGCGCGCTTGAAGCCGTTCGTGGACACGTTGGCCATGTTGTTCGAGATCACGTCCAGCTGCGTCTGCTGGGCCTGCATCCCGGTCTTGGAAATCCAGAGTGAGTTGATCATGGTGTGCTCCTATCAGCCGTTCATGTTGAGCAGCTGCGCTGCGGTCTTGTCGTTGGTTTCGCCGTTCTGGATCATGCGCATCTGCATCTCGTACTGGCGGGAGACCGCGATCATTCCGACCATGGCCTCGATGGGGTTGACGTTGCTGCCTTCGAGCGCCCCGCCCATCACCCGCGCGTTGGGGTCGGCGTCCAGCGGCTCGCCCTGCACCGGCCGGAACAGGCCGTCGTCGCTGCGGTGGATCTTCTTCTCGTTGTCCGGGGTGACCAGCTTGATCTTGGCCACGCGGGTCGGCGCCTGGTCGCCGACGCGGGCGGTCAGCGTGCCGTCGCCGCCGAAGGACAGCTGCGCGTTGGCCGGCACATTGATCGGCGAGCCACCGTCGTCGAGCACCGGCAGGCCGTGGGCATTGACCAGCGCGCCGTCGGCGCTGACCTCGAAGGCGCCACCGCGGGTGTAGGCCTCGGTGCCGTCCAGGCCCTGCACCGCGAACCAGGCGTTGTCGCGCGCGGCCACGTCCAGGCTGCGGCCGGTCGGGTTCACCGGGCCCTGTGCTTCGGAGTGGCCGGCCGTGGCTTCGAGCGCGAACACCCGGGAGCTGGTGCCGTCGCCGCGCACCGGCACGGCCCGGAAGGTCGCCAGCTCGGCGCGGAACCCGGGCGTGGACGCATTGGCCAGGTTGTTGGCCAGCAGCTGCTGCCGGTAGGCAGTGGCGTTGGCGCCGGTCATGGCGGTGTAGATCATGCGGTCCATGCGGGGCTCCTAGGTGGTTCGCGTCAGGCGATCAGCGCATGTTGAGCAAGGTCGACAGGATCTGGTCCTGCGTCTTGATGGTCTGGGCGTTGGCCTGGTAGGCGCGCTGGGCGGTCATCATGTTGACCAGCTCGGCCGTGAGGTCGACGTTGGAGTCTTCCAGCGCACCGGGGCGCAGGTAGCCCAGCTTGCCCTCGCCGGGGGCGCCGCGCACCGGCTCGCCCGAGGCGAAGGTCTGCGACCAGTTGCCGCCGCTCATGGGCGAGAGGCCCTGCACGTTGCGGAAGTTGACCAGGGCGATCTGGCCGGCGGCCTGCGACTGGCCGTTGGAATACTTGGCGGTGATCACGCCGGCCTCGCTGATGCCCAGGCTGGTGAGTTCGCCGGGGCGGTAGCCGTCCTGCGTGAGGTTGTTGATCGCGAAGTCGGCGCCGAACTGGGTCGCGTCGGCGAAGTCCAGGTCGATCATGAAGGTCTGCGCCGGGTCGTTGGGCGAGGCCAGCTGCAGCTGGGGGACCACGGTCGCGGGGTCCAGCGTGCCGTCGGCCAGGAAGCTGATCGAGAACGGGGTCGAGGTGGCGGGGTCCGAGCCGTTGACGCTGGTGTACACGTCCCAGGTGTTGTTGGCGGTCTTCTGGAACACCAGGCCGACGGGGATCTCGATGCCCTGCGGGTCGTAGGCGTTGAACGAGGTCGCGTAGGTGCCCAGCGGGGTGGGCGGCACGGCCGCGGCGGCGATCGGGGCGCGCGCATCGACGTTGAACTCGACCGAGGCGGTGGTGGTCTGCTTGGCCGGGATCGGGCCGCCCGTGGGCAGGGTCAGCGGCACCGACTCGAAGCCCTGGCGCACACCGGCCACATCGGTCGGGTAGCCCATCAGCTGGCCACCCATGTTGGTCACGATCTCGCCGTCGCGGTTGAGCTTGAACATGCCGGCGCGCGAATAGGACATCGAGCCGTCGGGCATGGTCAGTTCGAAGAAACCGTTGCCGTTGATCGCCACGTCCAGGTCGTTGCCGGTGACGGTGATGTTGCCCTGCGTGAACAGTTGCGAAACGGTCGAGACCTGCACGCCGATGCCGGCGTTGATGCCGCCGGCCGAGTTGATCGAGCTGGCGTAGATCTCGCCGAACTCGGCGCGCGAGGCCTTCATGCCGACGGTGTTGGCGTTGGCGATGTTGTGGCCGATCACGTCCAGGTTGCGGCTGGAGGCGTTCAGGCCGGAGAGTCCTTGCTGGAATGCCATGGTGGTGTCCTTCGGGGTGGAGATCTGGGAGGGGGTGTTACATGAAGCCGCGAACCTGGTCGTAGCTCAGGGTGCGGCCGTTCTGCAGCTGCAGGCTCATCGCGCCGTTGGACAGGCCCACGGAGGCGATGCGCACGCGCTGGAGTTCGGTGTCGGTGACGGCGGTGCTGCCGCTGCTGGCGCGCACGGCGAACTTCGCGACCTGGCTGGGGTCGGTGGCGCCGGCGTTCCATTCGAAGCCGTGCTGCCCGGCGCTCTGTGCGCCCAGGTCGATGGTGTCCAGGGTCTCGCCGCTCTTGCCGATGATGTCGACCTTGACGCTGCTGGCGGCGCCGTCGAGCGTGAAGGCGCCCTTGCCGGTGCTGCCGTCGAAGGCCAGCGCGTTGCCTTCGACCAGCGCGTCCTTGCCGATCAGCGTCGTGCCCTGCATCGCCTGCGAGGAGGCCATCTGGTCGGCCATGCCCTTGAGCGTCTCGTTGAGCTGCTGGATGCCGCTGACCGTGTTGATCTGCGCCATCTGCGTGGTCATCTGGGCGTTGTCCATCGGGTTGAGCGGATCCTGGCTGTTGATCTGCGCGACCAGCAGCTTGAGGAAACGGTCCTGCATCGCCTGCGGATCGTTGGTGTTGTTGCCCCCGGTGCCGGTGGTGCTGCCCACGGTGGTGCCGAGGTTGCTCAGGTCCAGGGAGGTCATCATGGTCATGGTTCAGGTTCCCTTCATTGGCCCATCTGCAGGGTCTTGAGCAACAGCGACTTGGCGGTGTTCATCACCTCGACGTTGTTCTGGTAGGAGCGCGAGGCGGCAATCATGTTGACCATCTCCTCGACCGGGTTGACGTTGGAATGGGTCACATAGCCTTCCTTGTCGGCGCTGGGGTGCTTGGGGTCGTACACGCGCTTGCCGGGCATGTCGTTCTCGGTGATGTCCTTCACCTTGACGCCGGCCGTGGCGTCGTCGCCCATGGGCACGGTCTGGAACACCACCTGGCGCGCCTTGTAGCTCTTGCCGTCGGGGCCGGCGACCGCGTCGGCGTTGGCCAGGTTGCTGGCCACCACGTTCAGGCGCTGGGCCTGCGAGCTGATCGCACTGCCGGAGACGCCGAAGATCGAAAACATGGACATGAGGCTCTCCTTACTGGCCGGTGATCGCGGACAGCATGGTCTTCACGTTGGAATTGATGAAGCGCAGCGTCGACTCGTAGCGGATCGTGTTGTCGACGAAGTTGGCGCGCTCGCGGTCGAGGTCGACCGAGTTGCCGTCCTGCGAAGGCTGGGTCTGCACGGCATAGCCCATCTTGGGGTCGCCGGGCTGCGCGCCCGACAGGCGCATGTGGCCTTCGGCGGTCTGCACCAGCCCCTGGCGGTTGCTGCCCCCGGTGGCGTCCTTCAGGGCGGCGGCGAAGTCGAAATCGCGGGCGACGTAGCCCGGGGTGTCGGCGTTGGCGATGTTGCTGGCCAGCACCTGCTGGCGGTGCGAACGCAGCATCAGCGACTGGCCGTAGGCGTCGAGCCGGGCGGTCATCTGTTCGAGCATGGCGTTCTCCAGAAGGGTTGACAGGTCGGCTCGCGGGGGCTATGCGGCCGGGTTGCGGACAAGTGTGCGAAAACTTGAGGGTGCGCAGCGCCGAAAGAAAGCGCGTGTTTGACCGTCATTTCGGTCCTTTGCGCTCGGAAGTTCGCTCATACATTGATCACATGGACAACTGTCTGACTTCCTTCTTCCGCCGGCTGGGCTGGCTGCTGGCCGGCCTGCTGGCCAGCGGCTTCGCGCACGCGCAGGCCAGCGACGCCAACGCGCAGCTCGAACAGATGGCGCGCGACTGGGTGCAGCCCGCGCTGGCCGCGGCGGTGGGCGTCGACGGTGGCGGCCGGCTGCGGCCGGAGATCGTCATGGGTTCGCTGGACGACCGGCTGCAGCTGGCGCCCTGCGCTCGCATCGAGCCCTATCTGCCGCCGGGCACCCGCCTGTGGGGCCGCAGCCGGGTCGGCCTGCGCTGCCTCGAAGGCCCCGTGCGCTGGAACGTGTTCATGCCGGTCACCGTCAAGGCCTGGGGGCCGGGCTGGGTGGTCCGGCGCCCGATCGCCGCCGGCACGGTGCTGGCTCAGGAAGACGCCGAAATGGCCGAAATGGACTGGGCGGAACAGCCCTATGCCGTGCTGGCCAACCCGGAACGCTGGGTCGGGCTGCAGGCGGCCTATGCGCTGCAACCCGGCCAGGCCCTGCGCCAGAACATGGTGCGCCCCACGCCGGCCTTCGGCCCGGGCGCCCAGGTCCGGGTCAGCAGCGTCGGCGCCGGCTTCCAGGTGGTGGTCAGCGGTGAGGCCCTGACCGCCGGCGTGCAAGGCCAGAGTGTCCGGGTCCGCCTGGGCAGCGGCCGGATCGTGACGGGCACAGTGCGCGACGGCCAGACGGTCGACGTGCGTTTGTGAAACCTTTTTTATCCAGATTCGGCGAGGATTTTGTGATGTACTCCACAAAAAAGGGCTCAAGTCCTCCCGTTTTTGAGCCGATAGTCATTCCACAACGCCCCGGTATCGGGGTCTGGAGAGTGAAATGAAAGTCGAATCGTCTTCACCGGATTCCTATATTGGTTCCGTCGCGGGTGGCCCCCAGAAGGCCAGCGAGCGCCCGAGCGCGGGCGCCGAAGCGGCCGCCGCCAGCGGTGCCGCTGCTGCGGCGTCGGCCCAACCGCAGGCGGGCGTCACCGTCACCCTGTCCTCGTCGGCCACGCAGGCCCTCTCGGGCGCGGGCAACAACGACGTCTTCAACGCCGACAAGGTCGAGGCCATGAAGGCCGCGATCGCCGACGGCAGCTTCAAGGTCAACGCCGAAGCCATCGCCGACAAGATGCTGTCCAACGCGGCCGAAATGCTCGGCGCCAGCAGCGGCGGCTCCCGCACCTGATTTCCAAAGGATTCACCATGAACCAGCGCCCCAGCACCCACCCTTGGATCGTCGCCCTGCGCGTCGGCCTGGACGGGCTGGAGAAAGCGCTGCTGCAGGGTGATGCGCCGGGCGTCGAACGCGCCAGCGCCCATGTGCAGAACGTGCTGCAGCGGGCCCCCAAGCGGGCCGACTTGGCCGCGGCCGGCGACCAGCTGCGCGAAGACATGATGGCCGCCGCCCAGCGCTTCGGGCAACTGCGCCAGGCCGTGCTGCGGGCACAGGCCCAGAGCCAGCGCGCCGTCCACAGCCTGCTGCCGCAACAGGCCCCGGGCACCTATGGCCGCCTGGGTGGCCAGCAGGCCTCGACCGGCGGCGCCGGCCGGGCCTACCTCTCGGCCTGACCCCGACGCGGCCGGTCTGCCGCCACGAATCCCCCGCCACGCCGACGCCTGTCGGCGTTGTTGTTGGCGCCGTTGTCCATCCCTGCGTAACATACTGATACATAGGGAGTACACCGCACGGCAGGCGCCAGACCTGTCCACCAGAGGGCATGGGCATGCACCACACCCCGTCACGCCGGGAGCTCGTGGGAGAGAACCGCCTGTTCGGCATCGAACTGGTGCGCATCGCCATGGCGCTGGCCATCGTGGTCTGGCATTACCAGCACCTGGCCATGGTCGCGCATCCGGCCGTCGCCTTCGTCAGGGAACAGCAGCCTTTCTACGGCGGGCTGCGCTGGCTCTATGAGTACGGTGCGTTCCGGGTGCCCACCTTCTGGTGCATCAGCGGCTTCATCTTCTACTGGCTCTACCGCGCGTCGATCCCCGCGCGCAGCGTGACCGGCCGCGACTTCCTGGTCCTGCGGATCTCGCGCCTGCTGCCCATGCACTGGCTCACCCTGCTGGTGGTGGCCTTGCTGCAGGCGCTCTACCACCGGACCAACGACAGCTTCTTCGTCTACACCGTCAACGACCTGCGCCATTTCGTGCTGCAGATCTTCCTGGCCAGCGACTGGGGTTTCCAGTCGGGCTACAGCTTCAACGGCCCGATCTGGGCGGTGTCGGTCGAGGTGCTGGTGCTGGTGCTGTTCTTCGTGTTGCTGCGCACGCTGGGCGGGTCGATGTGGGTGGCGCTGACCGTGCTGGCGATCGCGCTGGCGCTGCAGCTGTCGGCGCTGGTGCGCTCCCCGGTGATCGATTGCGCGATGTATTTTTTCGCGGGCGGTGTCGCGGCACTCGCACTGGCCCGGCACGAAGCGATGGCGCGCTGGCGCCGACCGGCCTACGGTGCGGTGGTGGTGGCGGGCGCGGCCGGCCTCTGGTTGCTGGATCGGCAGGGCTGGCTGACCGACTTCGGGCTGCGGCCCTACCTGCTGCTGGCCTACCTGCCGCTGCTGATCTTCCTGATCGCACGCCCGGTGGCCGTTCCAGCGGCACTGACACGCCCGGTGCGCCAGCTGAGCAACGCAACCTACGCGATCTACCTGCTGCACTTTCCGTGGCAACTCGTGCTGGCCTGCCTGCTGTCGGCCACGGCCACGCCGATCCCGTTCTACAGCCCCTGGTTTTTCGGTGCCTTCATGCTGTCGACGGTGCTCATTTCGGTCATCGTCAACCAGCAGTTCGAGCAGCCGATGCAGGAATGGCTGCGCCGGGATCAGGGCAAGCGCAAACGGGTGGCGGTCACGTCCTTGTGATCCATGCCGTAGGCATAGCCATGGGCGCGCAGCCAGTCCAGCGCCTCGCGCACCTCGGACTCCTGCAGGTTGTAGTACTCGAAGTTGATGACCTTCGGCTGCAGGCGCCCGATCGGGAAGCTCTGCAGGATCGCCCAGTCGTGCCCCTCGGTGTCGATCTGCAGCAGATCGATCTCGGTGATCCGGTGCTCGGCCAGCACACGTTCGAAGGTCGTGCAGGGCACGGCTTCGCGCACGGTGTTGGCCTCGACCAGCGCGCGCGTGGCCGCGTCGATCTTCTTGCCGCCCAGCGCATTGCGGTCGTTGTAGAACGATGAAATGCCCAGCGCCCAGTCGGGCAGCTGCCCCTGGTTCACCACCGATTGCGGGATGCGGTACATCTCGCGCGAACCTTCCTGCGTGTCGATCGCCGCCTGCACCAGGGTGAGACCGTCGCAGCCCGCGTAGTTGCGCTGGAGGTTCTCGAACATGTCGGGCAGCGGCTCGAACAGCACGCCCTGCCAGGCCTGGGTCCGGATGCGCTTGTGCAGCGGATCGAACTTGACGCCGTCCATGGCGCCGACCTGCAGGAAGAACACGCGCTCGCCGGCTTCGCTGCGCAGCGCATGCAGGTAGTCCATCAGGCGGCCGAGGTCGGTGTTCACGCCGGGCCAGGCATCGACCTGCCGGCCGCTGGCCAGGGTCGTGCGGTGCACCGGCACGTCGTATTCGTGGCGCCAGGCCCGGTCTTCGCGCCGGCTGCGCACCAGCGCGTCGGGCACCACCGGCTTGGGCCGTTTGTTCACCACCGCGCGGGACGCCTGGTAGTGCGTGACCACCGGCGCGGCGCGCTGCGCTTCGGCGGCCGGGTTGTCGAAGATGTGGGTGTAGGGCTCGGGCAGCCAGCCGGTCACGAGCGTGCCGTCGCGCGAGCACTCGGCCCAGGCCTGGTCCAGCAGCATCTGGTCCCAGATCAGCGGGCGCTGGCGGGACAGCTCGATCCAGCGCTCCAGCAGCCGGATCGACGCGTCGCTGCAGGCGAAATAGGCGGTGCCGCTGGCGAACTCCCAGCCGTCGTACTTGTGGACCGCAAAGTCGAACGCCGGTGGCACCGAGGGCCGGGCGTTGAGCCGCGCGTCGGCGTCGACCCACAGCACCGGGCGCTGCAGCTCCCGCAGGCATTGCAGGATGAAGCCCGGCTTGAGGCTGCAGTTCGCCTCCCACGAGCCCGCGCTGTCGATGCCGACCACGCAGTAGGGCACGTCGTCGCCCAGCGCTTCGATGGATTCGACCAGGCCGCGCGCCTGCGCTTCGTAGGGCGTGTTCTTGGTGTAGAAGCTCACGACCACCGGGGATTCGTGGGGCTGCAGGACGGGCAACACCGACGGCACGCCCACCCAGAGGTGCTGGCCCTCGACGTCGATGTTGCACAGCGCCTCGAACCCCTGGCGCAGGTCGGTCTGGCACTGGTCGTGACCGGCGATCACGCACAGCGTGTCCGAGCGGTGCACCAAGGCACCGGCCTGCGGCCGCAGCTCCAGCGGCTCGGCCAGGCCCAGCTGGGCCAGGCAATGGGTCAACACGTCCACCGCGGCACCGGTCGGCGGCGAGATGGCAGGCACCTCGTCCAAGGCGGGCCCGGCGGCCTCGCCGGCCGTCGTGGCCCAGAGTTGAAGGAACTGCTCGATCCGCGCCGGGAACGCCGCGTCCACCGGCCGCTGCAGGCGCGCCAGGTGTGCGGCCCACTCGGCGGCGCCCTGGGCAACCGCGTCCGGCTCGGTGTCGATGAGCAGGTTCTCGAACTGGAAGGCCACATCGGCCCGCAGCCGCTCGAAGCGCGCCGGCCAGGCGGCGCTGTCGAGCACCGTGTCCAGGAATCCGTCGGCGGAACCATGGTCGCCCATGACCGGCGGCAGGCCGTCGCGGCAGAGCGCGCTGCGGCCCAGCAAGCCGAAGGGCTTGTCCAGGAAGACCGCGTCGAACTGCAGCGTGGCGAGCGTGAAGAAGCAGGCGTCGGCCGCGTCCAGCAGGCTGCTGACGTCCTCGCGCACGCCGAGCACGCGCGGGTCATCCGGCAGGCGCAGGCAGCGCCCGGCGGCCGCATTGAAGGGATGCTCCTGCACCAGCAGCCAGAAGCCGCGCGCCGAGAGCGCCTGCGCCAGCGCGTCCAGGCGCTGCTGCAGCAACGGGCCGGAGAGGTCGTGCAGCTCGCGCACGGTCGCGTTCGACATCGTGTTCATGCCCGGTTCGCCGTGCGTGAACAGCACGGCCACCCGGTCCCCGGGCGCCATGCCCAGCCGCTCGCGCAAGGCCTCGCGCCCCACCCGTTCGGTACCCGTGTAGCGCCCCAGGCTCGACGCCCGGGTGGCGCGCTGGCGCAGGGCCTCGAGCACCAGTGGGTGCGGGCGGTAGCGTTCGCGCTGGCGGGCGCTGGCCAGGCTGGTCGAGAGCTCGCCCAGCAGGTGGCTGCCGCCGAGGTCGAACATCAGCGTGTTGCGCACCCAGCCGCGCTCGCCGGACCAGTACGGCAGCTCTGCCGCACGGGCGCTGGC
Source organism: Hydrogenophaga sedimenti (assembly GCF_051857515.1). Lineage (NCBI taxonomy): Bacteria > Pseudomonadati > Pseudomonadota > Betaproteobacteria > Burkholderiales > Comamonadaceae > Hydrogenophaga > Hydrogenophaga sedimenti. The sequence continues at coordinate 187,469 of NZ_JBPZHA010000006.1, forward strand.
GCGCAGCACCCGGGTCAGCGGGTTGAGCGCCTGCCAGCCCAGCACCGCCGCCGGGCGCAGGGTCTCCAGCAGGTCGCGCAGGAAGGCCTGGGCCAGCCGCAGGTTGTCGCGCGCCGTGTCGTGGTCGCAACCGTACCAGCCGACCGCGTCGTGGATGTCCTGTTCGCTGACCGCTTCACCGGCCGACGGCAGCGCGGCGAAATGCCGGACGAAGCCCGTCAGCTCGAAGGGCATGTCGATCACATGCAGCGCCGGATCGCGCACGGGCGTGGTGCTCAGCAGCATCAGCGCGTGTCCCCGCTGCGCGAGTTCCTGGGCCAGCGCCGACCAGAAGGCTTCGACCCGGGGGTCGACCTCGGCCGGCACGCAATGCATGGCCAGCACCAGGCCCCCGGCCAGGTGCTCCGCCCCGGCGGTGGCGGCCCAGGGCGGCTGCAGGGCGGCATAGGCGGGTGCACGGTAGTCGATGGACAGTGTGCGGGCCGGCTTGCTGCCCGTCATCACCCACCACTCGCTGTCGGGTGGCAGGTCGGTGTCCACCGGCACTTCGCGCAGCGTGCGCGCCAGCGGGGCCCACTGGTTGCCGTTGGTGCGGCGCTTGCAGCCGCTGGCGATCTGCTGGTGCAGGCGCTCGCGCACGAAGTGGCGGGCGAACTGCTGGCGCAGCGTGTCGAGGGTGTAGACGTGCAGGTGGTGCGGGTTCGGGTCCTCGCCGGTTTCGTCGGACCAGTCGTTGGGCACGCTGGCGATGATGCGGCCACCGGGGCGCAGCAGGCGCGAGAACTCGGCCAGCAGGCCCTGCGGGTCCTGCACATGCTCCAGCGTCTCGAACGAGACCACCACATCGAAGCTGTGGTCGGGCCAGGCCGCCAGGTGGTCGGGCAACCAGCCCTGCACGTACTCCAGACGTGCCTCCGCCGCGGCGTAGCTGGCGCGGGCGTAGTCGATGGCGTAGTCGCTGCCGTCGATCCCGGTCACGCTGTGGCAGCGGGTCAGCTGCGACAGCACGTAGCTGCCGTAGCCCAGGCCGCAGGCGGCGTCGAGCACCCGGTCACCGGCGCGCACCAGATCGGCCGCCAGGTGGTAGCGGATCACGTGCGCGTCCGAGCGTTCGCCGGCCTCGCGCAGCATGTCCATGTGCAGGTCGCGCTCCTCTTCCAGCGCCGCCAGGGGATAGGCCTGGCGCGCGGCTTCGGGGGGCTTCTCCAGCGGCAGCACCAGCGGGCCGGCGTCCTGCTGCAGCGCCTCGTAGTCGAGCATCAGGTAATACGCCGGGTGCTTGCGCAGTCCGCTGGCGAAGGCCAGGCGTTCGAGCGCCTGGCGCAGCACGGCGCCCTGCGACGGCGAGCCCAGCAGCACCAGCACCAGCCGACCGGCGGGCGCCGCCATGAAGCGCGCCAGCGCCAGGCGCCAGCGGTCGCCATCGAACGCGGCGCCACGCACCACCCACACGCAGGTGGTCTCGGTGGCGGCCGCGAAATCGGGCAGACCGGTGGCATCGGGTTTGTGGTGGCTCCAGCGACCGGGCAAGGTCGACAGCCCGGCATCGTGCCGGTCGGTGGCGGTGGCGTGCAATGCGGCCCCGCCCTCGATCGCCGTCACCACACGTTCAAGCAGCGCCTCGGGCCTGCGGTGTTCCATGTCCATCTCGGTGTCCTTGAATGGGGTGGGTGTTCTCTCAGGCCGCCAGCGGTTCGGCGTGCGTCCTGGCGCTGGCCTGTCCGGCGGCGACCGCCTCGACCCACACCAGCGGGCGGTAGACCACGCGCACCATGAAACGGCCGTGGTCCTTCGGTGCACACGCGGGCAGGAACAGCATGGCCGCCGGGCTGCACTGCAGCAGGCCACCCGGTTGGGCGCCGACGCCGTCGAACAGCACATCGCGGCCGATTTCCAGCGGGAAGGTCTCGCGCGACTCTTCCATCGACACCTTGCACACCGACTCGATCTGCAGCCACTGGTAGCACTGGCCGAGCAGCACGCTCATGTCGAACGAGGAACTCATCGGCAGCGAGACGCTGAAGAAGCCGTCGTGCGTGGCGTGGGCTTCGACCACTCCCTGCGAATGACCGGTGGCATTGGCCACCAGCGCCGGCACCGTCTCGCGGCGCAGGCTGGCGTCGCTGGTCGAGAGGCCATAGCCGTAGCGCTGCAGCGACATCAGCGTGATCGCCAGCGAGATGTCCATGTGCCGCAGCTCCATCGGGTAGCTGATGCGCAGGCGGGTGAAGTCGCGGTTCATCAGGGCGAAGCCTTCGCGACGGAACTCCTCCAGCCCGGTCTCCAGATCGGCGGTGGCCAGCATCAGGTCGGTGCCGAGGTTGAAGTCGAACTCGAAGGTCGAGAGGCATTCGGTCTCCTGCGCGTCGGGCAGGTAGATCAGGCGGCCGAGGTCGGCCACCACCTGGCGCGCCAGCTCGAGGCGGTTGGCGGCCGGCTTGCGGCGCGGAGGCACCGCCGCCACATCGCGCACGAAGCGCAGGCTGGCCTCCTGCATGCGGTCGACCGTGGCCGACTGCGTGGCCTTGGCGCCCGAGGCGCCGAACACCGGCTCACCGCCGTCGGTGTAGTCCACCGTCGAGGGTTCGGCCATGGTGCACATCATCTCGAACAGGCCGATGTAGGCGGTCAGCGCAACCACCAGGCGCTCGTCGGCCCAGTCCGGACCGATCAGGCCTTCGCGATCCACCTGGCCGGGCAGCGCGCGGCTGGCGATCAGGTACAGGCCGTGCAGGCGCACGCCGTGTTCGTCCTGGAAGATCTCGCGCAACCGGGTCTGCACCGTGCCGCTGTAGCCCAGGTCGGCGAACACCAGGGTGTCGCCGCGCTGCACCCCGGTCGCGCGCTGCACATGCGTCCAGAGGCGGGCGCGGAACCGGGCCGAGGCCTCGAGAATGGTGCGCAGCGTGTCTTCGCGCAGCACCCGGCGGGCAAAGGCGTCTTCCGGGCGGCTCGCTTTCAGGCTCTCGGCAAGAATGGATTCGGCCAGCGCCGGTGGCAGCAGCAGCTGGCGTGCCAGCGCCGGCATGCTCTTTTCCGACAACATGCCTGCCAACAGGCTCACCACGTCGTCGCGGTCGCGCAGGCAGGCGGCGTTGGCGGTGAAGCGCGAGAGCCGCAACAGCGGCCATGCGTCGCCGGTGAGCGCCTGCATGGCCCGGGCCGGCAGGTGGCCGTCGCGCAGCAGGAAGGCCGCCTTCACCGGCGTGCCGTCGGCCGCCAGCGCGGCCACCCGATCGCGCACCCAGGTGGCGAAGGCGTGCATCACCGGCCCCAGCGTGCCGTAACCGATGCGGTCGCGCACGTCGCCGGCCATGAAGCCGTGGCGGGTGGCCAGCTGGGCGTGGAAGCTGCTGGGCATGGCGACGCTGCGGTGGATCTCGGGCATCAGCTGCAGGGCCGCGCGCTCGCGCTGCTCCAGCTGGGCCAGCACCGCCGGCACGTGGTGCTGCAGATGCACCCCGACCACGCCCTGCTGCTGCGGCGCCCACAGGTCGGCCTTGGGGTTGTCGCCCAGATGCCAGACCTGCGCGGGCTTGAGCTTCTCGCGCTGCAGCACCACGCCGAACATGCCGTTGACCTTGGAGCCACCGCATTCGCTGGAGCAGTGCACCTGCGCGATCAGCCGGTGTTCATCGCCCATCAGCGCGGCCAGCAGTTCGCGCAGCTGCACATGGGAGAAATAGGTGTCGCTGACCACGATGATGCGCAGCCCGCGCGCGTGCGCCGCGCGGATCAGTGCCAGGGTCGGTTCAAAAACAAAGCCATGGCGTTTTTCCGCGTCCAGCTCCAGCGCCACCCAGGTCGCGCGCTCGGCATCGCTCAGGGAGGGCAGCAGCTCGCGGTAGATCTCCTCGATCGTCACCTCGTTGGAGCGGGTCAGCAGCCGCTTGCGGCGGCGCGCGGCGTCCTCGGCCTTGGCGCGCAGCGGCGCCGTGATGCCGTGGGCCTGCCAGGGCGCCGAATCCTGCAGCGCGAAAAAGACGTCGGTGGGTTTGGCGACCTTGCGCCAGACGATGGTGTCGAAGCAGTCCAGCGACAGCACGCGGACCCCGTTGGGCAGGGCATCCAGCAGCGTGTGCAATCGGTCGGCGGTGATCTCGGTCATGGTGAACAGTCCGTCTCTGGGGCAATGTGGCCACTGTAGGCAGCCACGCCGCAGTCAAAGGCCCAATCACCGGGCCCCCAACCCGCCTGTTCACCGGATTGGAACGGGGGGCAGCGACCCGCGCAACGGCGGAGCGTGGGGGCAGAAGGGCCAGCCGCCGGGCCGCCCCAAGGCAGGCCCAGCCCCCTCGGGGGGCAGCGACCCGCGCAGCGGCGGAGCGTGGGGGCTGCTCAGTGCTCCCGCAGCTTGGAGCGCAGGCGGGCGATCGACTGGCTGTGCAGCTGGCAGATGCGCGACTCGGTCACGCCCAGCACCGCGGCGATCTCCTTGAGGTTCATGTCGTGTTCGTAGTACATCGACATGATCTGCTGCTCGCGCTCGGGCAGGTTCTTGATCGCCTCGACCAGGGCCATGCGCATGCGCTGGTCCTGCAGCAGCGAGGACGGGTCGGACTCGTCGTCGCCCATGTGGCGGTCCAGGAAGCCTTCTTCGTCGTCGTCGCGGCCGCTGATGTCTTCGAGGTAGACCAGCTGGGTGCCGCGCACCTTGGCCAGCATGTGCTGGTAGTCGGGCAGGGTCATGCCCAGTTCCTTGGCGATCTCCGATTCCATCGGCGCCCGGTGCAGCTTCTGCTGCAGGCGGTGCACCGCCTGTTCGATGTCTTTCTGGCTCTTGCGCGAGCCGCGGCTCATCCAGTCGCCTTCGCGCAGCTCGTCGAGCATGGCGCCGCGGATGCGCTGGCTGGCAAAGGTCTCGAACTGCACGCCCTGCGTGGGTTCGAATCGCGCGATGGCTTCGGTCAACCCGATCATGCCGACCTGGATCAGATCGTCGACCTCGACACTGGGCGGCAGCTTGGCGATCATGTGATGGGCCAGACGCCGCACCAGCGGGCTGTACTTGCGCAGCTGGTCGTCGCGGTTGAGGGTGCCTTTGGCGGTGTACATCGTCGTCAGCTCCAGAGTTGGGGAACCGCGCCTGCGAAGGGCGATCCCGGTCCTGCGTACCGCGCGTGGCGCAGTCCTTGGGAGGTGTCGGGCCGCTGCGGCCGTCCGAGGGCGCATTCCTGGACGCCCGTGGCCCACACGGGCGCATTCCAGCGTTCCACCTCGATGCCCAGGTGCTTGCGGGCGCAGTCGGTCACTCCCGCCACCACCGGGTTGGCCGGGGGCTGGGGTTGTTCGTGGTTCAGGGGCGCGAGCACCGGTGTGGCGCCCGCCATGTGCAGCAGCTTGATCGCGCCGTAGGCGTCGACGCTGGCCTGCGGCCAGGGCAGCACCGGCACCAGCACGCGGGCCGAGAGGTTGCTCACCAGCGGCGCCAGTTCGTGGGCCGGGCCGAACACCAGCAGCAGCGCCTCGGGGGCGAACGGCGAGAGCAGGCGCGAGAGCGCGACCGCACCGCCGGCGGCCAGCGCCGTCTGCTGCAGGGTCTTGAGACCCCGCGCGGCCGGCATCACCAGCCATTCGTGGCCCTCGCCGGGCTGGCCCAGACCGGCGATGGAGCCGTCGGTCAGCGCGTGCTGCAGGCCCAGGTGCGCCCCATCGTTCTCGCGGCGCGCGCCGGCCTCGGTGGCGGTCGCGTCGATGATCACCGGCAGGTAGCCCTGCGCCTTGAGCTGCATCGCCAGCAGGCACAGCAGTTCGTAGGCACCGGCGGGCTGCGCCGGGCTGGCGATCGGCATCATGGCCGGGCCGCGCCGGGGCGCGGTGGAGCGCAGGCCCGCGGCCTGGTCGGTGCCGATCTCAAACATGGGAACCTCCCAGGTGCAGGCTCTGGGCGGCGCCCTGCGAGAAGTAGAAACCCATCTCGTTGGCCAGCGGGTCGTAGGCCGACTTGCCTTCGGTGCCCAGCGAGATGCGGACCATGGCCGCCGCGTCGGGGTTCTGCCAGTCTTCGGGCACGCGCTGGCCGTTGGCCACACCGCGCAGCACCACCTGGTGGCGGATCAAGGCGTCGATCGCCGGGCCGAGCTTGACGGCCTCGTCGACCTTGGAGAGCACCACGCCGTGCAGCGTGCTGGCCTTGAACGAGGTCAGCACATCGTCCAGCGTGTCGCCGTGGGCGCCGGCGTTGAGCACCAGCACCTTCTTGACGGCGGGCATGTCCAGCACGTCGAGCATTTCCTGGATGCGCTGGTCGCGCTGGCCCAGGCCAGCGGTGTCGATGATCACCATGCGCTTGCCCGAGAGCAGGTTCAGCAGGTCCTTGAGCGCGGCCCGGTCGTGCGCCAGGTGGGCGACGACACCGAGCATGCGGCCGTAGGTGCGCAGCTGCTCGTAGCCCGAGACGCGGTAGGTGTCCAGCGTGATCAGGCCGACGCTGGCGGCGCCGTACTGGCGCACGCACTGGGCGGCGAGCTTGGCCGCGGTGGTGGTCTTGCCGACGCCGGTGGCGCCGATCAGGGCGACCACGCCGCCTTCGTCGCACAGGCTGGAGCCGACGGGCGCGGTCTTGAGGTTGCGGGTCAGCGTGTCCATCACCCAGCGCACCGCTTGCGGGGCGCCCGAGTCGGCCGGAATGCGGTCGAGCACGGTGCGGGCGATCGCGGGCGAGTAGCCGCCGCGGATCAGCTTGAGCATCAGGTTGGACTGGATCGGGTTCTGCTTGGACGAACCCAGCCAGGCCAGGGTGTTGAAGCGCTCCTCGATCATTTCCTTGAGCGCGGACAGTTCGACCGCCATGCGCTGGTCGCCCATCTGGGGCGCCATGTGCGGGTCCTTCGGGGCAGCGTCTTCCCAGGCCGGTGCGGGTGCCGGCGCGCGGGTGCGGATCGGCGCCGGTTCGGGATCGGCCATCTGCAGGCGCGGCGCCGGGCGCGAGGGCGCCATCATCGTGGCAGGTGCCTGGACCGGTGCAGGCATCGGCGCAGGCGCGCGGGGTGCGGCCATGCGCGGCGCCGGGGCGGGCGCTTCTTCCTCTTCCATGCCCATCTCGGCGCGGCGCTTGCGCAGCATGCGCTCGCGCACATATTCCTGGAACGACAGCGTGCTCATCGCCATCTGTTCGGTGTCGTTCTGCACCGAGTCGGCAAAGGCCGGCGCCTGGGCGGCGGCGCGGGTGCGGATCGGCTGCATGCGCTCGCTGCGGGCGGCCACGGCAGGCGCGGCATTGATGGACGCCAGGCTTTCTTCGGCCGCGGCCATCACCTCGAAGCCGTCGTCGGTGGCGCGGCTGGAGAGGATCACGGCGCTGTCGCCGAAAGCGTTGCGGGCCTTGGCCATGGCTTCGCGCGAGGTCGAGGCGGTGAATCGCTGGATGTTCATGCTGCAAGCTCCCCAAGAATCGGGCCGATGCGGATCAGGTGGGTTTCAGGAATTTCGCTGTGGGCCAGCACCTGCAGGCGCGGCGCGGCGCGGCGCAGCAGGCGGGCCATGGCATTGCGGATCGCGTCGGGCACCAGCAGGCAGGCGGGCACGCCCTTCTCTTCCTGGCGGTTGGCGATGTCGGCGGCCGACTTCGAGAGCGTCTCGGCCACGCCGGGGTCCAGCGCGCCGGCGCCGTTGCCGGTCAGGGCCTGCATCAGCAGGCGCTCCAGGCCGGGCTCGATCGCGATGACCTCCAGTTCCTTGACGGAACCGCCGTAGATCTGCTGGACGATGGCCGGCGACAGGGCGGTGCGCACACGGCGGGCCAGTTCGACCGGATCGGTGCTGGCGCCGGCGTGTTCGGCCAGCGATTCGATGATGGTCCGGATGTCGCGCACGTGCACCGACTCTTCCAGCAGCAGCTGCAGCACTTTCTGGAAGGTGGCAATGGAGACCATTTTCGGCACGACTTCTTCGATCAGTTTGGGGGCCAGGCGGGTCACGTGTTCGACCAGTTCCTGGGTCTCCGTCCGGCTGAGCAACTTGGCGGCCTGGACTTGCATCAAGTGTGAAAGATGGGTGGCCAGCACAGTCTCGGAATCAACCACCGTAAAACCCGCCATTTGCGCGTGTTCCCTTTGCTTGTCTTCGATCCAGTGCGCCGGCAGGCCAAACGCGGGGTCGGTGGTGGGGGTGCCGATCAGCGGCGTGCCGATGCCACCCGGGTCGATCGCCAGCCACATGCCGGGGAACACCTCACCCTCGCCCACCACCACGCCGCGCAGGGTGATGCGGTAGCCGCTGGGGCGCAGTTCCAGGTTGTCGCGCACATGCACCGCTGGCGGCAGGAAGCCGACCTCCTGGGCGAACTTTTTCCGTACACCCTTGATGCGGGTGAGCAGGTCGCCCTGGCGGTTCTTGTCGACCATGGCGATCAGGCGGTAGCCCAGCTCCAGGCCCAGCAGGTCGACCGGCTGCAGGTCGTCCCAGGTCGCTTCGCCGTCGCTGACCGGCGCGGCCGGCTGCTCGACCACCGGCGGCCGGCGCTCTTCCTGCAGGCGCCACCAGGCCAGCCCGCCCATCAGCAGCGCGAAGCTCAGGAACACCACGTGCGGCATGCCCGGCACGATGCCCAGCAGGAACAGCACGGCGGCGGTGATGCCGGTCACGCGCGAGGACATGAACATCTGGCCGATCAGCTGGTTGCCCAGGTCCTGGTCCTTGCCCACGCGCGAGACCACCATGGCGGCCGCGACCGAGATCAGCAGGCCGGGGATCTGCGCCACCAGCGCGTCGCCGACGGCCAGCAGGATGTAGCTGTCGGCAGCCTCGCCGGCGGACAGCCCGTGCTGCACCACACCGATGATCAGTCCGCCGACGATGTTGATGAACAGGATCAGGATGCCGGCGATCGCGTCGCCGCGTACGAACTTGGAGGCACCGTCCATCGAGCCGAAAAACTCGGCTTCTTCGCCCACTTCCGCGCGGCGGCGGCGGGCTTCCTTCTCATCGATCAGGCCGGCGCCCAGGTCGGCGTCGATCGCCATCTGCTTGCCGGGCATGGCGTCCAGGGTGAAGCGGGCCGACACCTCGGCGATGCGCTCCGAGCCCTTGGTGATCACCACGAAGTTGATCACCACCAGGATCGCGAACACGATGAAACCGACCGCGAAGTTGCCGCCGATCAGGAAGTGGCCGAAGGCCTCGATCACCGCGCCGGCCGCGCCCGGACCGGTGTGGCCGTGCATCAGCACCACCCGCGTGGAGGCCACGTTCAGCGACAGCCGCAGCAGCGTCGTCAGCAGCAGCACGGTCGGGAAGACCGAGAAGTCCAGCGGACGGCGCATGTAGGCCGCCACCATCATCACCACCAGCGCGGTCGCGATGTTGAGCGTGAAGAAGGTGTCGAGTACCCAGGGCGCCAGCGGCAGCACCATCATCGACAGCACGGTGATGACCAGCAGCGGTGCGGCCAGCCCGTGGGCGACGGCGGCGTGGCGTCCGAACCACTGCTGCAGGAATTTCAGTTGGGCGTTCATTCAGCGGCTCCCGGGGTGGCGGGTTTCTTCCAGTGCGGATCGAGTTCCTTGGGCACTTCCGGCTGTGGCGGATCGCCGGGCATGGCGCCGCGGCCTGCGAGGGCGGCGCGCAGCTGGTAGACGTAGGCCAGGACCTGGGCGACCGCCGTGTAGAGCGCCGACGGAATCTCCTGGTCCAGCTCGGAGTGGGCGTACAGCGCGCGCGCCAGCATGGGCGACTGCAGCACCGGGATCTTGTGTTCCTTGGCCACATCGCGGATGCGCAGCGCGAGCAGGTCGGCGCCCTTGGCGATGACGCGCGGCGCGGTCATGGTGGCGTCGTCGTACTGGATCGCCACGGCGTAGTGGGTCGGGTTCATCACCACCAGGTCGGCCTTGGGCACGGCACCGATGCTCAGGCGGTTGGCCAGTTCGCGCTGGCGGCGGCGGCGCTGCCCCTTGACATGCGGGTCGCCTTCGTTTTCCTTGTGTTCGCGCTTGACTTCTTCGAGCGACATGCGCAGGCGCTTGGCGTGCAGGAACTTCTGCATCGGAAAATCGATGGCCGCAAACACCACCACCACCACCAGCAAGGTGCCGACGCCGGCGCGCATCCACAGGCCCAGCTGGCCCAGGCCGCTTTCCAGCGGCTGCATGGTCAGGCTGGCGAAGGCCGCCAGGTGCGACGACAGGAACTGCCAGCCGACCGCGCCGACCACGATGGACATGACCAGCAGCTTGGCGGTCTCGAACACCTGCTGCATCGAGAACAGGCGCCCGATGCCGGCGAACGGGCTCACGCGCGAGAGGTCGGGCATCAGGCTGTGGGTGGTCAGGGTCCAGGCGCCGGAGGCGAAGGCCGAGCCCAGCACCAGGGCCAGCATCACCGCGCCCACCGGCAGGAACAGGCCCAGGCCCAGCGTGAGGCAGGCCTGCAGGTACTCGAGCTGCAGCTCCGGCTTGAGCAGGGCGGCGTGGTCGAACCGCAGCTGGGTCTGCAGCGCGTCCCGCAGGCGGCCGAACCCCGTCGGCAGCAGGAACATGACCAGCACGGCGCCGCCACCGAGCACCACCAGGTTGGTCAGTTCCTTGGAGCGGGGAATCTGACCTTCCTGGCGCGCCTTCTTCAGGCGGTGCGCGGTCGCCGGTAAATTCTTGTCCGAACTGGAGGAAGACATCGATCTGACTCAACGGGGGGGTTGCTCAGATTCTCAAAGGCAGGTCGAAAAACTAAAGCGCGAAAAGGCCACCCGACACCCCCTTATTCTTTTTTCTGCCCCGGCGATGGGCCTCCACCCGGCCGCACCCGGCGCAATCACCGCTTGACCCTGATCTGGCTACAGGGTTTCTAATCCGGCAGATGGACATGAAACCCCCGCCCTCCTCTGCCGCCTGCGCCCCCGGTTGCTGCGGACACGACCACCCCCCCGGGCCCGTGGAATCCCCTGGCGGAGACACCGGCCCGGCGCCGCGGGGTGCGCGCTACCGCATCGCCGCCATGGACTGCGCGGCCGAAGAGTCGGAGATCCGGCGCGCCCTGGACCCGATTGCCGGCATCCGCGGCCTGACGTTCCAGCTCGGCCCCCGCGTCCTGGCCATCGACGCCGACCCGCCGGTGGTCACACAGGCGGTGGCCGCGATCCGCCGGTGCGGCTTCGACCCCGTGCCGCTGGCCGCGCCCGGCACCGGCGGCGACACCCACGACCACGGCGCGCCCGGCGACGGCACGGGCCGGCTGGTCGCGGCGCTCGGACTGGCCGCCGCCGCCGAAGGCATCGGCTTCTTCCTGCCCGACACGCCGGGCTTCCAGGCCCTGGGACTGGCCGTCGCCGCGGCGGCCATCGGGCTGTCCGGCTTCTCGGTCTACCGCAAGGGGATCGCCGCCCTGGCCCAGGGCCGCCTGAACATCAATGCCCTGATGACGGTCGCCGTCACGGGCGCCTTCGTGATCGGGCAGTGGCCGGAGGCGGCCATGGTGATGGCGCTGTACGCGATCGCGGAGGCCATCGAGGCGCGCGCGGTCGACCGGGCACGCAACGCCATCCAGGGCCTGCTGGCGATGGCCCCCGAAGAAGCCGCCGTGCGCCAGCCCGACGGCCGCTGGCTGGACACGCCGGTGGCCCGGGTGGCCCTGGGATCGGTCGTGCAGGTGCGCCCGGGCGAACGGGTGCCGATGGACGGCACCATCACCGCCGGCACGACCACCATCAACCAGGCGCCGGTCACCGGCGAGAGCCTGCCGGTGGACAAGGCGGTGGGCGATCCGGTGTTCGCCAGCACCATCAACGCCACCGGCAGCATCGAGCTGCGGGTGACGGCGCTGGCGTCCCAGTCGACGCTGGCGCGCATCATCCACGCGGTCGAGACGGCCCAGGCCTCGCGGGCGCCGACGCAGGGTTTTGTCGACCGCTTCGCCGCGGTGTACACGCCAGCGGTGTTCGCCGTGGCGGTGCTCACCGCGCTGGGCGGGCCGTGGCTGTTCGGCTGGACGGCGATGACCGCGGTCTACAAGGCGCTGGTGCTGCTGGTGATCGCCTGCCCCTGCGCGCTGGTGATCTCCACGCCGGTGACCATCGTCAGCGGGCTGGCCGCCGCCGCCCGGCGCGGCATTCTCGTCAAGGGCGGCATCCACCTGGAAAACGCCCGCCACCTGCGGGCCATCGCACTGGACAAGACCGGCACCATCACCGAAGGCAGGCCCCGGCTGGTGGACTGGTCGCCGCTGGTTGCCGGCGCCGACGCCGAGGCCTCCCGCCTGGAGCAGGTGGCCGCCGCCCTGGCCGCCCACTCGGACCATCCGGTCTCGCGCGCCATTGCCGCCGGCCTGTCGCCCGACCCGGCGCCGGTCCGGAATTTCACCGCGCTGCCCGGCCGCGGGGTACAGGGCGAGATCGACGGCGAGACCTTCGTGCTGGGCAACCACCGCCTGATGGAGGAACGTGGCCAGTGCTCGCCCGGGCTCGAAGCCCGCTTGAAGATCCATGAAGACGCCGGCCGCAGCGTGACCATGCTGGCCTCGCCGGCCGGGGTGCTGGCGCTGTTTGCCGTGGCGGACACGATCAAGGCTTCGTCGCGCGAGGCCGTGACCGGGCTGAAGGCGCTGGGCATCGTGCCGGTGATGCTCAGCGGCGACAACCAGGCCACCGCCTCGGCGATCGCCCAGGAGGCGGGCATCGGCGAGGCGCGCGGCAACCTGCTGCCGCAGGACAAGCTGGAGGCGATCCGGTCGCTGCAGCAGCGCCATGGCAGCGTGGCCATGACCGGCGACGGCATCAACGATGCGCCCGCGCTGGCCCAGGCCGACCTGGGCGTGGCCATGGGCGCCGCGGGCACCGACATCGCCATGGAAGCGGCCGACGTGGTGGTCATGAACGACGACCTGCGCCGCATTCCGGAGCTCGTGCGCCTCTCGCGCGCCACCCACGCGGTGCTGTGGCAGAACATCGCGCTGGCGCTGTCCATCAAGGCGGTGTTCCTGGTGCTGGCGGTGTTCGGCGACGCCTCGATGTGGATGGCGGTGTTCGCCGACATGGGCGCGAGCCTGCTGGTGGTGTTCAACGGCATGCGCCTGCTGCGCCAGGGCAGGGATTCAACCCGCTAGGCCCCACCGGCCGGAGGAACGAACATGCAGATCAAGCAAGTCGCACAGGCCACCGGCGTCGATGTGGAGACCATCCGCTACTACGAGAAACAGGGCCTGCTGCCGCCGCCGTCCCGGCGCGGCAACGGCTACCGAGACTACGACCACGCCCACGTCCAGCGGCTGGCCTTCGTGAAGCACTGCCGCTCGCTGGACATGCCGCTGGCCGACGTCGCCAGGTTGCTGGAATTCGTGGACCAGCCGGACAGGCCTGCCGAAGACGTGGACCGGCTGGTGGACGAGCAGCTGGGCCGGGTGCGCGCGCGCCTGGCGAGCATGCGGGCGCTGGAACTGCAGCTGGTGCAGCTCAAGTCGCGCTGCGACGGCCACCACGAGGGCCACCCCTGCGGCATCCTCAACGAACTGGTGGCGGCCGCCACCGGCGAGGCCTGCGCCTGCCATGCCCGCTGACGGGCATGTCCGCGGACGCCGCTGAGGGGCAGGTCCGCGCCCGCGCCGCGGCGACGCTCAGAAGCCGAGCGATGCCAGCAGGTCGTCGACGTCCTTCTGGTCGGCCACCACGTCGGTGCGGCCTTCGGTGTCGACCACCGGCCCTTCGAGGGCGTGCATGTCGTAGGCCTTGTCCTGGCCCGGTGTGCCGGTCGGGGCCGCCTGCAGCAGCAGGCCCAGCAACTGTTCCTCGATCGTGCCGGCCAGCTGCACCACACGGGCGATCACCTGGCCGGTGAGGTCGTGGAAGTCCTGCGCCATCATGATTTCGGTCAGGCGGGCGTCGCTCTGCTCACTGAGGTTGACCACGTCCTGCGACCAGTTCAGCAACTCGGGCATGGCCCTGGACAGGCCCGGCACCGCGGCGATGGTGGCCGCGAGCTGGCGCCCGCGCTCGGCAATGGTCTCCTGCTCGGACTTGGCGCCCTCGACGTGGTTGAGCACCTTCTCGGCCGCTTCCCCGGTCAGGCGGGCAATGTAGGAGAGACGGCTCTGCGCATCGGGCAGCTGGTCGACCGTGCCCTTGAGCTTGTCGGCGTAGCCCAGTTCCTTGAGGGCGTCGTGCAACTGGCGCGTGATGGCACCCAGTTGCTGGAACATTTCCGGATTGCCCGGGCTGGTGGCGCTCGGTGACATGGGGTGCTCCCGGAATTGGCTCAGAGGCCGAGTTTCTTGAAGATGTTGGCGAGCTTGTCTTCCAGCGTGGCCTTGGTGAAAGGCTTGACGATGTAGCCGGCCGCCCCGCCTTGCGCCGCCATCACGATGTCTTCCTTGCGCGCCTCGGCCGTCACCATCAGGACCGGCAGGTGCTTGAGCGCCTCGTCCTTCTTGATCTCGGCCAGCAGCTGGAAGCCGTTCATGTTGGGCATGTTGATGTCGCTGACCACGAAGTTGAAGGTGCCGTTGCGCAACTTGTTCAGCGCGACCGCCCCATCCTCGGCCTCGTCGGCGTCGGTATGTCCGATCTCCTTGAGCAGGTTGCGCACGATGCGGCGCATGGTGGAGAAGTCGTCAACGATCAGGAATTTCATCGGGGTGGACATGGTGAGGTCTCCGGTCAGGAAACAGTGGCGATTCAGCGGGGCTTGATGGGCCCTGCCTCTTCCCTGGGTTTCGGCACTTCTGCCAGTTTCTGTAGATCGGGCAGCCCGATGGGCATGCGCCGGGCGGGGGCGGGAACGGTTTCGGCCGGTGCGGTGGCAGCGGCGGCAGGCGCCGGTGTCGCGGTTTTCACCGGTGCGGCGGTGGGCATGGGCGCTGGCAGGGGCGGCGCAGGAGGTGTCGCGGCAGCGCTGACAGGTGCAGCGCTGACAGGTGCAGCACCGACCGGCGTGGCTGGCGCGGCCGGAGCGACACTGGCGGCCAGGTCGGCCGGCCCGGCCGCCACCGGGGCACCTGCGGGGGGCGCGGCGGCCGCGTGCGGCGCGGTGCTGCCGTCGCCCTTGGGCGCCATGCGCTCCTCGGCCTCGCGCGTCATCACCAGGATGCTGATGCGGCGGTTGATCGCGGCGCTGGGCTGGGTCGGCTCCAGCAGCCGGCTCGACGCCAGGCCTTCGATGCGGGCGATCTTGTCGTCCGGCAGGCCACCGGCCACCAGCTCGCGCCGCGAGGCGTTGGCCCGGTCGGCCGAGAGTTCCCAGTTGCCGTAGCCGCGGTCCCCGCTGCCATAGGGTGTCGCGTCGGTGTGGCCCGAGAGCGTGAGCCGGTTCTCGATGTCGCCCAGCGCCGAACCGATCTCGCGCAGGATGTCGCGCATGTAGGGTTTGACGATGGCGCTGCCCGAATCGAACATGGGCCGCGCCTGGTCGTCGACGATCTGGATCTGCAGGCCGTCGGGCGTCTGCTCCATGCGGATCTGTGCCCCGAATTCCGCCAGCGCCTGGTTGCTGGCGATCATCTCGTTGATCTTGGACTGCAGGGCGTCGATGCGCAGCTTGTCCTGGCGCGCCAGCTCGGCCCGCGCCATCTGGGCACCGACCTCTTTCACGGCCCGCTCGGCGTCGCCGCCATCGACCTGGCCCGCCGCCTTGGAGAGGTCGCGCCCGCCGCCGGGCAGCACGCTGTCGCTGTTGCCGGAGCCGTCGCCGCCCATCAGCGCGACCTTGAACGGCGTGTTGAAGAACTGCGAGATGCCCTGCAGGTCGCCCTTGGCGGTCGAACCCAGCAGCCACATCAGCAGGAAGAAGGCCATCATGGCCGTCACGAAGTCGGCATAGGCAATCTTCCACGCACCACCGTGCGCCGCGTGCCCGCCCTTCTTGACGCGCTTGACGATGATCGGCTGGAGCTTTTTGCCGTCCGCCATCACTTCTTCCCTTTGACGTGGCCTTCGAGTTCAGTGAACGAAGGCCGCACGTCGGAGAACAGCACCTTGCGACCGAACTCGATGGCGGTCGACGGGGCGTAGCCCTGCATCGAGGCCAGCAGCGTGGTCTTGATGCACTGGAATTCCTTGGAGGCCTCTTCGGTCTTCTGCTCCAGCAGGCCGCCCAGCGGCTCCACCACGCCGTAGGCCAGCAGAATCCCGAGGAAGGTGCCGACCAGGGCGGAGCCGATCATGCCGCCGAGCACCGCCGGCGGCTGGCCCACCGAGCCCATGGTGTTCACCACACCGAGCACGGCGGCCACGATGCCGAACGCCGGCAGGCCGCCGGCCAGCCGGGCGATGGCCGCCACCGGGGCATGCGCCTCCTGGTGGTGGGTCTCGATCTCGGCGTCCATCAGGGACTCGATCTCGTGGGCGTTGAGGTTGCCCGAGACCATCATGCGCAGGTAGTCGGTGATGAACTCGGTGACGTGGTGATCGCTGCCCACGGTCGGGTACTTCTTGAACAGCGGCGACTGGCTGGGGTTCTCGACGTCCTGCTCGATCGCCATCAGGCCTTCCTTGCGCGCCTTCTGCAGGATGTCGAACTGCAGCGCCAGCAGCTCCATGTAGCGGGCCTTGGTGTACTTGCTGCCCTTGAAGCACTGGCCCAGACCGGCGGCCGAGGCCTTGACGACCTTCATCTGGTTGTTCATCACGAAGGCGCCCAGCGCCGCCCCCAGGATGGTGGTGATTTCAAACGGCAAGGCGTGCAGCACCACGCCGATGTTGCCGCCGTGGGCGATGAACACACCGAAGATGCAGGCCATCGAGACCAGAAAACCGATGATCACGAACATGGTGGGACCCTGTACTAAGAGAGGAGCCGCCGCACAGCTTGGCGCCGACCCGTGAATGCCTTTTCTATCGGTCCAACTCTAGAGGTGATTGAGGGGTGCCATGAACGCAAAAAGGACCCTCGCAAGGGTCCTTTTCGGCGTTTGGAGAAACGGCGGATTCAGTGCAGGCGCAGTCCACCCGAGGCGCTGCCCTTGCCGGCGCGGGCCGGCGGCTCGCACAGGCCGCAGACGAAACTCTTGGCGTTTTCGTAGGGCTCGGTCACGAAGTGGCCGCCGCAGCAGGAGCACTTGGTCAGGGTCAGCATGCCGTTGTCCACGAACTTCACCAGGCGCCAGGCGCGGGTGACGGACAGCAGGGGTTCGATGGCGCTGGCCTGCATCTGCTCGCTGTAGAGGCGGAAGGCCTTGATCACGGTGTCGATCTCTTCCAGGTCGCTGGTCTTGGAGAGGTACTCGTGGATGTTCAGGAACAGCGAGGCATGGATGTTCGGCTGCCAGGTCAGGAACCAGTCGGTCGAGAAGGGCAGCTGGCCCTTGGACGGCGACTTGCCGGCCACTTCCTTGTACAGGCGCAGCAGCCGCTCGTACGACAGGCTGGTCTCGTACTCCAGCACCTGCAGACGGGCGCCCAGCTGGATCAGGGCCACGGCGCGCTCGATGTCGCGGGACTCGTTGAGGATGCTTTTTGCGGTGGCCATGGTGTGCTCCTGACAGCGTGGGGTGAGATCAGTGGGCCGTGTTGGCCATCGACTCGGCGAAGCGGCCGGCCATCAGGATGCTGGCGTGCAGCTGCGTCGTGGTGGCGTTGTCGACCTTCTTGACGTTGTGGCTGGTCAGCAGGTTCCACACCAGGTCGTCGTCGACACGGAAGCGGCACAGCAGCATGTTGCTCGAAGCGATCTTGAGCAGTTGCGCGGTGGACAGCATGCCCAGCAGGTCAGCGGCTTCTTCGGTCAGACCCAGGCGGTACAGGGCTTCGGCGCGGTCCTTGCGGATCAGGTTCTGAGCCAGCATCAGGTAGGTCAGGTTGGCTTCGCGGATTTCGGCCAAGAGTTGTTCGCTGTCCATGTCGTTTCTCCTAGAGGTTCTTGTCGGCGGTGCGGGCGGGGGGCTTACATCTGCTGACTCGATGTATGTAATTGTGTCGACCGTAAAAAAAAACTTGAATCGGGAAATGGCTGTTCGACCTGTCGGCGAACGCCCGACACCGTGTCGGATTTCTTCTTACATCTTTGGTGTTCATTTGCGTCCGCCCTGTGCGCACGCGATGCACCAGGGCCGCACCCGCTAAGGCCGGAACAGCGGCGCACATCCCTTGCTTATTTCAGCCATCCGGTGTAGGCCGGGGCTAAAGAATATGTCGGGGCCACCGAAAAGCTTCTCAACGAACTTCTAAAAGGTTCGTCGTCCGGCAAGCAACGCGGTGAGACGGTCAGCGGTCCCAAGGGGCCATCCGGCTTGCTGCAATGGGCACCGGTCATGGCGGCCCTCCGCAAGGGGGGCGTTGAGATCGGCAGAGATGCCGGATTACCTTTGTCCAACTTTAGGAGTTAAACATGAGCAGCACCATCAACACCAACGTGCAATCGCTGAATGCACAACGCAACCTGGCCCAGTCTTCGGCCTCTCTGTCCACCTCGATGCAGCGCCTGTCTTCGGGCCTGCGCGTCAACAGCGCCAAGGACGACTCGGCCGGCCTGGCCATCGCCGAACGCATGAACGCCCAGGTCAAGGGCATGAACGTGGCCATCCGCAACGCCAACGACGCCATCTCCCTGTCGCAGACCGCTGAAGGCGCTCTGGGCAAGGTCGGTGACTCGCTGCAGCGCATGCGTGAACTGGCCACCCAGTCGGCCAACGCCACCAACTCCACCAGCGACCAGGCCAACCTGGACGCCGAGTACCAGGAACTGGCCAAGGAAGTGACCCGCGTGCTGACCGGCACCAAGTTCAACGGCACCGACCTGCTGTCCACCGCCGCCACCCTGAGCTTCCAGGTCGGCGCCAACAACGTCTCGACCGACCAGATCGACATCGCCACCGGCGACCTGACTGGTGGCGCCGGCATCACCGCCGTGGTCGGTGGCGACATCACCGACCGCACCAACGCCCTGGCCGCCATGGACGACCTGGACGACGCGATCGACGAGATCACCACCGCCCGTGCCGGCTTCGGCGCCTCGCAGAACCGCTTCGAGTCGGTGATCTCCAACCTGCAGATTGCGTCGGAAAACACGGCAGCCTCGCGCGGTCGCATCATGGACGCCGACTTCGCGACGGAAACGGCCAACCTCTCGCGAGGCCAGATCCTGCAGCAGGCCGGCACCGCGATGATCGCCCAGGCCAACCAGCTGCCCCAGGGCGTGCTGTCCCTGCTGCGTTGATCGGTCGATCGGCAACGTCACACCCCCGGGTGTGACGGGCCGCAGCGGTGGCAGCGTCCTGCTGCCCCGCTGCGCTCCCGTTTTTCGCGGGATGCACAGACCGCATGCCCTCGCGTGCGGTGCGTCCATCCTGAACGAGGTCCACCATGGCCACCATCTCTTCTCCAGGCATCGGCAGCGGACTCGACGTCCAGAGCATCGTCACCCAGCTGGTGGCGCTGGAGAAGGCGCCGCTGACCGCCCTCAAGACACAGGCCACCTCGCTGCAGACCCGGATGTCGACCTACGGCACCATCAAGTCGCAGGTCTCCGCGCTCGGCGACGCCGCGAGCAAGCTCTCCACCAGCAAAGGCTGGAACGCCGTCACGGCCACCTCGTCCAACAGCGCCGCCGTCGGCGTGACCGCTTCGTCCGGAGCACCGGCCAGCTCGTTCTCCATCTCGGTCCAGCAACTGGCGAAAGCCCAGTCGACGGCCTCGTCGGCCGTCGCGGCAGACACCGCCATGGGCACCGGCAGCATGACCATCGAGCTGGGCAGCTGGAGCGGCAACGCCTTCACGGCCGGCAGCGGCACACCCGTGACGGTCACCATCGGTTCGGGGGAAGACACCCTGGCCAAAATCGCCGCCAAGATCAATGACGCCAACGCGGGCGTGAGCGCCACGGTGCTCAAGGACGCGTCGGGCGAACGCCTGCTCATGCGCTCCAAGGAGACCGGCGCCACCACCGGCTTTCGGGTCTCGGTCACCGACGACGACAGCAACAACACCGATGCCTCGGGCCTCTCGCGCCTCGCCTACGCCGCCGGCAACGCCAACGGCATGGCCCAGACCCAGGCCGGGCAGAACGCCCTGGCCACCGTCAATGGCGTGTCGATCAGCTCGACCAGCAACAAGCTCTCGAACACCCTGCCCGGCCTGACCCTGCAGCTCTCGCAGGTCACGACCGCCCCGGTGGAGGTCGACGTGAGCACCGATCTGGAGGCCATCCGCACCAACGTGCAGGCCTTCGTCGACAACTACAACACCCTCAACACCACGATCGCCAACGCGACGCGCTACGACGCCAGCACCAAGGTGGCCGGCGCGCTGCAGGGCGACTCGACCGCGACCGGGCTGCAGAACGCGCTGCGCAGCATGATGCGCTCGGTCACGTCCAGCACGCCGTTCTCGCGCCTGTCCGACATCGGCATCGAGATGCAGACCGGCGGCAAGCTCACGCTCGACAGCGAGAAGTTCGACGCGGCGCTGGACAACCTGGACGGCCTGAAATCGCTCTTCACCGCCAACACCGGCTCCGCCACGACCGAAGGCTTCGGCCTCAAGGTCAAGGCCTTTGCCGAGGGCCTGGTCGACTCCGACGGCCTGCTGAGCACCAAGACCAATTCGATCCAGAGCTCGATCAAGCGCAACACCAGCGAGCAGGACCGCGTCAACGACCGCGCATCGCGGGCCGAGGTCCGCTACCTGGCCCAGTACAACGCGATGGACGCGGCCGTGGCCAAGCTCAACGGGCTGAATTCCTTCGTCAGCCAGCAGATCACGATGTGGAACAAGGCCTGACGAACTGTCGGCTGCAAGTGCTTGATTAACCCGCGTTTTTTCCACCAGATGTCGATCGCAAAAACTACAGTCCCCGCAGCAGGTGCCGATACAGAAAGGCATCAGCCACAAGGAATCGACACCATGTTCACTTCTGCCAGCACACGCGCTGCATCGGTCTACAAAAAGGTTGCCGCAGAGACCAGCGTCCAGGGCGCCGACCCGCACCAGCTGGTCGACCTGCTGTTCGACGCCCTGCTGCAATCGCTGGCATCGGCCCGCGGTGCCATCGGCCGCGGTGACATCCCGGCCAAGGGCCAGGCCATCGGCAAGGCCGTGCGCATCATCGAAGAAGGCCTGAAGGCCGGCCTGAACGTCAGCGCCGGTGGCGACCTGGCCAGGAACCTGCAGGCGCTCTACGAGTACAGCATCCGCCGTCTCACGCTGGCCAACCTGCGCAACGACGCCACCCTGGTGGAAGAAGTCACCCGCCTCATCGAGCCGGTGGCGCAATCTTGGAAACTCATCCGGGGCCCGGGCCCCGCCTACCTGCAGCCCGTCACGGGCCGGGGAGCCTGATCATGGAGCACAGCTTGCTGGACTACTACAAAGCCATCGAGAACGCGAGCCAACGCATGCTGGAAGCTGCGCGCAGCGAGAACTGGGACCAGATCATGCATCTCGAAGGCACCTGCGCCGTGCTGATCGCCCAACTGCGCCACAAGTCGCGCAACCTGCAGCTCGCCCCCGAGGAGCGCAAGGAAAAGGCCCGCATCATGCAGTGCATCCTGCGCACCGACGCCGAGATCCGCTGCCTGGCCGAGCCCTGGCTGAACGACCTCGAACAGCTGATGGACACGAAACAAGTCCATTGATGGGCATCCCTCCGGAGCGCAGTGCCTGTGTCGAGGATGCGGCGGAACCGGCTCCGCCGGGCCGCTCGCATCGCCCCCTGGGGGGTGACGCCGCAGGCGGCGCGGGGGGGTCAAACACTCATATTCATGATGTCGGTGTAGGCCTGGACCATCCGGTTGCGCACGTTGATGGTGGCTTGGAAGCCGATCTGGGCCTTCTGCATGGCCAGCATGGTTTCTTCCAGGCTGACGTTCGGATTGCCCTTCTGGACTTCCATCTGCAGGTCGCTGGCCTCGTTCTGGGCCTTGCTCACCGACTGCAGCGCGGTCTTGAAGTTGTCGGCAAAACCACCGCCGACCCCGCCCACGCCGGCGGATGAGCCTGCGCCGCGCGCCGACGCACTGCGGCCGATGCCGGTGGCGGCCTGGCTGTTCAGGGCATTGATTCGAAGGTCCATGGCGGTGTCCTTTCAGGCGGGCGGAAACGGAATCCAATCGTAGGGATTGGCGGGTTTTTCCGGGTTGGGAACAGGGGGGGAAAGTCCGCCCTTTTCATGGCTATGCGGGGGGAGGTGGAACCGGATACTCGGTCGCAACAGGGGTGATTTCCCCTTCCGAGCCCCACTTCGAAGCCCTCCCGCCATGAGCAACGCCGTCGCCGAACTGGACCTGCCGCCCGACCAACGCAATGCGCTGAGCGCGGGTCTGTCGAAACTGGACAAGTCCCAGAAGATCAAGCTCGGCCTGGGTGCCTTCGCCCTGCTGGCGATCGCCATCGCCCTGTTCTTCATGGGCCAGCAGCCCGACTGGAAGATCCTCTACAACAACCTCAACGACAAGGACGGCGGGGCCATCATCGCGCAGCTGACGACGATGAACGTGCCCTACAAGTACACCGAGGGCGGCGGCGCCATCATGGTGCCGGCCGACAAGGTGCACGACACCCGCCTGCGCCTGGCCTCGCAGGGCCTGCCCAAGGGTTCGGTCAACGGCTTCGAGCTGATGGAGACCAACCGCTTCGGCATGACGCAGTTCCAGGAGCGCCTGACCTTCCAGCGCGGCCTCGAAGGCGAACTCACCCGCTCGATCCAGTCGCTCTCGTCGGTGCAGGCCGCGCGCGTGCACCTGGCGCTGCCCAACCAGAATGGCTTCTTCCGCGAGCAGCAGAAACCCAGCGCCTCGGTGCTGCTGACCCTGCACCCCGGCCGCACGCTGGACAAGGCGCAGATCGCCGGCATCGTGCACCTGGTCGCCTCCAGCGTGCCAGAGATGAACCCCAAGGCCGTCAGCGTGGTCGACGACGCCGGCACCCTGCTCTCGGCCACGCCCGAGGGCCAGGCCCAGGGCGCCGACACGCAGAAGCTGCAGTACACGCAGCAGATCGAGCAGCTCTACACCCGCCGCATCCTGGACATGATCGAGCCGCTGGTCGGCGTGGGCAACGTCAAGGCACAGGTCAGCGCCGACGTCGACTTCTCGCAGGCGGAAGCGACCTATGAGCAGCACAAGCCCAACCAGGGTGCCGACGCCGGCGCCGTGCGCAGCCAGCAGACCATCGAAGACGGCACCCCGCCGCAGGCCAAGCCGGCCGGCGTTCCCGGCGCCACCACCAACCAGCCGCCGGCCACCGGCACCGCCCCGGTCAACGGCGCCGCCGCCCCGCTGAGCACGGCCAGCAACGGCGACAAGGCCGGCACCATGCGCAAGGAGTCGGTCACCAACTACGAGATCGACAAGACGGTGCGCACCGTGCGCGAATCCAGTGGCACGGTCCGGCGCCTGTCCGCCGCCGTGGTGGTCAACCACCGCAGCAGCACCGATCCCAAGTCCGGCAAGTCGGTCACGGCCGCGATCCCGCCCGAGCAGCTCGAACAGATGACCGCCCTGGTGCGCGAGACCATCGGCTTCAACAAGGACCGCGGCGATTCGGTCAACGTGGTCAACGCAGTCTTCAACGTCACCAAGCCGGTCGAGGAACCGCCGGTGGCGTGGTGGAAGCAGGCCGAGAACATGGAGCTGCTGCGCAGCCTGGCCTGGCCGGTCGGTGGCCTGGGCGTGGCGCTGCTGATCCTGATGGGCCTGGTGCGCCCGGGCATGAAGGCGCTGAAGACGCCCGCCAAGACACCGCTGACCCCGGTGGTGCCGCAACTCGACGCCCTGGTCAACGACGCGCCCGAGCGCCCCGGCCTGCCGGTGCCCGCCAGCAACAACGAACCGACTCCCGAGCAGCTGCGCCTGGCCGACGCCAAGCGCCTGGCCCTGGAGAACCCGATCGCCGTGGCCAACATCGTCAAGGGTTGGGTCAGCGGCGAACAGCCGGCCTGACCGCCCACCCACACACGCGACAGGGAAATCCAAATGGAAGACCAGGGTATCCAGGACGCCGCCATCTTCCTCATGTCCATTGGCGAGGAAGAAGCCGCCGAGGTGTTCAAGCACCTCTCACCCAAGGAAGTGCAGAAGCTGGGCGAAACCATCGCCGCGATGCGCACGGTCTCGCGCGACCGCGTCGAGCAGGTGATGGGCAAGTTCACCGACGAGGCGGCTTCGCAGAGCCTGCTGGTCAGTGACACCAACAACTACGTCAAGTCGGTGCTCAAGCGCGCGCTGGGCGACGACAAGGCCTCGCTGCTGATCGACCGCATCATGCAGGGCAGCGACGTCTCGGGCATCGAAAGCCTGAAGTGGATGGACCCGCAGTCGATCGCCGAGCTGCTGCGCAACGAACACCCGCAGATCATGGCGGCCATCCTGGTCCACCTGGACAGCGACCTGATCGCGGGCGTGCTCAAGAACCTGAGCGAACGCATGCGCAACGAGGTGATGCTGCGCATCGCCACGCTCGAAGGCATCCAGCCGACCGCCCTGAACGACCTCAACGAGGTGCTCTACAAGGTGCTGGCCGGCGGCGACAAGGTGCGCAAGACCTCGCTGGGCGGGGTGCAGACCGCCGCCGACATCCTCAACATGCTGGGCACGGCCATCGAAGGCACGGTCATCGAGTCGATCCGCGAACAGGACGCCGACCTGGCACAGAAGATCACCGACAAGATGTTCACCTTCGAGGACCTGCAGAAGCTGGACAACAAGTCGGTCCAGATGGTGCTCAAGGAAGTGTCGACCGACATGCTGGTCATCGCGCTCAAGGGCGCCAGCACCGAGCTCAAGGAACTCATCCTGGGCAACATGTCCAGCCGCGCGGCCGAAGGCCTGCGCGACGACCTCGAATCGCGCGGCCCGGTGCGGCTGTCCGAGGTCGAGGGCCAGCAGAAGGAAATCCTCAAGATCGTGCGCCGCCTGTCCGACGAAGGCACGATCGTGATCGGCGGAGGTGGCGATGACGGCTTCGTCTAAGACGGTGCCCAAGACCAGCCCGCACTCGCGCTTCATTCCGCGCGAGGAGATCGACGCGGTCTCGGCCTGGCGGTTTTCGGCCGTGGACGGCAGCGACGAGCTGCCCCCGCCTGCCGAGACCGAACCGGAGCCGGAACCGAACCTCCTGCTGGAGCAGGCGGTCGCCGAAGCCCGGCAGCAGTCTTTCGCCGACGGCTTCGCCCACGGGCACGACGCCGGCGGCAAGGAAGTGCGCGACGCGCTCGAAGCCGCGATGCGCCGCAGCACCGAAGAGACCGGCGTGCGCATGGGCCAGCTGCTGCACAACATGACCGACCAGCTGATCGGCTGCGAACAGAAGATCGCGCGCCAGATCCTCGACCTGGCCTGCGACATCGCGCGCCAGGTGGTGCGCCAGGAGCTGCAGTCCAACACCGGCCACCTGCGCGCGGTGATCGGCGAGTCGCTGGAGCTGATCGTCGAAGACGGTCTGCCGGCCACGGTGCGCATGCACCCGAACGACCTGTCGCTGATGAAGGACGCGCTGATGGACACCCTGGGCGAGAACGCGCCCGAGTTCGTGGCCGACGTCACGATCACGCCCGGCGGTTGCCTGGTGCAGACCCCGAGCGCGATCGTCGATGCGACGGTCGAGAAGCGCTGGTCGCGCGCGGTCGGCAACCTGGGGCTGGACACCCCCTGGGACGCGGAGGAAGACGATGAGTGAGCCGGACAACACCTGGGACCGGTTCATGACCGACCTGCGCACCGGCGCCAACGTGCAGACCCCGCTGGAGGTGCGCGGCACGCTCACGCGGCTGGCCGGCCTGGTGCTCGAAGCCGTGGGCCTGCGCGTGCCGGTGGGCTCGCAATGCCTGATCGCCAACGGCAAGCGCGAACCGGTGCTGGCCGAGGTCGTGGGTTTCTCCAGCGACCGCGCCTTCCTGATGCCGGCCGGCGACACCCGCGGCCTGGCCAGCGGTGCCAGCGTCACGCCGCTGGCGCCGTTCCGCCCGGTTCCGCGCCTGGGCCAGGTCAACAAGGTGCCGTCCCCGGGCGACCGCGGCCTGCTGCGCCTGCCGCTGGGCCGGGGCCTGCTCGGCCGCGTGGTCGACTCGCACGGCCGCCCGATGGACCACATGGGCCCGATCACCCACGTCGACATCGAGCCGATGGACCAGACGCCGCTGAACGCGATGGACCGCGACCCGGTGCGCGAACCGCTGGACACCGGCGTGCGCGCGATCAACGCCCTGCTCACCGTCGGCCGCGGCCAGCGGATCGGCCTGTTCGCCGGCTCCGGCGTCGGCAAGTCGGTGCTGCTGGGCATGATGGCCCGCTACACCAAGGCCGACGTGATCGTGGTCGGCCTGATCGGCGAACGCGGCCGCGAAGTCAAGGAATTCATCGAGGACATCCTGGGCGAGGACGGCCGCAAGCGCTCGGTCGTGGTCGCCGCCCCGGCCGACGCGCCGCCGCTGGTGCGCATGCAGGGCGCGGCCTACGCCACCGCGATCGCCGAACGCTTCCGCGACGATGGCCTGCACGTGCTGCTGCTGATGGATTCGCTCACCCGCTACGCCATGGCGCAGCGCGAGATCGCGCTGGCGATCGGCGAACCGCCGGCCACCAAGGGCTACCCGCCCTCGTGTTTCGCCAAGCTGCCGCAGCTGGTCGAACGCAGCGGCAACGGCCTCAACGGCAAGGGCTCGATCACCGCCTTCTACACCGTGCTGACCGAAGGCGACGACCAGCAGGACCCGATCGCCGACGCGGCGCGCGCCATCCTGGACGGCCACATCGTGCTCTCGCGCGCGCTCGCCGAATCGGGCCACTACCCGGCCATCGACGTCGAAGCCTCGGCCTCGCGCGTGATGCACAACGTGGCCAGCCCGCAGCACCTGGAGCTGGCGCGCAAGTTCCGCAACAACTACTCGCGCTACATGAAGAGCCGCGACCTGATCCAGCTGGGCGCCTATGCGGCCGGCAGCGACCCCGAGACCGACCGCGCCATCGTGCTCTACCCCGGCCTGCAGCGTTTCCTGATCCAGGACATGCGCGAGCCCGCCACCATGGCCGGCAGCCTGCAGCAACTGGCCGTGGCGCTGCAGGAAGACAAGCCGCATGCACGCGACGGCGCCGGCCTGCGCGGACGCACCCACCACAACCCGTATGAAGGAGCCCAGGCATGAACAAGTTGCAGACACTGCACAAGGTGGTGGACCTGGCGGCAAAGCGCCGCGACGACGCACTGCTGGCACTCGGCCAGGCCCAGCGTGAACTGCAGGCGGCGCAGGACCAGATGAACCAGCTGCGCGCCTACGCCGACGAAGCCCTGGGACGCTGGGCCACGCGCAGCACCTCCGGCGGTGTCGACGCCGCCCTGCTGCACCACCACCGCCAGTTCATGGAAAAGATCACCCACGCGATCGAGTTCCAGAAGTCGGTGCAGCGCAGCCGGGAAGAAATGGTCGAGCGGGTGCAGGCCCAGGTCTATGCGGCCGAGCGCGACGTCGCCGGCCTGCGCAAGTACGCCGAACGCCAGCAGCAGGCCATCGACCTGCGGGTGATGCGCCAGGAGCAGAAGTCCACCGACGAGATGGCCCTCACCATCCACCTGCGCCAGAGCCGTGCCCAGGCCCAGGGGCTGCGGTCATGAGCGCCGCCGGGCCGTTCCCAAGGCGCTCAGCCCCGCAGTGCGCAGCACGGAGGATCGTCCAATGAGCACCGCTCCCGCCTCCTCGCACGCGAGCACGACCGGTGCCGGCCACGCCGCCGGCGCACGCGCCGCCCACGCGGCCGCCCGCAAGCCCGGCGCCCACGGCACCGGCACCGACCACTTCTCCATGCTGCTGTCGCTGCTCAGCGCCAGCGACGCCACCGGTCTGCCCGCGCTCCTGGGCAGCGCCGACGGCAGCGCCACACCGTCCGCCACCGATGCCCTGGGCACAAGCATCGACCCGAACGCCACGGCCGCCGACGGCAGCCACCTGGCGGCGGTGATGCAGTGGATGGGGCTGCCCCAGGGCAGCGCCAAGCGCGGCGCCGCCACCGATGCCGACACGGACACCGGTCTCGACGCCAGCGGCGGCCGGGCCGGCAAGGGCCACGGCCTCGCGGGCGGCCTGTCCGGGCCGATCGGCGCCGACGGCGCCCGCACGACCGGCCAGGGCGACCCCTTGCCGGCCGGCATGCAGCTTCTGACCCAGGCCGAAGCGCCCGACAGCGCCACGCTCGCGGCCCTGGCCGGGTCGACCGGCGGCATGGCGGTCGAAACCGCGACCCCCGACCAGGCGGCCGCCGCCAGCCTCGCGAATGCGACCAGTGCCAACGCGGCCACCGGCGCCACGGCCCACCAGGGCGCTGGCGGCGCCAGGCCCGGCGCCCACGCCCCGGCCGGCGCACATGCGCAGGCCAACCCGGTGGTGTCCACCCAGGCCCTGCAGCAGGCACCGGTGTCGGTGCAGATCGAGCGCCTGCAGAACCGCGGCGACAACACCGCCGTCGCCAGCACCCGCTCGACCGTGACCCTGGACGAACGCTTCAGCGCCAGCACCCCGTCGGGCGACGCCCTGGGCGCCGGTGCGGCCAGCAGCGCCGCCGCCACCGCGCCGGCCTCGACCGGCGCCGGCTCCTCGGGCGGCGACCTCGCGGGCCAGAGCGGCCACGGCGGCCAGGACACCGGCGCCGCGACCTCGTCGTCCGGCGGCGACAGCAACAGCCACAGCGGCAACCCCGACGACGGCGCCCTGTGGGCCGCCGAAGAACGGGCCCAGAACGAAGAACGCCTGGACGCCTGGACGCCTTCACCGCCCCGACCCTGCACGAAGCCAAGCTGCGCGTGGGCGACGAGGGCAGCGATGCGATCGACATCCGGCTCTCGCTGTCCGGCCAGGAGCTGGACCTGGGCTTCCGCACCGACAGCGCCGAGGCGCGCGCGGCGCTGGTCGACCACGCCCAGGGCTCGCTGGGCGAACTGCTGCAGCGCAGCGGCATCCAGCTCGGCGACGTCAGCGTCGGCGCCCAGAACGGCCAGGGCGCCGGCAGCGATGCCCGCCACACCACCAGCCGCAGCGGCCCCGCGGGCCGCGTGGAGCGGTCGGGAGCGGCGGTTTCCGAGGCCCCGATCACCCCCCTGCGCCCCCGCACCGACGGCAACCGGCCGCTCGACACCTTCGCCTGAGAACCGCAAACCGGGGCCGCAGCGGTCCCGAATAGCCGGTTTTCCGGGCGCTATTCCGGGCTACGCCTCGGGGGTCCGACTCCAATAATTCCTCCACAGCCCACCGTTTCCAGCGGTGTGCACCGCCCCCGTCGGGGCGACCTTCCGGAGGAATTCCATGTCTGCTGCCGCCGCCACCGCCGATGCCGAAGCACCGGCCAAGCCCAAGAGCAAGAAACTGCTGTTCATCATCATCGGTGTGGTGGTGCTGGCCCTGATCGGGGGCGGCGCCGCGTTCTTCCTGTTGAAGAAGAAACACGCCGACGAAGAAGGCTCCGACGGCGCCGAACCGGGGGCACACAAGACCGAGGCCCACGCGCCAACGCCCAAGCGCGATCCCAAGGTGCCACCGACCTTCCTGCCGCTGGACAGCATGGTGGTCAACCTGGCCGACCCGGGCGGCAACCGCTTCGCGCAGATGGGCATCACCCTGCAGCTGGCCGACGCCCACACCGGCGACGAGATGAAGACCTACATGCCCAGCATCCGCAACGGCATCCTGATCCTGATCTCGCAGCGCACCGCCGACGAGCTGCTCAAGGCCGAAGGCAAGCAGGCACTGACCTACGACATCATTGCCGAGATCTCCAACGTCATGGGCTACGAATACGAGCACCCCGAGGCCGAACCCGAGGCCGACGCCAAGGGCAAGAAGAAGAAAAAGCGCGAGGTCAACAACCCCATCGAGGGCGTGCTTTTCTCCAGCTTCATCGTGCAATAACACCGACAACGGGCCACCGCCATGTCCGAATCGTTTCTGTCCCAGGAAGAAGTCGACGCGCTGCTCGAAGGCGTGACCGGCGAGAGCCAGAAGATCGAGAAGGAAGAGCCAGCGACCGAAGGGGTGCGCGGCTACAACCTCTCGAACCAGGAGCGCATCGTGCGTGGGCGCATGCCCACGATGGAGATCGTCAACGAACGCTTCTCCCGCAACCTGCGCATGGGCCTGTTCAACTTCATCCGCAAGAGCCCCGAGATCACGGTCGGCCCGGTGAAGGCGCAGAAGTACAGCGCCTTCCTGCGCGAGCTGGTGGTGCCGACCAACTTCAACATCATGTCGGTGCGCCCGCTGCGCGGCAACGGCCTGGTGGTGTGCGAGCCGACCCTGCTGTTCGGCGTGATCGACAGCCTGTTCGGCGGCAACGGCAAGTTCAAGACCCGCATCGAAGGACGCGACTTCTCGCCCACCGAGCAGCGCGTGATCGCGCGCCTGATCGAGGTCGTCGCCGACGAATACAAGAAGGCGTGGCAGGGCGTGTATCCCCTGGAGCTGGTCTACCAGCGCTCGGAAATGCAGCCGCAGTTCGCCACCATCGCCACCGCCAGCGAGATCGTCGTCACTACCAGCTTCTCGCTGGAGATCGGCGACCTGACCGGCTCGCTGCACGTCTGCATCCCCTACGCCACGCTCGAACCGATCCGCGATGTCCTGTACTCGACCGTGCAGGGCGATGCGATGGAACTGGACCGCCGCTGGGTGCGCCTGCTCTCGCACGAGATCCAGGCCGCCGAGCTGCAGCTGGTGGCCGAGCTGGCCCGCACCGACGCGACCATCGAACAGCTGCTGGCGATGCAGGTCGGCGACTTCCTGGAGCTTGAACGCGCCCCGTCCATCCAGGCCAAGGTCGAAGGCGTGCCGCTGTTCGAGTGCCAGTACGGCACCCACAAGGGCAAGTACGCGCTGCGGATCGACCGCAAGCTGCGCGGTTCCGAGATGACCTGGCTGGGAGACAACTATGTCCACTGACACCACCGACACCATGAACCAAGACAGCATCGCCGACGACTGGGCGCAGGCCCTGGAAGAACAGGCGTCGTCCGGCGCGACGGTCGACGCCGCGCCCGCGTTCGACGCCCCCAACGCTCCCTCGGCCAACACCGCGCCGCCCGGCGGCAGCAACGCGACGCAGGACATCCAGATGGTGCTGGACATCCCGGTCCAGCTGTCGGTCGAACTCGGCCGCGTGAAGGTGCCGATCAAGTACATCCTGCAGCTGGCGCAGGGCTCGGTGGTCGAACTCGACGCGCTGGCCGGCGAGCCGATGGACGTGCTGGTCAACGGCTACCTGATCGCCCAGGGCGAGGTGGTCGTGGTCAACGACAAGTTCGGCATCCGCCTGACCGACATCGTCACGCCGTCCGAGCGCATGCGCCGGGTGAGCAAGAGCTGAGGACCGGTTGATGATCCAGAACGCCGCTCCCGCCGTGGTGCTGCTCATCCTGATGGTGGGCATCGCCTGGCTGCTGCAACGCTACCGCCGCCACCTGCCCGGTGCCGCGCGCCGCGCCGGCCCTGCGATGCAGGTGCTGGGTTCGGTCGCGCTCGGCCCGCAGCAGCGCGTGGTCACGCTGCAGGTCGGCAGCGGCGAGACCAGCGTCTGCCTGGTGCTCGGCGTCTCGCCCGGCAGCGTCACCGCGCTGCACCAGATGCCCCTGCCCGCCGTCGCCGACGAGCCGGCCGACACCACCCCGCCCGCCACCGGTTTTGCCGCGCGGCTGGCCCAGATCCGGAAGGGCGGCCATGCGGCGTCCTGACCTGCGTTCCCTGCTGCGTGCCGCGGCACCCGCACTGATCGGCGCCCTGCTGTTCGCCGCACCCGCCTGGGCCCAGCAGAGCGGCAACGGCGCGCTGCCCATCGTGGTCGGCCAGGGCGCGGGCGGCACCAGCTACTCGGTGCCGATCCAGACCCTGCTGTTCTTCACCGCGCTGAGCTTTCTGCCCGCGGTGCTGCTGCTGATGACGGGCTTCACCCGCATCGTCATCGTGCTCTCGCTGCTGCGCCAGGCCCTGGGCACGCAGTCCGCGCCGCCCAACCAGGTGATCATCGGCCTGTCGCTGTTCCTCACCCTGTTCGTGATGGGTCCGACGCTCGACAAGGTCTACACCGAGGCCTACGAGCCCTACACCACCAACAAGATTCCGTTCGACCAGGCGCTCGACCGCGCCCAGGGCCCGATGCGCGAGTTCATGCTCAAGCAGACCCGCCAGAGCGACTTCGAGCTGTTCGCCCGCCTGGCCAAGCTGCCGGCCGAGGTCAAGGCCGAGACCGCCCCGTTCCGCGTCATCGTGCCGGCCTTCGTCACCAGCGAACTCAAGACCGCGTTCCAGATCGGCTTCATGATCTTCATCCCCTTCCTGGTGATCGACATGGTGGTCGCCAGCGTGCTGATGTCGCTGGGGATGATGATGCTTTCGCCGGTGCTGGTCGCGCTGCCGTTCAAGCTGATGCTGTTCGTGCTGGCCGATGGCTGGAACCTGCTGCTGGGCTCGCTCGCCGCGTCCTTCGCCACTTAAGGAAAACCATGGACCCCCAAGCCGCCCTCACGATGGGGCAGAACGCCCTCTACATGGTCCTGATGCTGGCCGCGCCCGTGCTCGGCGCGGTGCTGGTGGTGGGCCTGCTGGTCAGCCTGTTCCAGGCCATCACCCAGATCCACGAGGCCACGCTGTCCTTCGTGCCCAAGCTGATCACCGCGATCGCGGTGTTCGCAATCGCCGGTCCCTGGATGCTCACGACCCTGGTCGAGTTCATCCGCAGCACGATCATGGCGATCCCCAACCACGCGATCTAGATGGAACACCCCCTGCGCCGCTTCGCGTCTCCCCCCTCCAGGGGGGCGGCGCTGGCGGCCCGGCAAAGCCGGTTCCGCGGCGCCCCTGATCACAGACACACCGCTCCGGGACCTGGTCATGTTCACGTTCACGTTCAGTGAGGCCGACATCATGGCGCTGGTGGCGCCGGTGTTCTGGCCCTTCCTGCGCATCCTGGCGGTCTTCTCCAGCGCACCGATCTTCTCGGCCCGCTCGGTCCCCATGCGCAGCCGCGTCGCGCTGGCCATGCTGGTCGCCATCTGCGCCCAGGCCGCCCTGCCGACCGACCAGCCCGTGGTCGGTCTGGCCGACGCCAAGGCCATGGGCGTGGTGCTGCAGCAGGTCGTGATCGGCGTGGCCATCGGCCTGGCCGTGCGCATCGTGTTCGCGTCGGTCGAACTCGCTGGCGAAATCATCGGCCTGCAGATGGGCCTGAACTACGCCGGCTTCTTCGACCCCACGACCAACCAGAGCACCAGCGCCGTCGGCCGCTTCTACGGCAACTCGACCATGCTGCTGTTCGTGATCCTCAACGGCCACCTGATGGTGCTGCAAGCCGTGGTCGCCAGCTTCGAGACCTTCCCCATCGGCACCGACGCCTTCGAGGTTGTCGCACGCATGCGCCTGCACGAACTGGGCTCGGTCGTGTTCCGCTACGGCCTGTGGATCGCGCTGCCGATGGTCGGCATGCTGCTGTTCGTCAACGTATTGCTGGGCGTCATCTCGCGCGTCGCGCCCCAGATGAACGCCTTCGCCATCGGCTTCCCCATCACCCTCACCGTCGGACTGCTCGGCATCGCCGTCACGCTGCCGATGATGGAAGGCCCGGTGGTCGCGCTGATGAAGCTGGCGACCGGGATGTTCATCGGCGGGTGAGCCGGGCGCTCACCGCGACAGCACGTACGCCACGATGGCGTTCGCATGGCCGTGGCCCATGCCGTGCTCGCTCTTGAGCCAGGCCACCATCTCCATGTGCTTCATGCCCTTCAGTCCGGCCACCAGGTCCAGCCAGTGGGCGATCGGCTGGCCATACTTCTTTTCGATCGAGGGGAAGTACGAGGCCGGGCCTTTGGGTTTGTCTTCGGTTGCCATGTGGATTACTCCTGTTACTCCCAGTGCAGGTCCCGCAGCTTCCAGTCAGTGCCATCGAGCACCCACTG
Source organism: Hydrogenophaga sedimenti (assembly GCF_051857515.1). Taxonomy (NCBI): domain Bacteria; kingdom Pseudomonadati; phylum Pseudomonadota; class Betaproteobacteria; order Burkholderiales; family Comamonadaceae; genus Hydrogenophaga; species Hydrogenophaga sedimenti. The sequence continues at coordinate 221,244 of NZ_JBPZHA010000006.1, forward strand.
CAGCTGCACCGCATAGGGCGACGCCCGTTCGGGAATGAGGCCCTGAGCCCCGGTGAACACGACCTGCGCGTCGGTGATGCCGACCTCCGACCCCGGCGGTTCGATGCGGCTGCTGCGCGTGACCGCAATCACCTTCACATGGGCATAACGCAGGAACATCAGCGCCATGGTCTTGCGCGCCCACTCGGTGTCGTGTTCGTCCTGGGCGCGAAAGTGCGGGTCCAGCAGGGCCAGCACCGCCTTGCTGTCTTTGGCCTCCAGATGGTCCTGCAGCCGCTGGACGGCGGCTTCGAGGGCTTTCAGAGGATCGGGTTTTCCGCAGGCGGTGAGCAGGCCGGCGGAGATGGCGAGCAGGGTGAGGGAGACGGTGCGGCGGTGCATGGCTAATCAGTCCTTGCGGCACGCCAAAAGAGCTTCCACCCGGTCACCGCTCCAACACAAAGACATGTGCATAGAAGGAGCAACCGGGCAAAGTCACTGCTCTCGTGACCCAGAAATTTTTCCAGTAGTCCAAGGATCACGAGAAACCAAATCAATCCGACAGCCAGTGTTGTGCCCAGAACATACAGTGCTTTCAACATATGCCGGACTGCCTTCGACTTGCGGTTGCAGGTCTCAAACCAGGCTGTTCCGGATCGCGTAGACCGTCAGTTCGGCGTTGTTCGCCAGGTGCAGCTTCTCCAGCACGCGGGCGCGGTAGACGCTCACGGTCTTGGGGCTGAGCATGAGCTCGTCTGCGATCTCCGAGAGCTTCTTGCCCGAGGCGATCTTCTGCAGGGTCTGCAGTTCGCGCTCGGACAGGCTGGCGTGCAGCTCCTCGCTCTCGGGCGCGTTCAGGTTGTCGACCAGCATCTGTGCGACGTCGGGCGTGACGTACTTGCGGCCCTGGTTGACGGTGCGGATGGCGGCGATCATCTCGGCCGGCTCGCCCGCCTTGTTGAGGTAGCCGCGTGCGCCGGCGCGCAGGCAGCGGATCGCGTACTGGTCTTCGGGGTACATCGAGACCACCAGGGTCTTGACCGGCGAGCCCTCTTCGCGCAGCGCGGCCAGCACCTCCAGCCCGCCGCGGCCGGGCATGTTGAGGTCGAGCACCAGCACGTCGCACTCCGTCTTGCGCATCTGCTCGCGCAACTCGGGATAGCTGCCGGCCTCGCCGACGACCTGGATGTCGACCGCCTCCGAAATCGTGTCGCGGATGCCGCGCCGCACGACGGCATGGTCGTCGCACAAGATGACCTTGATCATTTTTCTTCTTCCCTGTGTGTGTGGTCCGCGTCGTTCACCTCGCCGTCCAGTGGCACCGACAGGATGACCGAGGTGCCGCGCGGCGATGAACTGATGTCGAGCCAGCCGCCGACCTTGGCAGCGCGCTCCTTGAGTCCCAGCAGGCCGAAGGACTTGGCCTTGCGCAGCGCGTCGGCGCCCATGCCCTGGCCGTTGTCGCTGACTTCGAGGGTCAGCACGCCTTCGCGGTCGTCCAGGTCGATGTCGACCTGGGTCGCGCGCGTCGCGTGTTTGGAGACGTTGGTCATGGCTTCCTGCGCCGTTCGGTAGGCGACCAGCTGCACCTCGCGCGGCACGTCGATCTGCTCCGCCGACCGCCGCACGATGACCCGCACGCCGCTGCGTTTCTCGAAGCCCGAGGCCAGCCACTGCACCGCAGCGACCAGGCCCTGGTCAAGGATGGGCGGGCGCAGGTTCATCATGATGCGCTGGCTCGCGCCCAGCGCGTGCTGCAGCATTTCCAGCGCGGTGTCCATGTGCTGGCGCACGTCGTTGTCGAGCGCGGGGCGGCGGGCGATCCACGAGAGGTCGAGCTTGACGGCCGCGAGGGCGCCGCCGATGTCGTCGTGGATTTCGCGGGCGATGTCGGCCCGCTCCTGTTCGATGCTGGTCTGCAGGTGTTCGGCCAGTTCGGCCAGTCGCCGCTGCGATTCGGCCAGCTCGGCGTCGGCACGGCCCTTGGCGCGGCGGGTCTCGCTGACCTCGATGGCGCGCTCGATCACGTGGGCCGCCCGGTTCATGCTGTCCTTGAGCAGGTAGTCGCTCACGCCGCGGTGCATCGCCTCGACGGCCGCGGCCTCGCCGATGGCGCCCGAGAGGATCACGAAGGGCAGGTCGTGCCCGCGCTCGCGCATCCGGTCCCAGGCGTCCAGCCCCGAGAAACCCGGCAGGTGGTAGTCGGCCAGCACGATGTCGTACTTGCCGCTGTCGAGTTCGCGCTCGAAATCGTCCAGCGTGTCGACCAGAAAGATCTCGTTGGGCAGGCCGCTGCGCTGCAGGGCGAACTTGACGAGGGCGTGATCCACGCGCGAGTCCTCCAGGTGAAGGATGCGGACCGGACGGGCTTCGGGGGTATCGGACATGCCACTCGCAGGGATGGGGGCCGTCAATGGCCGGATTCCACAGGGATCGAATTGGCGCTGAATTCGGGCCGTTATCTGCCGATACAGCTGCTCTCGGACCGAGAAAATTGTACTGCCCCGACGCGCAATGGCTTCCGACAGCCAGGCCTGTCGGCACTGAGAACCAAGGACCTACCCATGACGCCGCAAACTTCGCCGTCTGTCTCCCTGCCCGTGAACCTGGTGGCCGACCTCCAGGACTCCCTGCTGATGGCGATGACCGACCTCAAGCGTCTGGAGGGGCTGCTGGACCACGCGACCGGCAACCTGCTGGAGCGCTTCTCCACCGCCAACCACGCGCTGGGCAACCTGGCGGTCCACAAGGACACCGACGATCTGCTGAGCATCCGCCACAGCCTGCACCAGGCCGTGACCGAGCTGCAGTTCCACGACATGGCAACCCAGCTGATCGTGCACACCGGCAAGGTGCTGCAGGGCTGCGCCTGGAAGCTGGCCGACGAAACCATGGAGGCCGAGGAAGGCGAAATGCCGATCACGCCGGACCCCATGCCCGACCGGCCCAGCCCCGTGACACAGAACGAGATGGACGCCGGCTCCATCGACCTTTTCTAAAGCCGCCCACCCGTTTGCCGATATCGGTTCGAACCACGGAGAACCCTCATGCAATCCATTCTTGCCGTCGATGACTCGGCTTCCATGCGAAAAATGGTGTCTTTCACCCTCACCGGCGCCGGATTTCACGTCGTCGAGGCGGTCGATGGCCAGGACGCCTTCGAGAAGGCCCAGACCCACCACATCGATCTGGTGCTGACCGACCAGAACATGCCGCGCCTGGACGGCCTGGGCCTGACCCGCAAGCTGCGCGACCACCCCAAGTTCAAGACCACGCCGATCCTGATCCTGACCACCGAGTCCAGCGACCAGATGAAGCAGGCCGGCCGCAGCGCCGGCGCGACCGGATGGCTGGTCAAGCCGTTTGATCCGGGTCGTCTGATCGAGGTCATCCAGAAAGTCATCCGCTGACACGCAGCCCGGCACACCGAGGCCAAGGAGTTTTTCATGGGTGAAACGATGCAAGAAAGCACGTCGGCCGGTGGCAACATCGACCTCAGTCAGTTCTATCAGATCTTCTTCGAGGAGGCCGGCGAGAACCTGGAACAGATGGAGCAGATGCTGCTCGCGCTGGACCTGGAACAGGCCGACGACGAAGAGCTCAACGCGATCTTCCGCTGCGCGCACTCGATCAAGGGCGGCGCCGCCACCTTCGGTTTTGCCGACGTGGCCGAGCTGACGCACCAGATGGAGTCGCTGCTGGACAAGCTGCGCCGCCACGAACTGCAACCCACGCCGCCGATGGTGGACGTGCTGCTCGAATCGTCCGACGCGCTCAAGCTGCTGCTGGCCCGCCACCAGGGCCAGGGCGTGGAGCCGCCGGCCACCGCCGACCTGGTCGCCCGCATCAGCGCGCTGGCCCACGGCGAAGGCGCCGGCGCCCCCGTCGTCGCCCATGCGGCACCGGCGCCGGCCGCAGCCCCGGTGGCCGCCGCGGCCCCCGCGGCCGACGGCGAACGCCATCTGGTGATCCGCATCGGCCCGCTGGAACACCCCGAGCAGGCCGACGGCATCGTCGAGCTGTTCCGCGACATCTCCGGCCTGGGCCGCATCGAGGCCCTGCCCGGCGACGACCCCAAGGTGCGCGCGTTCGACGTGTTCACCCGCTCCACCGACACCGATCTGCTGGACCTGTTCACCTTCCATGTGAGCAAGGAGCAGATCCAGATTGCCGCGCCCGGTGCGTCTGCGCCCGCCGCGGGAGCCGCGCCGGCCCCGACCGGGATCGCCGGCGAAGGCACGGATTTCGGTTTCTTCGACAACGCGCCCGGCACGCCCGGTGAAGCCCCGGCCGCTTCGGTCGCCGAGGCACCGGCCGAAACGGCGCCGGTCGAGGTCGCGCCGGCCCCCGTGCCCGCCGCACCAGCCAAGCCGGCCGCCCGCGCCGACGCCCGTGCGCCCGCCCAGGCCGGCCTCGAATCGAGCACCCTGCGCGTGTCCGTCAGCAAGGTCGACCAGCTGATCAACCTGGTCGGCGAACTCGTGATCACCCAGGCCATGCTGGCGCAGAAGAGCCGCGAGCTCGACAGCACCGTCAACCAGCAGCTGCTGGCCGGTCTGGTCGACCTGGACCGCAACACCCGCGACCTGCAGGAAGCGGTGATGTCGATCCGCATGATTCCGATGTCGGTGGTGTTCAACCGCTTCCCGCGCATGCTGCGCGACCTGGCCGCCAAGCTGGGCAAGAAGGTCGAGCTGATCACCCACGGGGAAGCCACCGAACTCGACAAGGGCCTGATCGAGAAGATCACCGACCCGCTGACCCACCTGATCCGCAACAGCTGCGACCACGGCCTGGAATTGCCCGAAGAGCGTCTCGCCAAAGGCAAGACGGAGAACGGCAACATCACCCTCTCGGCCAGCCACCAGGGCGGCAGCATCCTGATCGAGGTGCGCGACGACGGCAAGGGCCTGTCGCGCGAAAAGCTGCTGAAGAAGGCGCGCGAAAAGGGCATGGACGCGCCCGATTCGATGAGCGATGCCGAGGTCTGGAACCTGATCATGGCACCCGGTTTCTCCACCGCCGAAGTGGTCACCGACGTGTCCGGCCGCGGCGTCGGCATGGACGTGGTCAAGAAGAACATCGCCTCGCTGGGCGGCACGGTCGAGATCGACTCCGCCGAGGGCTACGGCATGAGCGTCAAGGTGCGCCTGCCGCTGACGCTGGCCATCATGGACGGCATGAGCGTGCGCGTCAGCGACGAGACCTACATCCTCCCGCTGTCCTCGGTGATCGAGTCGTTCCAGGTCAAGGCCAGCGACATCAACACCGTGGCGCAGGGTGCGCAGCTGGTGAAGGTGCGCGACGAATACATGCCGGTGATCGAGCTGGAGCGCGTCTTCAGCGTGCCGCGCTTCGAGTTCAACGGCGACAGCCCGATCATGGTCGTGGTCGAGGCCGACGGCTCCCGCGTCGCCCTGATGGTCGACGAACTGCTGGGACAACAGCAGGTGGTGATCAAGAACCTGGAGTCCAACTACCGCCGCGTGCCCAACGTGTCGGGCGCCACGATCCTGGGCGACGGCAAGGTCGCGCTGATCCTGGACACCTCCGGTCTGGTGCGCCGTTCGCGCCACTGATCCCGGTCCACCACCGACACAGGACCCACGATGCTGCAGCAGACCCGCCCTTCCTCCCGCCCGCCGTCGACGGTGCTGGACCTGCCGGCATTCGAGGACGGCCCGCTGTCGCAAGGCCGCGAGTTCGTCTGGTCCGACGCCGACTTCGGCCGCATCAAGGCGCTGATCTACAAGAAGGCCGGCATCAGCCTGCACGACGGCAAGCACGCCATGGTCTACAGCCGCGTCTCGCGCCGCCTGCGCGAGACCGGCCACACCAGCTTCAAGACCTACCTGGACGCGCTGGAGCAGCACGACGGTCCGGAGTGGCAGGAGTTCATCAACGCCCTGACCACCAACCTGACCGCGTTCTTCCGCGAGCAGCACCACTTCGGCGTGCTGGAGGAGCTGCTGGCCGCGAAGCGCTCGCACCACTGGCGCATCTGGTGCTCGGCCGCCTCCACCGGCGAAGAGCCCTATTCGATCGCGATGACCGCGGCCGAGACGCTGGGCGCCTCGGGCAACTTCCATCTGGTCAACAGCGACATCGACACCAAGGTGCTGGCCACGGCCGCCCGCGGCGTCTACAAGGCCGACGGCGTCAAGGGCCTGAGCGCGGAGCGCCTGCAGCGGCATTTCATGCGCGGCAAGGGCGGCAACGCCGGCCTGATGCGCGTGAAACCCGAGCTGCAGAAACACATGGAGTTCCTGACGGTCAACCTGATCCAGGAGCTGCCGTTCCGCGAACCCTTCGACATCGTGTTCTGCCGCAACGTGATGATCTATTTCGACGCCACGACCCAGCGCCAGGTGCTGGAGCGCATCCACCGGGTGATGAAGCCCGGCGGCATGCTGTTCGTCGGCCACGCCGAAAACTTCAGCGATGCGCGAAGCCTGTTCTCGCTGCGTGGAAAGACGGTCTATGAGCGCATTTGACGCCACCCCGCAGAACGGCTTCCGTTCGACCCAGCCACCGCCCCTGCCGAGCCTGTCGGGCCGGCCGGTGCCGCTGGCGGCGCCCCGCAGCCGGCTGGACACGCTCAAGACCCGTCCGGCCAAGCCGGGCGAGGCCTCGTTCTTCTACCGCGACCACCATTTCAACGTCGACACCGTCAAGGTGCTGCCCGGCGAGTACTACGTCACCACCGACGACATGATGATCATGACGGTGCTGGGCTCGTGCATCGCCGCCTGCATCTGGGACCCGCGGGTCAAGGTCGGCGGCATGAACCACTTCATGCTGCCCGAAGGCGCCGGCGACACCTCGGGCCGCTACGGTTCGTACGCGATGGAACTGCTGATCAACGAGATGATCAAGCTCGGCGCGCGCCGCGAAACCATGCAGGCCAAGGTCTTCGGCGGCGGCCAGGTGATGCACAGCTTCACCACCATGAACGTGGGCGAGCGCAACACGGCCTTCGTGCTGGACTACCTGCAGACCGAACGCATCGCCGTCATTTCCAAGGACGTGCTGGACATCCATCCGCGCAAGGTCTGCTACTTCCCGGCCACCGGCAAGGCCATGGTCAAGCGGCTGGCCCACTCGCACCCCGAAACACTGGAAACGCAGGAAGTCCGTGGCAACGCGGCGACGGTGGCGAAGACCACCTCCGGCGGCTCGGTGGACCTGTTCTGAGGGAGAAGAAAAATGGCAAAGATCCGAGTGGTGGTGGTCGACGATTCCGCGCTGGTGCGCAGCCTGCTCACCGAGATCATCAACCGGCAGCCCGACATGCAGTGCGTGGGCGCCGCGAGCGATCCGCTGGTGGCGCGCGAGATGATCCGCGAGCTCAGCCCGGACGTGATCACGCTGGACGTCGAGATGCCGCGCATGGACGGGCTGGAGTTCCTCTCGCGCCTGATGCGCCTGCGGCCGATGCCGGTCGTGATGGTGTCCACGCTGACCGAACAGGGCGCCGACATCACGCTGCGCGCGCTGGAGATGGGTGCGGTCGACTACGTCGCCAAGCCGCGCATCGGCATCACCAGCGGCCTCAACGAGCTGGCCAGCGACATCGTCGACAAGATCCGCATCGCCGCGGCCGCGCACGTCAAGCGCCTGGGCCCGGCGCCCGCGCCGGCCGCCGCCGCCGCGGCGCCGCACGGCGCGCCGCCCGCCGAAGCCCCGCGCGCGCCGCTGCCACGCATCTCGACCGAAAAGGTCATCTGCATCGGCGCCTCCACCGGCGGCACCGAGGCGATCCGCGAGGTGCTCATGCCCATGCCGGCCGACTCGCCGGCGATCGTGATCACCCAGCACATGCCGCCGGGCTTCACCACCAGCTTCGCCGCCCGGCTCGACTCGCTGTGCAAGATCCGCGTCGAAGAAGCGCGGCACGGCCAGCGCATCCTGCCCGGCCACGCCTACATCGCCCCCGGCGGCCACCACCTGCGCATCGACCGCAGCGGCTCCAACTACGTCGCCGTGGTCGAAGACACCGAGCCGGTCAACCGGCACCGGCCTTCGGTCGAGGTGCTGTTCCGCTCCGCCGCGCGCGTGCTCGGCCCCAATGCGCTGGGCATCATGCTCACCGGCATGGGCGGCGACGGCGCGCAGGCGATGCGCGAAATGAAGGACGCCGGCAGCTACAACTATGTGCAGGACGAGGCCAGCTGCGTCGTCTTCGGCATGCCGCGCATGGCCATCCAGGCCGGCGCCGCCCACGAAATCCTCCCCCTCACCCAGATTGCTTCGGCCCTGCTCAACCGCCTGGCCAGCAACCCTGCCCTGGTGCGGCACCGCATCTGAGGCCATTTTCAAACCAGTGTTCTTCCACGGAGTCGTTGTCCCATGAATACCCGCCGTCTTTTCCATGTCAGCGCCCTGCTCTGCGCGCTGTCGCTCTCCGGTGCCGCCCTGGCCCTGGATGCGCCCAAGGAGCGTCCCATCCTGGCCGTCAGCGGCAAGATCGCCGAGAAGAACGCCGGCGACGTGGCCCGTTTCGACATGAAGATGATCGAAGCCCTGCCCCAGCACAGCTTCACCACCGCGACGCCCTGGTTCGACAAGCCGGTGAAGTTCACCGGCCCGCTGCTGTCGGACGTGCTCGCCGCCGTCAAGGCCAGCGGCAGCACGATCAGCGCCGTCGCCATCAACGACTACAAGATCAGCATCCCCGCCGGCGACGCCACCAAGTACAAGGTCATCGTGGCGCGCCAGATCGACGACAAGCCGATCCCCGTGCGTGAGAAGGGCCCGCTGTTCGTGGTCTATCCGTTCGACAGCAGCGCCGAACTGCGCACCTCGACCTACTACGAACGCTCGATCTGGCAACTCAAGGCACTGGAGATCCAATGACGTTCGCATTGCCGAATCTGGCCCGCTGGCAAGGTCGGCAATGGGCCATTGCGCTTTCCGCCTTTCTGGTCGTGACCCTGACGCCACTGGGCTGGATCCAGTGGCGCCAGTACAAGCTGCTGGAGGCCGCCTCGAACAACCAGGTCGACTCGATCATGTGGCAGGCCTACCAGCTCGAGCGGGAGCTCGGCCGGCTGGAGCATGCGCTCATGGAGGCGCAGAAGGCCTCCACACCGGTGGACGGCTTCGAGCTGTTCGAACGCTATGAGGTCTATCTCAGCCGCATCGATCTGTTGACCAAGATCCCGCGCCGCGACCTGCTCGAAAAGTCGTTCGAGTACACGAACGCGATGGGCAAGCTCAAGGAATTCAACACGCTGGGCGACCAGCTGTTTGCCGATCCCCAGGCCCTGGCGGCCAGCAAGGAGCTGCTGGCCAGACTCGACGACGCCGTGGAGCCACTCAAGCCCGTGCTGGGCGAACTCACCCGCGAGGCCAACCGCGCCGTCGCCCGCTACGTCGACGAACGCAACGGCCAGCTGCAGCAGCAGGGCCTGCTGGTCATCGGCCTGGCGGCCGCCCAGATCGTGGTGATGCTGATCTTCGTGGGCCTGCTGGTGCGACACATCCGCGAGCAGCAGCGCCAGTACGCGCGGCTGCAGAAGCTCAGCCGCGACCTCGCCGACGCCCGCGACCAGGCCGAGGCCGCCAACCACGGCAAGAGCATCTTCCTGGCCAACATGAGCCACGAAATCCGCACCCCGTTCCAGGGCCTGCTGGGCATGCTCAACCTGCTGGACAACGCCTCGCTGTCCAGCCAGCAGCGCGACTATCTCGGCACGGCACGCGACTCCGCGATGCACCTGCTGGGCGTGCTCAACGACATCCTCGACGTCTCGACCATGGAGTCGGGCACGCTCAAGCTCTCGGTGGCGCCGATCCACCTGCCCGGCGTGGTGCACGAAGTCGACGGCCTGATGCAGGTCTCGGCGCGCGACAAGGGCCTGGAGCTGAACATCTATGCCGCGGCCGATCTGCCGCAGTGGGTCGAGGCCGACGCGACGCGTCTGCGCCAGATCATGTTCAACCTGATCAACAACGCGATCAAGTTCACCAGCGAAGGCAGCGTGATCGCCGAGCTGACGCGCGCGCCGGCCGGGCAGTCTGGCGTGGTGCTGACAGTGCGCGACACCGGCATGGGCATGGACGAGGAAACCGTCAACCGCCTGTTCACCCGCTTCTACCAGGCCGACAACTCGCTGCGCCGGCGCATCGGCGGCACCGGCCTGGGTCTGGAGATCTCGCGCAACCTGGCGCGCATGATGGGTGGCGACATCGAGGTGTCCAGCCAGCTGGGCGTTGGTTCGGTGTTCACCGTGCGGCTGGACCTGCCGGAAACCAAGGCCCCGGTTGACGAGCCGCCGACCTCGGTGCTCTCGACGCTGACGCGCAAGCTGCGCGTGCTGGTCGCCGAAGACCACCCGATCAACCTCAAGTACATGGCGATCCTGCTGGAGAAGATGGGCCACGAGGCGGTCTTCTGCGAAAACGGGCAGGAAGCGCTGGAGCTGCTGGCCCGCGACAGCTACGACGTGGTGCTGCTGGACTACCACATGCCGATCCTGGACGGCCTGGCCACCACCGAAGCGATCCGCCGGCTCGACGGCCCGGTGTCGCAGATCAAGGTGATCCTGGTCACGGCGGATGTGGTCAACGACACGCGCAAGCGGGCGACCGAGGTGGGCGTCAACGAGTTCACCAGCAAGCCCCTGCAGGCCGACGACCTGAAGCGCGCGCTGCGGCGCTGCGGCCTGCTCGAGGACCCCGGCCTCACGGTCGAGGAGATCGATCCCGCGACCCTGCGGGGCACCAGCCCGTTCCCGCTGTCGTCGTACGAGGCGCCGGTGCGCATGCCCGACCTGAGCCACGCGTCGGTCGGCCTGATCGACAGCGAGTCGTACCGCGAGATCCTGGACATGATGCCGGAGGAGTCGCTCGACGAACTGCTCAAGACCCTGTTCGAACCGCCGGAAGGCACGGTGCACGTGCTGGCCCAGGCCATGCTCGACCAGGACCGCGCGGCGACCGGCTACAACGCCCACAAGCTCAAGGGCACCGCCATGCTGATGGGGTTCCGGGCGCTGGTGAAGACCTCGGCCCAGATCGAGCACATCGCCACGCAGACCGAGGACCCGGTGTCGCCCGAGCTGGGTCAGCAGCTGCTGCGCGAGGCCGACCTGACGCAGAAGGCCCTGCAGCACTTCGAGATGCGCCAGGCCGCCTGAGGCTTCTTCCCGCCCAAACAGAAAAGGCAGGTCTCTCGACCTGCCTTTTCTGTTTGGGCGCGTGCCGGGCGCCCCGGCCCGGCGCCGGTCACACCCGCTGGCTGATCAGGCTGCCCGCTTCCACCGGTTCCCAGCTGCCGGTGCCCTGTTCGGTGTAGGCCGTGGGTTCCAGTTCGCGACGCAGGGCGGCCGGGATCGGTTCGATGCCGGGCAGTTCGGCCTGGGCCACCGCCGAAGGCGGCAAGGACTTCACCGGGGCCACTGCATCGGCACCGGCCACCGCGGCCAGGGCACTGGCCTGGGACAGGTCGCTCACCGCGAGCTTGCCGTCGGCCGCTTCGCGGCCCAGGACCACATCGACCACCGCCGCGCTGGCCTTCCACACAGAGGCCAGCACTTCCTTGAGCTGCACCTTCTGCTCGGCCTTTTCGCGCGCCTTCTGTTCTTCTTCCAGACGCTGCTCGGTCTGGGCCTTGTTCTCGGCCGCCCTGTCGGCCACCGACGGCGACTCGCTCTCGCCCTGGCTGCGCGGCAGCAGGGGCGCAGGCTGTGCGGCTGGCGCGCCGGCGGCGTCGGCGGCGTCAGACGAGGTCCGGCCGAGCCACGGCGCGGACACACCCTGCGGCTTCTGGCCCTGCCGGCCGGAGTCGGTCTGGGTGTCCCTGGACGAAGACGCCGCCGGACCCACCGCGGGCACGGCCTGTACGGATGCCGTCGGCATCGACGGCGGAGCGGGCCAGCCCACCGGCTGGCTGGAACTGATGTTCAGCATGGTTAACCCCTCTTTCGGGTTGGGCGGAAGTGACTTTTCCGCTGTTCCCTAGGGTTTTCGGCCAGCTAAACCGGAACTTGAGGGGGTTTCACCCCCCATTTCACATTCAAGTGGGGGCAAATTCCTTTTCGTGCATCCAGGCGGCGTGCTTGGGTGCGCGCTTGGTCTTCGACCACTCGTTGAGCATGTCCCACTTCACCTCGTCGAGCTTCTTCATCATCTCGGGCGTGGCGGTGTTGGCCGCCAGTTCCAGGCGGTGGCCGTTGGGGTCGAAGAAGTAGATCGACTTGAAGATGGTGTGGTCGGTCACGCCCACCACCGGCACGCCGGCCGCTTCCAGCCGCGCCTTGGTCGCTTCCAGCTCGGCCACGGTGTCGACCTCCAGCGCGATGTGCTGCACCCACTCGGGGGTGTTGGGGTCGCGGCCCATCTCGGGTGCGTTGGGCAGCTCGAAGAAGGCCAGGATGTTGCCGCCGCCGGCGTCCATGAACAAATGCATGTAGGGGTCGGGCGCGTGGGTCGAGGGCACCTGGTCTTCGGCGATGGCGAGCACGAAGTTCATGCCCAGGTGCTTCTGGTACCACTCGACGGTGGTCTTGGCGTCCTTGCAGCGGTAGGCGACGTGGTGGATCTTGCGGATGTTCATGGGGGGTCTCCTTCGGGGGTTCCGGTGTCGGGGTGGGTGTCAGACGCCTTCGCGGGCGATCGCCAGGGCCTGTCTGAGGGCCGAGATGTCGCCGACCTGGTTGGCCAGCAGCAGGATCAGCTTGGCGTTCAGCATCTGGCTCTGCGCGTCGCTGAGGTCGCGGTGGGTCTCGATCAGCGCTTCGTAGAAGTCGTCGCCGGGCGTGAAGTCGCGGAAGTAGCGCTGGCCGGGTTCGGCGAGGTTGGGTTGCAGTTGCAGGCTCATGGATATCTCCTCGGAGGGGTTCAGGCGGCGACGGGTTCGGCTTGCACGGCCGCGACCGGCTGGCTCTGCCCGGTGGCACGGGCCAGCGCGGCGCGCACGGCAGCCAGGTCGGCGCGGCGCCAGCGCGCGGCCACGTGCTGGTCCGGGCGGACCAGGTAGCTGGTGCCGGGGCGGGCGTCGTAGCGCTGGGCGAACAGGCCGTCGCGGTCCTGCAGCACCGAGAAACCGACGGCCGTGCCGCCGTGCGGCGTCACCAGCACCGTCTCGACCGGCACCGGGCCGGCGGCCAGCGCCGTGGCCTGGGCGCGCAACGACGGCTCCAGCTGGCCCGGATCGTCCACGAAGGCCAGCAGCAGAAAGCGGTTGCCCAGCTGGTCGAGCAGCCAGGCGTCGCTGCCGCCCACACGCACCGGCGCGTCGTCCATCGGCGCGCCGGGGACCATGTTGCCCTCGAAAGCGTCCACATCCGCCGTGTTAAGCGCCGAGTGCACGAGGAAGGCGGGCACCGACAGGCGGCCGGAGTTGACCAGCTTGCGCGCAAACGGCTGGGTGCGCGCCAGTTCCAGCGCCGCGTTGCGGAACAGCTTGCTGACCGCGCTCTTGGGCGTGATGAAGTCGGTGGAGCGGGTCGAGTTGCGGATGTTCTCGTCGGCCGCGTAGGTGCGGTCGGCGTCGTAGCTGTCCAGCAGCGCCTCGGGCGCCTGACCCTTCATCACCAGCGCCAGCTTCCACAGCAGGTCGTCGGTGTCCTGGAAGCCGGAGTTGGCGCCGCGCGCGCCGAACGGCGAGACCTGGTGCGCCGCGTCGCCCACGAACAGCAGGCGGCCGTGGCGGAAGTTCTTCATGCGCCTGCACTGGAAGGTGTAGATGCTGGCCCACTCCAGCGAGAACTCGCGTTCGTCACCCAGCATGGCCTTGACGCGCGGGAGGATCTTCTCGGGCTTCTTCTCTTCTTCCGGGTCGGCGTCCCAGCCAAGCTGGAAGTCGATGCGCCAGACGTTGTCGCTCTGCTTGTGCAGCAGCACCGACTGGTTGGGGTGGAACGGCGGATCGAACCAGAACCAGCGCTCGGCCGGGTAGTCGGCCTTCATGACCACGTCGGCGATCAGGAAGCGGTCCTTGAACACGTGGCCTTCGATGTCCAGGCCGAGCTGGCGCCGCACGTTGGAGCGCGCGCCGTCGGCCACGATCAGCCAGTCGGCGTCGATCTCGAAGGCGCCGTCGGGCGTTTCCACCGACACCCGCGCACCATCGTCCAGCGGCGTCACGCCCGCCACCTTGTATTTCCAGCGCAGGTCCACGCCGAGCGCTTCGGCGCGGTGCACCAGCGCCTCTTCGAGGTGGTACTGCTGCAGGTTGATCATGCCGGGGCGCTTGTGGCCGGCGTCGGGCACGAGGTTGAAGCGGTAGACCTCTTCTTCCTTCATGAAGGTGCGGCCGACGTTCCAGCTCACGCCTTTGTCGACGATGGTGTCGCCGACGCCCAGGCGGTCGAGGATTTCGAGTGCGCGCTTGGCGTAGCAGACGGCGCGCGAGCCGAAGGAGACGCTGTCTTCTTCGTCGAACAGCAGCACGTCCAGGCCCTGCAGGCGGGCGTCGATGGCGGCAGCGAGGCCGACCGGGCCGGCGCCGATGACGATCAGGGGTTTGCGCTGGGGCGCGCCGGCGATGAGGTCGGCGGGGCCGCGGTAGGGGAAGGTGGGGTAGGTGTAGGTGCCCATCGAGGTCTGTCTCCTGCGTGGTCTGCACCGGCGTGTTCTGGTCCGCCGGCCGGTTTTTGGTCCGGGCGTACTGTAGCTCAGAATTTCTTATTGGTAAATACGTTTCTCTAAACGTAATTCTCTTATTGCCTGCCGTAGCGGCTTTCTTGGCGTTTCTCGGCTACACCTTCGCTGGCTCGAAAGGGCTTGGCACCCTGCGCCGCTCATGTCCCCCGACGGCCTTCGGCCGTCTCCTCCTTTACTTCGCTCTGCAGGGTGCCAAGCCCTTTCGAGCAGAGATCTGTTTGCATACCAACGGTGGTTCGCCAACAGTTGTACGTGCGCCATCGGCGCCGGGTGATCACGCAGCGAAGTAAAGGAGGAGGACCGGCGCAGCCGGTCCGGGGGACATGAGCGGAGTGGTCACCCGGCGCCGATGGCGCAAGGAGGGGGAGTCAACAACGCAACGAACGCAGAAAAGCAGCCAGAGAAAAACCGGTCACTCGTCCTCAGACAGAGAAACCGCCTCCCGCACCACCGTCACTGGCACCGGCGCGTGGTCCACCAGATGCTGCGTCACCGAGCCCAGCAAGGCCGCGCGCAAACCACCACCGGTGCCCGCCGCCATGATCACCACATGACAGCCATGGGTCTCCACCAGATCGATCAGCGTGTTCGCCGGATCGCCCGTCGCCACCACCTGCTCGACCTTCTGCCCGGCCGCCTCCAGCAAGGCCACCGCCGGCCGCAGCAGGTCGTGCCCCGCCTCGGCATTCACCTTCTCCAGCACCGCCGGATCGTGCGCGACCACCATCTCGTACAGCGTCGCCGTTTCCTGCACGTTCGCGACCACGAAGTGCGCCCTCAGCCCCGAGTGCACCAGGCGCATCGCGTGGTTCACCGCCAGCAGCGCGTGGGAAGAGCCATCGACCGGGATCAGGATGTTCAGCATGGTGCGTTCCTCCGTCGGATGAGACACACTGACAATGCATCAGCGCGTGGATTCATGATGCCACGCAAGTCCTTCGCACACCATGACCTCACTCAATCCACACCCCGATGTCATCGTCATCGGTGCCGGGATCGCCGGCGCCTCCGTCGCCTGGTGGCTCGCGCCGCACGCCCGCGTGCTGCTGCTCGAGGCCGAGAGCCAGCCCGGTTACCACTCGACCGGCCGCTCGGCCGCGCTCTACATGGCCAGCTACGGCTCGGCCCAGGTCCGCGCCCTCACCCGCGCCAGCCTCGCCTTCTACACATCGCCGCCGCCCGGTTTCAGCGAACACCCGCTGCTTTCGCCGCGCGGCGCCATGATGGTCGCCACCCCGGAGCAGCTGCCCGAGCTCGAAGCCCACTGGGCCATGCTGGCGCCGATCAATCCCCTGGCACAACGGCTCTCCGGTGCCGAAGCGGTCGCGCGGGTCCCGGTGCTGCGGCCGGAATGCGTGGCCGGCGGGGTGTACGAGCCCGATGCGGCCGACATGGATGTGCACGCCATCCACCAGGGCTTCCTGCGCGGCGTGCGGCGACACGGTGGCGAGCTGGTCTGCGATGCATCGGTGACCGCGCTGCGGCGCCAGGCCGGCGTGTGGGAGCTGCGCGCCGGTGAACGGCGGTGGCAGGCCCCCGTGGTCATCAACGCCGCCGGCGCCTGGGCCGAAGACGTGGGCCGGCTGGCCGGTGCACAGGCCATCGGCCTCGTGCCCAAGCGCCGTTCGGCCTTCGTGTTTCAGCCGCCCGCGGGCCTGTCGACCGCCGGCTGGCCGCTGGTGTTCGGCGCGGCCGAGGACTGGTACATCAAGCCCGACGCCGGGGTGCTGCTGGGTTCGCCCGCCAACGCCGATCCGGTGCCGCCACAGGACGTGCAGCCGGAGGAGCTGGACATCGCGATGGCGATCCACCGCATCGGCGAGATGACCACGCTGCAGGTGCCGCGCCCGATCCGCACCTGGGCCGGGCTGCGCTCCTTCGTCGCCGACGGTGGTCTGGTCGGGGGCTTCGACACCCAGGCCGAGGGGTTCTTCTGGCTCGCCGGCCAGGGTGGCTACGGCATCCAGACCGCCCCCGCGATGGGCGAAGCCTGCGCCGCCCTGGTCCTCGGGCAGGCCCTGCCTGGCCACATCGCCGCCCAAGGCGTGACCGCGGACGGGCTCGGGCCTGCGCGCCAGTCGCTGCGCCTCTCCTGAAGCACAAAGTCTCAAGCTGCAACCTCGGGTGACGATAAACCTGTCAACCCTGACAGTGGCAGACATCCCTCTTTGTGATGTGATGCACTGGCATTTCCGACTCTCCACACCAGACCATGGACAACCAGACTCCGGAACTGTTCCCCGCATCGGCTTGGGGGTGTCTGCCCCAGGCAGTGGCGCGGCCGGCGGCGCTGTCCGCGCGGGAACCTGACAGCGCAGGCCCCGGCACAGCCACGGCCACCCCCGAGCCCCCCACCTTCGTCGAGACGCTGGGCTTTCCGCGCGACACACCGCCCCGGCTGCTGGCCCGGGTGCTGGAAGACATCCACGCCACCGCCCCCGGCCGGCGCGTCGACCGGCTGTACACGCCCGGCGTGCTCAGCCGCCTGTTCAGCCAGTCGGCCGCACAAGCCTCCTACGCGATGGCCGTCCTGTCGATCGTCGAATCGCGCCACTACACCACGACGCTGGAGCGGCTGCGCGGCGCCTGACGCCGCCGCGTAAGATCGCGGCTCCCTCCCGCCGCCGCCCCGCTCCCGTGAACACGGAATCCCAGACCATCCCGTCGCTGCAGGCCGAACCCGGCCACCTGATCCGCCGCGCCCACCAGCTGGCGGTCTCGGTGTTCCACGACACCCACGGGCGCCAGGTCACGCCGGTGCAGTACGCGGTGCTGCGCGCGCTGCAGGACGCGCCGGGCATCGACCAGGTGACGCTGGCCGACAAGGTGGCACTGGACACCTCGACCACGGCCGACATCGCCACCCGCCTGGAAACCAAGGGCTGGATCGTGCGCGAACTGCTGCCCCGCCGGCAACGCGCCCTGCGGCTGACGGCAGAAGGCGACGCGGTGCTGGCCGAGATGCTGCCGCGCGTGCGCCCGATGTATGCGCGGTTGCTGGACGGTCTGGCGCCGCAGGAGCGCGACGAGTTCCTGCGCCTGCTGGGCAAATTCGTGAACCTCCACCAGGCCAGCCCCGGCGAACCCGAACCCCCGGGAAAACCCGAATCCTGAACGGCTTTTCAAGTCCCGCCGCCGTCCCTACAATTTGCTCATTCAGCATACTGAATGAATGCATTTCCGGTACCGCCAACACAGGAGACAGACATGTTCCCCCTCAACACCTGGTACGTGGCCTGCGCGGCCCACGAACTCGCCGACAAGCCCCTGGGCCGCACCATCTGCAACCAGGCGATCGCGTTCTACCGCGCGCAGGAAGGCAAGGTCGCGGCGGTGGAAGATTTCTGCCCGCACCGCGGCGCACCGCTGTCGCTGGGCTTCGTCAGCGAAGGCAAGCTGGTCTGCGGCTACCACGGGCTGGAGATGGGCTGCAACGGCAAGACCATCGCCATGCCCGGCCAGCGCGTCGGCGGTTTTCCCGCCATCCGCAGCTTCCCGGTCGAAGAGCGCTACGGCTTCGTCTGGATCTGGCCAGGCGACAAGGACCAGGCCGATCCGGCGCTGATCCCGCACATGGAGTGGCACGACCACCCCGAGTGGGCGTACGGCGGCGGCCTGTACCACGTGAAGGCCGACTACCGCCTGATGGTCGACAACCTGATGGACCTGACGCACGAAACCTATGTGCACAGCACCAGCATCGGCCAGCCTGAAATCGACGAGACGCCCTGCAAGACCACGGTGAATGGCAACGAGGTGGTCACCAGCCGTTTCATGAGCGACATTCCCGCGCCGCCGTTCTGGAAGGCCGCGCTGCGCGCCCGGGGCCTGGCCGACGACGTGCCGGTCGATCGCTGGCAGATCTGCCGCTTCACGCCGCCCAGCCACGTGATCATCGAGGTCGGTGTCGCCCACGCGGGCCACGGCGGCTACGACGCGCCGGCCGAACACAAGGTCTACAGCCAGGTGATCGACTTCATCACCCCGGAGACCGACACCTCGATGCACTACTTCTGGGGCATGGCGCGCAAGTTCAAACCCGAAGACGCTGCGCTGACGGCGCAGATCCGCGAAGGCCAGGGCAAGATCTTCTCGGAAGACCTGGAGATGCTGGAACGCCAGCAGAAGAACCTCAGCGCCTTCCCCGAGCGCGCGCTGCTCAAGCTCAACATCGACACCGGCGGCGTGCAGTCGCGCAAGGTGATCGAGCGCCTGATCGCCGAAGAGAAAGGTGCCGCGGCATGAGCACGACGATCCGGGTGCGCATCGCGGACCGCCGCGAGGAAGCGCGGGACATCTGCGGTCTCGATCTGGTGGCCGCCGACGGCGGCGCGCTGCCGGCCTTCACCGCTGGCGCCCACATCGATGTGCACCTGCCCGGCGGACTGGTGCGGCAGTACTCGCTGTACAACGCACCGGGGGAAACGGGGCGCTACCGCATCGCCGTGCTGCGCGACGCCGCCTCGCGCGGCGGCTCGGCGGCGGTGCACGATCAGCTCCTGCCCGGCACCGAGCTGCACATCGGCACACCACGCAACCTGTTCGCCCTGCAGGCCAGCGCGCCACACCACCTGCTGCTGGCCGGCGGCATCGGCATCACGCCGCTGCTGGCGATGGCCGAGCAGCTGTGGGCGCAGGGCGAGGCCTTCGACCTGCACCACTGCACCCGCTCGCGGGAGCGCACCCCGTTCATCGCCCACACCGCGGCGGCACCGTTTGCCGCCCGCGTGCAGCACCACCACGACGACGGTGCGCCCGGACAGCGGCTGGACCTGGCGGCCACCCTGGCGCAGGCGCCCGCCGGCACCCACCTGTATGTCTGCGGACCGACCGGGTTCATGGACGCGGTGCTGTCCGCGGCCCGCACCGCCGGCTGGCCCGAGGAACGCCTGCACCGCGAATACTTCGCGGCGGCGCCCGCGGACACCAGCGGCGACGGCGGTTTCGAGCTGGAGATCGCCAGCACCGGCCGGGTGATTCCGGTGAGCGCCGGCCAGAGCGCGCTGGCGGCCCTGCTGGCCGCCGGGCTGGACATTCCGATGTCGTGTGAACAGGGGGTCTGCGGCACCTGCCTGACCGGCGTCAAGGCCGGCACGCCCGATCACCGCGACCAGTACCTCACGCCCGAGGAGCGCGCGGAGAACAACCAGTTCCTGCCCTGCTGCTCGCGCGCCAGCAGCCCGCGCCTGGTGCTCGACCTCTGATCAGAAACGGTCCGAGCGCTCGTTGAGCACGCACCAGTACAGCTCGATCTGTTCGGCCACCTCGACGAACTTGCTGAAGCTCACCGGCTTCTCGATGTAGGAATTGACCCCGATGTCGTAGGCGGTCTTGAGGTCGCGGTCCTCGCGCGACGAGGTCAGGATCACCACCGGGATGCGCCGGAACCGTTCGTGGCCCTTGAGCTGCCGCAACACCTCCAGCCCGCTGATCTTGGGCAGGTTGATGTCCAGCAGGATCACCGCCGGCACCGGCTCGCCCGCTTCCCAGCGCGGGATGTAGGCCAGTGCCTCCTCGCCGTCGCGGGCCACCTGGACATGGTTGGTCAGGCGCTTCTTGTTGAAGGCCCGCAAGGTGAGGTCCAGGTCCATCGGGTTGTCTTCCACCAGCAGGATCGGCGGCGGTTGCAGCGAAACGTTCATTCAGGGAACTCCAGATAGAAGGTGGCACCGGCACCGGGTGAGCTCTCGGCCCGGACACGCCCGCCCATGCGCTGCACGGCCTTGGCCACCAGCGCCAGTCCGACGCCGGTGCCCGGAAACTCCTCCGCGCGGTGCAGCCGCTGGAAGATGCCGAACATGCGATCGTGGTATTTCATGTCAAAACCCACCCCGTTGTCACGCACCCAGATGACACGGTGGCCCGCTTCGGACCGGGCACCGATCTGCACCACGGGCGGGTGGCTGTCGCGGCTGAATTTCAGCGCGTTGCCGATCAGGTTGCGCAGCACCACCTGGATGCCTTCGCGGTCCAGCGGCAGGGTGAAGCTGGTCATTTCCAGCCGGATCTCGGCGCCCTGGCGCTCGATGTCGGCGTGGCAGACGTCCAGCACCAGATCGACCATGGCCTTCATGTCGATCGGTTCCGGCGCCATGTCGCGGCGCTCCATGCGCGAATACTCCAGCAGGTCGGAGATCAGCTCGCCCATCTGCTGCACGCCCTGGCGGATGCGGCGCACGAACTGCTGGCCCTCGTCGTCCAGCTTGGGGCCGTATTCCTCCACCAGCAGCTGGCTGTACCCGTCGATGCCCCGCAGTGGTGCCTTCAGGTCGTGCGAAACGGTGTACGAGAAGGCCTCGAGTTCCTGGTTGGCCTGGCTCAGCTGGGCCGTGCGCTCGGCCACCCGCTGCTCCAGCTCCTGGTTGATCTGGCGCAGCTTCTCTTCGGCGCGCACCGACTCGGTGATGTCGAGCAGGGTGCCGATGTAGCGCGGCTTGAGACCCTGTTCTTCGCGGGAGATGCGTCGCGCGGTGCGACGCATCCAGCGCGTCGGCCCATGCTCGGGGTTGGTCCGGAACACAAAGTCTTCCGGGGGCCCGCCTTCGCGGATGCGCTGCATGTCCGCCATCACCTGTGACCGGTCGTCCGGGTGGATGCGGTCCAGATACTGCGCATCGGTCGGTGGCCGCGAGGCCGGCTCCAGCCGCAGGTTGCGGAACAGCTGGGCCGAGACCTTCAGGCGCTGGGTCTCCGCATCGCCAGCCCAGCTGCCCAGCAGCGACACGGTTTCGGCCTGCTCCAGCATGTCGCGCAAGTCTTTGGCGGCCTGGTCAGCCAGCACCCGCTCGGTGACGTCCATCGTGGTGCCGAAAATGCGCAGCGCCTGCCCGTTCCCGTCCCGTTCCACGCTGGCCCGCTCCTCGACATGGCGCACGCCATCCGGCCTGACGATGCGGTGCTCGATCTTCAACACATCCGCCCCCTGGTGGGAACCGGTGCTCTCGACATGGGACTTCACCCGTGCCAGATCGTCCGGATGCACCACGTTCAGGTAGGCCTCGATGCTGGGCACCACCTGGCCGGGCTCGTAGCCCAGCACCCGGAAATGGTGATGGGACCAGCTCACCTTCCCTTCGGGCAGTTCCACGCTCCAGCTGCCGATCAATGCCACCGACTGGGCTTCGTCCAGCCGGGCCCGCTCCAGACCCAGTGCAGTCTCGGACGCCTTGCGCTCGGAGATGTCGCGCAGGATCGCCGACAGGTACATCGGCTGACCGTCAGGGTCGCGGTGGGCGATGATGAGTTGCGACATCGGCACTTCGTGCCCGTGGGCGTCGTACACTGCCGTCTCGCCCAGCCACCGGCCGTGCTCGATGGCCGCCGGTATGCCTTCTTCACGCACCTTGGTGGCCGCCCACGGCGGATGCACGCGCTCGATCACGTCGGCCAATGGAGTGTCCAGTGGCAAGGCCAGCATGTCGTAGCCGGCGCGGTTGAAGTAGAACACCCGCCCTTGCGGATCGGCCATGCTAACGATGTCCGACGTGGTCTCCAGCACCGACACTAGCCGGTCGCGCTCGCGCTGGGCCTCGACCAGCTCGGTCTCGTCCACCACCATGCCGACGCATCGCACAAACTGCCCCTCTTCGCGCTCGAACTCCGCACGCACATGCAGGTGGCGCACGCCGCGCACGGGATTCAGGATCCGGCAGCGCAGATCACACGGCTGACCGGTGTCGGCACCTCGACGGACCGCCTCCCGCACCAGTGCCCTGTCCTCGGGCACCACCAGGGCGTCGGCTTCTTCCAGCGTGAAGTCCGGTCGCTCGGGATCGGTGCCGTAGATCACCAGGGCATGCGGGGATGCAACGAACCGCCGGTTGCGCAGGTCCAGCGTCCAGCTGCCCATGTGACCAATGCGCTGCGCCTTGAGCAACTGGTCCTGCATCTGCTGCAGCGCCTGCTCGTAGCGCTTGCGTTCGGTCACGTCCTGGATGGTCGCGAACAGCTGCCGGACCTGGCCGCCCTCGTCGCGCACCGCACGCACGTCGAGCTCGGTGTGCACCAGGTGCCCGTCCTTGCGCACGAAGCGCTTGGCCATGCGGTACCCGTTGCGCCGACCCGCGACCAGTTCGTCGAACAGCGTCACGTTGCGCTCCAGATCCCCCGGTGGCGTCATCTCGGCCCAGGTCATGCGCAACAGTTCGTCCCGCGAATAACCGAGGATGTCGCACAGCCGGTCGTTGACCTGCAGCCAGCGCTTGTCGCCCGGGGAGGAAATCGCCATGCCCAGGAACGGCAGCTCGTAGAACATGCGCAGCAGCCCGGCCTGCTCCCGCTGGGCCCGCTGGGCCTCCTTGCGCTCGGTCACATCCAGCAGGATGCCGCTGATGCGCACCACCGCACCATGTTCGTCCCGTTCGTGGCGGGTATGGTCGCTCACCCAGGCCGTGGAGCCATCGGCCCGAAGGATCCGGTATTCCTGTCGGTACTCGTCGGGGCCTTCGGCGAGGAAGCGGTCCACCTCGTCCCCCACCCATGCGGCGTCGTCGGGATGCAGCAGGGAGGCAAACGGCACCTTGCCCTCCACCAGCGCCTTCGGTTCATAGCCCCACTGGCGGATGTTGTCGTTGACGTAGTGCACGGGCCAGCCGGGCTCCCGTCGCCATTCGATCACCACCAGCGGCGAACGGTTGACCAGCTCGCTCATGTGCAGGGCGACGGCCCGGTCGGCCTGCAGCTGTTCGGCCATGCGGTCGGCGGCCCGTCCGATCAGCGCCAGCTCGTCGCGCCCGTCGATCCCCGAGCGCACCGCCAGGTTTCCGGCCCCCATCGCACCCAGCGCATCGGCCAGGCGCAACGCCCGCCGGAACCACATCACGTGCAGCAGCAGCGCCAGCAGCCCCGCAAAACCCAGCGCGGCCGCCGCCTCGATCGAGAGGTCCCGCAGCGCAGCCCGCCGGTGCTGCGCCAGTGGAATGGAGATGTCGACCAGTGTGACCAGACGGTGTCCATCCAGCAGCGGCACCCGGCCGGTGATGAGCGGCAAATCCTTCACCTGGGCCATGTCGATCGCCGGACGCACCGGCCCCTGGAACAGCGCGGTGACCAGATCGCGCTGCTCGACCCGCGCCAGCGCCTGGTCCAGTGGCACGCCGATGTCCGAGCGAGAGAGAGACGCCAGCACCCGGTTGCTGCCGTCGACCAGGTAAGCGTGGTTGAGCCCGTCCAGCACGCCCAGGGACGACACGATGCGGCGCAGCGTCATCGCGTCGCCGTTGCCCAGGCCGATGTCCAGCCGGCTCTGTTCGATGCTCAGCCGGTCCCTCAGACGTTCGCGCTCGAACTCGACGACGTCGGTCGAAATGTGGTGCATCTGCCCCGAGTACCGCAGTCCGATCGCGCCCAGCGCCAGCAGGAAGATCATCAGGGGCACCATCCGGTGCCCCGCCATGCCCAGCAGCGCCTGGCGCAGCGCCCACCTCATGGCTGGCGCTCCTGCAAGCCGCGCAGCCGCTGCGCCCAGTCTTCATCGAGCAGCCGTCCCCAGTCGGGCGTCTCCTTGATCAGCCCCATCAGCTGCAGGGTGAGCGCCAGCCCTTCGGACTGCTGGCCCAGCACGCGCGGACGGCCCGACAGCAACGCCTGACGTTCCTCGGCACTGTAGAACCGCAGGCCCTGCAGGGTCGCCAGGTAGTCGGCGGGCGTGAGGTCGGCGCCGACGGCCAGCACCTGGGCCGCGAGCTGCGGTTCGCGTTGCATGGCCTCCAGTCCGCGTTGCCAGCCCAGGGCCAGCGCCTCGACCTGTTCGGGATGGCGGTCCAGCACCCGGGCTTGCACGACCAGCACGTCGACGATGTCTCCCGGCATCTGGCGGCTGTCGAAGATCGCGGAGAAACCCGCCGCCCGCATGGCGCCGGCCAGGGGTTCGAACGTCACGGCCGCATCGACACGTTCCGTGCGCAGGGCAGCCAGATGCTGGGACGCCTCCATGTTTTGGACGACGACTTCCTGCGGCTGCAGGCCTCCGGCCTTCAGCAGACGCTGCAGCATCAGCGCACCGACAGTGGTCTTCTCGACCGCCAGGCGCCGCCCCCGCAACTGGGCGGGCGACCGGATGTCCGAGCGGGCCACCACCACATCCGCACCGGCCGATGCCGAGAGCACCCCCACGATGCGGACGTCCATGCCTTCATCGGCCAGGCGCAGCGCCTCGTCCAGCGTCAGCGCCGCGCCGTCCAGCAGTCCGTTGCGGAAGTGGCGCAGCGACTCGGAGCTGGACGACAGCTCGACCACCTTGACCAGCGTCGTGTCCAGCAGCCCCTTGTCGCGCGCCAGCACCAGCGGGTCGTAGCCGACCCAGGGGTTCATGCCCACCTTGAGCGGGGGTGTTGGTACCGGCTGGCAGGCAGCCAGCATGACCGCAGTGGCAGCGACGCCCAGCCCGGACAACACCCTCCACAGGCAGCGCCACGCGAACGGCAACGCAACCCGCGTGTCGCACCGGGTTGGCGCCCTCCCTGTTGACGGTGAAACGTGGGTCATGCGTGCGTTGAACGACAGCAATCCTGAATCATTTTGTCACTGCCATTCTCGGTGACAAACGGATTTGCTGCGCCCGTGCGCACCCTGAACACCAAAGCGCTAGCGCATGGCCGATCACTCAATCAAAAGCGCTCATCAACGCTGGCTCCGGCCTATTCCACCGTCACCGACTTGGCCAGATTGCGCGGCTTGTCGACGTCGGTGCCCTTGGCCAGGGCCGTGTGATACGCCAGCAGCTGCAGCGGCACCACGTGCAGCAGCGGGCTGAGCGCGCCATAGTGCTCGGGCATGCGGATCACATGGATGCCATCGCCGCTGTGGATGCGTGTGTCGGCGTCGGCCAGCACATAGAGCACCCCGCCGCGTGCGCGCACTTCCTGCATGTTGCTCTTGAGCTTTTCCAGCAGGGCGTCGTTGGGCGCCACCGTCACCACCGGCATCTCGCTGGTCACCAGGGCCAGCGGGCCGTGCTTGAGCTCGCCGGCCGGGTAGGCCTCGGCGTGGATGTAGCTGATTTCCTTGAGCTTCAATGCCCCTTCGAGCGCGATCGGGTAATGCAGGCCGCGGCCCAGGAACAGCGCGTTGTCCATGCGCGCGAAGTCTTCGGACCAGCTGATGATCTGGGGTTCGAGCGCGAGCACGCCCTGCAGGGCCACCGGCAGGTGGCGCATGGCCTTAAGGTGTCCGGCTTCCTGCGCGTCGGAGAGGCGCCCCCGCACCTGCGCCAGCGCCAGCGTGAGCAGGAACAGGCCCGCCAGCTGGGTGGTGAACGCCTTGGTCGAGGCAACGCCGATTTCCACGCCGGCGCGCGTGGTGTAGGCCAGCTTGCACTCACGCACCATGGCGCTGGTGGACACGTTGCAGATCGTCAGCGTGTGCGGCATGCCCAGGCCCTGTGCGTGGCGCAGCGCGGCCAGCGTGTCGGCCGTTTCGCCGCTCTGGCTGATGGTCACGACCAGGGTCTTTGGGTCGGGCACGCTGGTGCGGTAACGGTATTCGCTGGCGACCTCGACCTGCGTCGGGATCTGCGCGATCTCTTCGAGCCAGTACTTGGCCGTGCAACCGCTGTAGTAGCTGGTCCCACAGGCCAGGATCAGCACACGGTCGATCTGCTTGAAGACACTGTAGGCGCCGTCGCCGAACAGTTCGGGCGTGATGCCGCCCACGCCTTCGAGCGTGTCGCCGATGGCGCGCGGCTGCTCGAAGATTTCCTTCTGCATGTAGTGGCGGTACGGACCCAGCTCGGCCGCACCGCTGTGCGCATGCACCGTCTTCACCGGGCGCTGCGCCGCGTCGAAGCTGCGGCCCTGGCCGTCGGCCACCCAGTAGCGGCCCAGCTGCAGGTCGACCAGGTCGCCCTCTTCCAGATAGACGATCTGGTCCGTCACGCCCGCCAGCGCCATCGCGTCGCTGGCCAGGAAGTGCTCCTTGCCACCGTCGCCGACGCCGAGCACCAGCGGTGAGCCGGCGCGCGCGCCGACCACGCGGTGCGGCTCGTCCTTGTGGAACACCGCCAGCGCGTAGGCACCGTGCAACTGCGCCACCGCGGCCTGCAGCGCCGCAAAGACGTCGCCGTTGTAGAGCGAGTCGATCAGGTGGGCGATGACCTCGGTGTCGGTCTGGCTTTCGAACACGTAACCCTTGGCCTGCAAGGCGGCGCGCAGTTCGTCGTGGTTCTCGATGATGCCGTTGTGCACCAGCGCCACGCGCCCGGCCGCTCCGTTTGCCGAGGTGTTGCCCGGGCCGTGGCTGAAGTGCGGGTGGGCGTTGTGCACCGCCGGCGCACCGTGCGTGGCCCAGCGGGTGTGGGCGATGCCGGTGCCGCTGCCGATGTGTTCGGCCTTGACCTGCTCGATCAGTTCGGCGACGCGGGCGGTGCTGCGCGCGCGCCGCAGGCCGTCCATGTGTACCGCCACCCCGCAGGAGTCGTAGCCGCGGTACTCCAGCCGCTGCAGACCCTGCACCAACACGGGAACCACATCACGCCCCGAAACGCCCGCCACGATGCCGCACATAGTCCTTCACTCCAGATGATTGTTGAATCGATGGGATCGCATGCTAGAAGCCCGTGAAAGAAATAGGCTTTCAAAAATGTTGTCTCTGCAGAATTTTCAACCGACAATTTACAGTCAAAATGGTTTATTTCATTTTCAATCAATCTATGGAACAAGAATTTCTTGATGCCACCGATCTGCGCCTGCTGGAACTGCTGCAGGACGACGCCAGCCGGCACAACCAGGCGCTCGCGGCGCTGGCCCACGTGTCGCCGCCCACCAGCCTGCGGCGCATCAAGCGCCTGCGGGAAACCGGTGTCATCGAACGGGAGGTCGCCATCCTGAACCCGGAACGGCTCTCGACCGTGACGGGCCATGGCCTGACGGCCCTGGTGGAGATCACGCTGGAGCGCCAGGGCGCCGAACACATGGAGGCGTTCGAAACCCATGTGCTGCCCGACCCGGCGGTGCAGCAGTGCTACCGCGTCAGCCCGGGCCCGGACTTCATGCTGGTCGTGCACACGCGCGACATGCCGGCCTATCTCGCGCTGGCGCAGCGCCTGTTCACGGCCAGTGCCAACGTGCGCAACGTCAAGGCCTTCTTCAGCGTCAAACGGGCCAAGTTCGACCCGCGCCTGCCGCTCATCGCCCCCGCGGGCACACCGTCGGCCCACGAGTAACAAAGGGTTAATTGCCTGTTTTCAAAGTAACACCAACCTAGAATCGCCACACAAAAATTCTGATAGCAGACCGGAGGTTTCATGTTGCCGTTGTGGATCGCATTCTTGCTGGCCGTGGTGCTGGTTGCTGGTGGCGTCTGGGTCTACCGGCGCTACTTCCGCAAGGCGTCCGGTCGCGAGGACCGTTACACGCCAGAGCGCATCCTGACCCCGGAACAGGTCAGCATGCTGGACTACCTGCGCGACACCTTCCCCGACCAGGTCGTGCTGCCCAATGTGGGCCTCAAGGACATGCTGTCGGTGCGTCGCGCCAGCGACCGCGAACGCGCCACGGACCGCATCCGCAGCGAGAAGGTCGACTTCGTGGTCTGTGACGCCGAGGGCCGCCCGGTCTTTGCCTTCGACGTCGAGCAGTACCACCTGAGCGATGCCAAGGCCAAGGCCCACCGCATCAAGATCAAGAACCGCATCCTCAAGACCGCCGGCGTGCGCTTCCTGTTCCTCAAGAACAGCATCCACCGCATGCCCGATCCGAACGATTTCCGCCGCCAGCTCGACCTGGCCGCGCTGCCGCGACCGAAAGCCCAGGAACCCGAACACGGCGAAAGCATGCGCCAGCAGCTCGAATCCAAGATGTCCGAGTACGACACGCTGGTCTACCCGAACACCGGCTTCAAGGAATCCGAGATCATGGGCCTGAGCGGCCTGATGGGGCTGGGCGAAGCCAAGGCCGACCGCAAGTCGGAGCGGGACCGCCAGATCGAGAACGTGCGCCGCCGGGCCTGAGCTCCCGCACGAACACCGCGACCCGCAAGGGCTGACGCCAGTTCCGGCCTCAGCCCTTTTTCTTGGCCGGCCGCGACCAGTTGGGAATCACCACCTGCCGGCCGCGCGCCACGCTCAGCGCGCCGGGCGGCGTGTCCCTGGTGATGGTCGATCCTCCGCCGACCGTGCCACCGGCGCCGATCGTGAGCGGCGCCACCAGCACGCAGTTGCTGCCCACATGCACGTCGGCCTCGATCACGGTGCGGTGCTTGTTGGCACCGTCGTAGTTGGCGGTGATGCTGCCGGCGCCGTAGTTCACGCGCTCGCCGACCACCGCATCGCCGAGGTAGGCCAGGTGGTTGGCCTTGGCGCCGTCGGCCAGGGTCGAGTTCTTGACCTCGACGAAGTTGCCGATGTGCACCTCGCGCCCGAGTTTCGCGCCTGGGCGCAGCCGGGCGAACGGACCGATCAGGGCACCCGCGCCCACCGTCACGCCGGCCTTCTCGCCCTCGATGTGCGTGAACGGATGAATGACGGCACCCTCGCCGATCACCGCGTTGGCGATCACGCAATTCGCGCCGATGCGCGCGCCGGTGCCGAGCTCGACCCGGCCTTCGAACACGCAGTTGACGTCGATCTCCACATCCTGGCCGCAGACCAGTGTGCCGCGCACATCCAGCCGCGCCGGATCGGCCAGACGGACGCCCTGCTCCATCAGCGTTTCGGCGACGCGGCGCTGGTGGGCGCGCTCCAGTTCGGCCAGTTGCACCGGGCTGTTGACGCCCGCCACCTGCAGCGCATCCGTGATGCGGTGAGCCTGTACTGGCAGACCATCCGCCACCGCGAACTTCACCACGTCGGTCAGGTAGTACTCGGCCTGGGCATTGTGGTTGTCCAGCCGCGCCAGCCAGCCACGCAGCAGCTGCGTGGGCACGGCCATGATGCCGCTGTAGATCTCGGTGATCGCGCGCTGTGCTTCGCTGGCGTCCTTGTGCTCGACGATGGCGGCCACCGAGCCGTCGGCCGCGCGCACGATGCGGCCGTAGCCGGTCGGGTCTGGCATGTCCAGCGTCAGCAGCGCAAGCTGCTGGCCACCGCAGAGGTCAAGCAGGGCCTGCAGGGTTTCCGGTTTCGTCAGCGGCACATCGCCCGAGAGCACCAGGGTCACGCCGCCGTCCGGCAGCACCGGCACCGCCTGCTGCACCGCATGTCCGGTGCCCAGTTGCGGCTCCTGACGCACGAAGCGCAATTGCAGCGCCGCGGCCGGGTCCGCCACCGGAGCGACCAGCCCGGCCTCGACCTGTTCGGCACCGTGGCCGGTGATTACCACCACCGACCGCGCCGATACCCGGGCCGCCGTGTCGATCACATGCTGGGCCAGTGCGCGTCCGCCCAAACGGTGCAACACTTTGGGCTTGCTGCTCTTCATGCGCGTGCCTTTGCCGGCCGCCATCACCACCACATCCACAGGGAATGACATGTCCACCTTTCCTGAGGCCACCAAGGGCACTTCCACCTATCTGCGGATTATCGCCCGCGGTCTCGTGCTGGCCCTGATGCTGCAGCTGCTGTCCGCCTGCAGCGCATTGCGCCTCGCCTACGGCCAGGGTGCCAGCCTGGCCTACTGGTGGATCGACGGTTACGCCGACCTCAACGAAGTGCAGACGGTGCAGATGCGGCGCGACATCGACGGCTTCTTCGCCTGGCACCGGGGCACCGAGCTGCCGTACTACATCACGCGGTTGCAGCAGTGGCAGCAGCTGGCCACGGCCGAGAGCAGCACCGACCTGGTGTGTGCGCAGTTCGACGTGCTGCGGGCGGCCTACCTGCGGGTGATCGACCGCAGCCTGGAACCCATGGCGCGGCTGGCGATGACGATGACGTCGGCCCAGCTGCAACACCTGCAGCGCAAGTACGCGAAAAACAACCAGGAGTTCGAACGCGACTACATCCGCGTGAGCGCCGAGGAACGCATCGATCACCTGATGGGCAAGGCACTGGACCGCTACGAGCCGGTGTACGGCAACCTGAACGACACGCAGCTCAAGCTGCTGCGCGAGCGCATCCGCCAGTCGCCGTTCGACGCGGTCCGGGTGAATGCCGAACGCCTGCGCCGGCAGGCCGACCTGATCAGGACCCTGCGCGAGCTGCAGGCCGACCGCACTACCACCGTGGCGACGGCCACCACCGCCCTGCGCCGCTGGCACGACCGCGTCATGCAGTCGCCCATCCCGGGTTTCGCGGCCTACAGCGACGGCCTGGTGCGCAACGGCTGCGAGCAGTTCGCCGCGATCCACAACACCACCACGCCCGAACAGCGCGCCCACGCGGTGCAGGTGCTCAGGGGTTACGAGACCGACCTGCGCGCGGTCGCGGCGCCGTACTGACCAGGACCTGCAGCGGCGGAACGTCGAGTCTCAGGCCAGCCACCAGACGGCGGCCAGCGAGACCACCGTGACCGGCACGCCGGTGATGACATGGCGCTTCCAGTCGAGCACGACGCCCTCCTTCGCTGCCAGATCCGCCACAATGAGGTTGGCGATCGACCCCACCAGCAGCAGGTTGCCGGCAAACGTGCTGACCAGCGCCAGCCGGACACCCGCAGCCGCCGGGTCGGCGCCCAGGTGCGGCAGCAGCAGCATCACCGCCGGCACGTTGGACACCAGGTTGGACAGCAGCGTACCGACCACCAGCAAGGCCCCCGGCTCGGACAGGTGCACGCCCTGAGCGCCGAGCCAGGCCACCGCCTCGGTGGCCAGCCCGGTCTGGGCGAACGCGTGGTTGACGACAAACAGCCCGATAAACAGCAGCAGCAGGGGCCAGTCCACGAAGCCCATCACGTCGGCCGAATGGAGGCGGCGACTGAGCAGCAGCACCGCCGCGCCGACCAGGGCCGCCACCTCGCGGTTCCAGTCGGTGAACAGAAACACCCCCATCAGCACCACCGCCACGGTCAGACCCTTGGCAGTCTGCCAGCGGTCGAACGGCGCATCGTCTCCGGCGTCCGCATGCCGTTCAGGCGGGCGGACCGGCACCGGCGCGCTGGCACCGGCGCCCGGACCGAATGCCAGCCAGACCCACAGCAGCAGCAGGCTCGCGCCGACCGGCAGCACCGCGGCCCGCAGGTAGCCCCCGAAAGGCAATTGAAGCACCGAGCCGATCAGCATGTTCTGCGGATTGCCGATCAGCGTCGCGGCCGACCCGATGTTCGCGGCGCAGGCCAGACCGACCAGGAACGGCACCGGAGGGAGCCCGCGCTGCAGGCACAGCCGAGCCACCACCGGCGTCATGGCCAGACAGACGATGTCGTTGGAAAACACCGCCGACAGGACGCCGGCCACCACGATCAGCGCCGCCAGCAGACCAGCCCGGGACAGCGGCAGCGCGCCGACCCGGCGCGTGACCTCGGTGTAGAAGCCCCCCATGCGCATCTGGGCCGACACCACCATAAAGGCGAACAGCAACACGATGGTTGGCAGGTTGACCGATTGCGCCGCTTCTTCCAGCGGAAGACCCGACAGGGCAATGACCGCAATCGCACCGAGCAGGGCCACACCCGAACGGTCGAGCTTCAGGCGCGGCAGACCGCCAAGAAACATGCCCAGGTAGACGACGGCAAACACCAGCGCCACGCCCCAGCGCGCGGTGTCGGTCGGTATGAAAACAGGGGAAACGGCCATGAGAACTACAGATGGATACACGATTGTCGGCGCAAGATGTCGCCCCGCCGGCGGGGGAACGGTATTACCATCCTTGATACACGCCTTCGGGAGCACAGCATGACCACGTCCAACAAATCTTTGACCCTCTGGAAAATTTTCCTGGGCAGCCTTCTGGCCCTGGCGCTGACAGGCTGTCTGCCCGTTCCGATTTTCGAGGTCACACCCAGCACCGCACGCGCCGGCACCGAGCTGACCTTCGATGCCTCCGGCTCGGTGGTCGCCACCGTGCCCGAAGGCAACGTGGCCGTGGGCTGGTCGTGGAGCTTTGGCGATGGCGAAACGGCCAAGGGCGAAACGGTGACCCACACCTACGAGAAGGCCGGCACCTACACGATCAAGCTGACCGTGACCGACAGCGCCGGCCGCGAAGCCTCGATCGAAGAACCGCTGGTGGTCAAGGAGGCGCTGGCCACAACCACCACCGACACGACCGACAGCACCGACACCAGCACGTCGACCACGACATCGACCACCGCGACGACCACGCAGTAAACCCGCCCTCCTTCGTGAAAAAAGCCCACCCCGGTGGGCTTTTTTCATGGCCATCCAGGTGCCGATGGGGCAAGGCAGCGTCCATCCATCGCGGATGCATACAATTTGTTGCACCCGGACCAGCGTCGCTGGCCGGCCGTGTTTCCGATCAATACCCAGGGAGGGTCTTTCCATGTCTCCAGCTCGCCTCTGGCGGCTGCTGCTCGTCAGCATGCTCGCCGTTCTCGTGGTCGCTTGCAAACCATACGCAAGCTTCACCGTCACCCCCGAACCGGTCGTCGCCGGCCAGGTCGCCACCTTCGATGCCTCCGGCACCCTGGTCGACCCCTTGGTCCGCAAAAACACCGTCACCGCGTACACCTGGGACTTCGGTGACAGCACCACCGGCACCGGAAAGATCGCGACCCACACCTACGCCGCTGCTGGGACCTACACGGTCAAGCTGACGGTCAAGGACAAGGCCGGACAGGTGGGCTCCACCACCGAAGCCCTGGTTGTCCAGACAGCGGCCACGCCCACGGCGATGGCCCTGAAGGTGAGCATATTGGGCGCCGATGGCGTCCTGCTGCCGAACGCACAGGTCTCGCTGGGCACCCTGACAGCCACGTCCAACGCAGAGGGCGTCGCATCGCTGGATCAGGTGCCGTTCGGCGTTGATCAGGTGCTGCATGTCACCAAGGCTGGCTTTGTTGCCCAGACGGTGCGGGTCTCGCTGGAAGCTGGCAAAGCACCACCCGAAGTGGCGGTGAGGCTCATTCCTGTCAAGGAAACACTGACGCTGATCCAGGCAGAAGCAGCGCAAATGGTGCTGGCCAAGAGTGTGGGCTCCAGCGTGCTGCTGCCTGCCAACGCGTTGGTCGATGCACAAGGACAGGTCGCTACCGGTGCTATCACCATGCAGTTGACCCCCTGGGATGTGAAAGGCAGCGATCTGCTTGCCATGCCCGGTCAGGGCCACGCCGGCAACAACCTGAGCCTGGTCGCCACCGGCCTGATGACGGTCCACTTTCTGGACGCTGCTGGCAACACGCTGCAACTGGGCGCCGGCAAGACCGCCGACATCCAGATGGACCTTCCCTTCGGCAGCATCAACGGTCAGACACTGGCCGAAGGTTCCACACTGCCTCTGTGGCATTTCGACGAGCACCAAGGCCTGTGGGTGGTTGAAGGTCAAGGCACTGTCGTCACTTCCACCGGTTCACCCAGCGGCTTGGCCATCAAGTCCACCGTGAGCCACTTCTCGACATGGTCTTGGGGGTTGCCCAACTGGGCGACAGGCAGCGCCCAGGTGAGCTGCGTCAACACCAGCGGCACCTTGATTCCCTGCATCCTGACCGGGACCGCGCTCTTTTCTGACAGTTGGGGCTACAGCAATACGATTTTTCTTGCTCCGGCAGTCACAACGACCACAGGGCTGCCGACCAATGGCCAGATCATCTGGACCGCCGTCACCACCGGTGGGCTGCGCGGACAAACAACCGCAGCCGCCCACGGCAGCAATGTGGTGATCACCTTGGGTTTGCCCGCGACCGACCAATACGTGAGCTGCAAACGCCAAGATGGCAGCGATGCTGCTTGCTGGATCACGATTTCGGGAACCTACCCAAGCGGGACCACCGGCAGCGAAGGACGGTTCATTCCGGCCGGCGGTGCCCGCGTCCAGACCACGTTTGACCTTGGGTTACCGCTCAATTGGAGTGCCGGAGCCAATCGGGTGGACACAGGGGGCAACACCTACAACAGCACTGGAACGTCCACCACGACGACCAATACCGACGTTGTCATTGCTCTTGGCGCCGAGACCGTGATTGCCGGGAAATCGGTGCGCGTCCAATGTGACCCTGTACTGAAATACAACGAAGCCACCGTATCGACATGCAGCCTGGGTTTCTACCTTTACGACGGGAACGGTGAGCTGATGAAATCCACGGAGACACCAACAATGCCGGCGGGCACGCCGGTCACTATTACAGTGCCAGCCCAAGGTGCGATGACAGCCAGTGCGTGGACTGGCACGCCGCCCTCTGCGTTTGGGGGATGGACGGCTGGATCGATAACCCTGGACTACAACACATTGTCCGAAAACGCACTGGTCGTCATTCAGATGATTCGCTTCTACATTCAACCCACTTGAGCAAACATCTTGACCAACAAAAAACCCGCCAAGGCGGGTTTTTTGTTGTCTGCGAAACGCTGCGATCAGCCCTGCAGCGACTTCCACATTTCCATGTCGCGCTCGGCGGTCCAGATGCGCGGGTTCTTGATGCCTTTGGCTTCGTCGTAGGCGCGGCTGACGTCGAACGGCAGGCAGTGTTCGTAGATGAACACATGGCCGAATATCGGGTCCATGCTCTTGCGGGTGTGGGCCATGGCACCCTTGAGGTCCATGTTGGCGGCCGCCGCTTCCTTGCCGGCCTGGAACAGCGTCGTGACCCAGCGCTGGGTGTAGTCCAGCGCCTTGTTGACGTCGGCGTTGCCCTTCATGGCTTCGCCGCGGCCGGGCACGATGAATTCGGCGTTGAGCGCACGCAGGGCTTCGAGCGTCGCAGGCCATTCTTCGAGCTGGGCGTCGCCGGTGTAGACGCCGGCTTCGTACTCGACCAGGTCGCCGCTGAACAGCACTTTTTCTTCTTCGACCCAGGCGATGGTGTCGCCGCGGGTGTGGCCGTGGCCCGGGCTCCAGATCTGCACCACCACGCCGCCAAGGTTGATCGAGAGCTTGCCGGGCTGCTCGCCCTTGGTCGGGTCACCACCACCGATCACCATGCTCGGCCAGGTCAGGCCCGGCACCGAATCGGCACCGCGGAACAGGCGCGGGAAGCGCTCCATCTCGCTCTGCATGTCCTGCGCACCACGTTCCTGGATCAGCTCCAGCGTGCCCTGGCTGGCAATGATCTCGGTCGCCCCTTCGGCGAAGTAGGCGCTGGCGCCGAGCACGCGCACCGCGTGGTAGTGGGTCAGCAACACATACTTGATCGGCTTCTTGGAGACCTTGCGGATCTGCTTGATCAGGTCGCGCGCCATGGCCGGGGTGGCGGTGGCGTCGCTGACCATGATGAATTCGTCACCGATGATCACGCCCGAGTTCGGGTCGCCTTCGGCGGTGTAGGCCCAGCAGTGCTCGCTCAGCTGTTCGAAGGTGATCTTCTTGTCTTGCAGGTCGGCCTGCGAGGCGAAGGCTTTGCTCATGGGGTGGTCTCCTGTGGATGTGGGAAGGGCGCCGGTGGCGAACCGTGAAATTTTACTTAATCGAAATCGATTACGGATAAGTAAACAAAAGACCCCGCAGTCTGCGGGGGTCAGCCCAGGCCGCGTTCCAGCACCGCCACCACCTCGTCGGCAAAGGCGGCGTAGCTCATCGGCCCGCCCGGGCGCAGCCAGGTGAAGGTCCAGTTGATCATGCCGAACAGCATCATGGTCAGCGCGGTCTGGTTGGTCGGCGTCACGCGGTCCGGGTAGGCGCGCTTGAGAAAACGGGTGAACGCGGCCACGACGTCGCGCTGGCGGTTGAGGATCAGCTCGCGCTGCACCTCGCCCAGGAACTTGGTGTCGGACACCAGCGCCACGTGCCGGGTGGCCGAGCTTTCGTACTCCGCCAGGAAGGCGCGCACCAGTTCGCTCAGCGCGTCGCGCTCGGACAGGTTCTTGCGCTGCGCCCGCGCCTCGGCCTCGCCAATCAACGCCAGCAGGCGCTGGGTGTAGCGGTCCAGCAGGTCGAACAGGATCGCTTCCTTGCTCTCGTAATAGTGGTAGAGCCGCGCCTTGCTGGCGCCGCAGGCGGTGGCGATGTCGTTCATGCTCGCGGCCGGGAAGCTCTGTCGGGCGAAACACTGGGCGGCAACGTCGAGGATTTCCTCGCGCTTGAGGTCGTGGGTTGCGGACTTGGGTCTGGCCATGAAACATTGTCCCACCCCCGCGCCGCCACTACGATGTGCGGATGGCCACCCGACCCATCACCGATCCCCTTGTGCTGCACGCCTGCGAGCTGCTGTCCTGTCTCGGCCCCGTGCAGGCCAAGCGCATGTTCGGCGGCTACGGGCTGTCGGTCGACGGCATGAACGTGGCGATCATTGCCTACGACACCCTGTTCCTCAAGTCCAACGAACAGACCAAGCCGCAATGGCTGGCGGCCGGCGCGCGCGCGTTCGAGTACGAGGCCCGGGGCGAGATGCGCCAGACCCACTACCACACGCCGCCGGACGAAGCACTGGAATCGCCCGCGCTGATGGCGCCCTGGGCCCGGCTGGCGCTGGAGGCCGCCGTGGCGGCCCGCCAGCCCAAACCGCGTCGGCGACCGCCCTCAGGAGCGCAGTGACTCCAGCGGCGAGAGCACCCGGCCACGCCCCGCCACCAGAAACTCGCCGTAACCCAGCAGGCCGCGCAGCACCCGCGCCAGCGCCAGCCCCGACTGGCCCAGCGCCGCCCCCAGTTCGTGCAGGGGCAGCAGCACGTCGCGCCCGAACCGCCCGGCCTCCAAGGCCGGCGCCGCGGCGTCCGTCCAGTCGAAACACACGGGGTCCGACGCACCGCGCGGTGCCAGCGGCTCCATCACCAGCCGCGATCCCGCCGGCACCAGCAGCGCATCACCATCCTGCAGGAAACGGTCGCCCGCCCCTTCCGGCGACATCACGCCCGGTTCGCCCAGGGTGACCCAGACGCGGCCGCGGCGGATGCGCAACACCGCCGTGTCCTTCGGGCGCAGGCTCATGGCGCAACCGGGATGCAGGCGCCACGCACCAGCCCGGGCAGCGCCGGCGACGGCAGGGGAAACAGAAGAAACGGGGTAGACGGTGGTGGACATGGCGCACTCCTTGGACTTCGACACGGGTGCCATCTTCCCGCCGGCGTGTCGACACGTCCAATGAAATGGGGCTAAGCTATTGATTCCCCATCCGCATCAATCGACCCGCCCGCGAGGCGCACCGCCCATGACGCTGCCCCCCAGCCATCCGCGCACCCGGCCGATCTCGGCCGGCCACCTGCGCGCCTTCGAAGCCGTCGCCCGGCACCTGAACTTCCGCGCCGCCGCCGAAGAGCTTTCCCTCACGCAGAGCGCGGTCAGCCGGCAGATCCAGGCACTGGAAGACGAGGTCGGCACCGCCCTGTTCCTGCGCCACACGCGTGCCGTCGAACTCACCAGCGCCGGCTCCATCCTGCTGCGCGCATCGAGCGTCGCGCTGGAGAAGATTGATGCGGCCGTGCGGCTGATCCGGCAGAGCGCGGGGCGCCGCAGCGTGGCCATCACCACCTGGGCCTCGTTCGCCTCGATGTGGCTGATCCCGCGCCTCGAAGCCTTCCAGCGCGAGCACCCCGACATCGACATCCGCATCGACGCCACCGACGCCGCGGTGGACCTCGCGACCGCCGACGTCGACCTGGCGATCCGCTACGCGGCGCCCGAAACCATCTCGGCCGGCGCGGTCCGGCTGTTCGGCGAACAGCTCACACCGGTGGCCAGCCCCTGGCTGCTGCGCGAACACCGCATTACCAAGCTCGACGACCTCGCCAAGGTCACCCTGGTCGAGGCCGGCGACGCCCACCGCACGCGCCACCTGGAGTACCTCACCTGGCAGCGCTGGCTGGACCATTTCGCACCCGCCACCGTCGGCAGCCCGCGCACCCGCGCCAAGGCCCGCCTGTCGCCCCAGCGCTGGCTCTACTTCAACTACGCCAGCCAGATCGTGCAGGCCGCGCTCACCGGCCAGGGCGTGGCGCTGGCGCGCCTGCCGCTGGTGGCCGAGAGCCTGGCCAATGGCGATCTGGTCGAACCGCTGCCCAAGATGCGGCTGGACTCCCCGCTGGTGTACTGGCTGGTGGTCGCACCGCGCACGCACCAGCGGCCCGAGGTCAAGGCGTTCTGCGAATGGCTGCTGCGCGAGGCCGAACGGACCCGGCAGGCGATCGGCGACGTGCCCGACCCCGACACGGTGGACCACATCGATTGACCCCCAGTGGTGCCCGCGGCCCGGCGCGCCTCAGGCACACTGCGCCCCTTTTCCTTCCGACATGACCGACCCCGCCCAACACGCCAAAGGCAACCTGCGCAGCATCGTCAACATGATGCTGGCGGTGGGCTTTTTCTCGCTCATGGACGCGGTGCTCAAGACGCTGTCGGCCCACTACCCGCCGCTGCAGATGGCCTGCCTGCGCGGCCTGACCGCGCTGCCGCTGGTGCTGGCCTGGATCCAGTGGCGCCGCGGCTGGGGCCGGCTGAAGAACCTGCGCTGGTCGCTGCACATCCTGCGCGGCTGCCTGGGCATCACCATGCTCTCGCTGTTCACGCGCGGCGTGAGCGAGCTGCCGCTGTCGGCGACCTACACCATCTTCTTCATCGCGCCGCTGCTGATCACCGCGCTGTCGGTGCCGGTGCTCAAGGAGCGGGTGCCCAAGGCGCACTGGTGGGCCATCGGTGTCGGCTTCATCGGCGTGCTGGTGGCGATCCGGCCCAGCGGCGGTGACCTGCAGGCCGGCTTTGCCACCACCGGCGGCATCGCCGTGATGACGGCCGCCTTCTGCTACGCGGTGGCCGCCGTCGCGGGCCGTCTGCTCAGCCGCACCGACAGCACCGAGTCGCTGATCCTGACCATGATGGTGTTCATGACGGTCGGCGGCGGCCTGCTGGCCTGGTCGAACTGGAAACCGGTCTCGCTGGACCACGCCGGGCTGCTGCTGGCGCTGGCGGTCACGGGTTTTCTGGGCCAGCTGACCATCAACGAGGCCTTCCGCAGCGGCCAGGCCAGCGCCGTCGCGCCCTTCGAATACACCGCCCTGGCCTGGGGCGTGGGCCTGGACTGGCTGATCTGGCACACGCTGCCGGAAGCCCACACCTGGGTCGGCGCGGCGATCATCGTCGGCAGCGGCCTGTATCTGGTGAGCCGCGAGAAGCGCATCAGCGAGGTGCACGCCTCAGCCGAGCACCCCTAACCCTTGAGCGGCCACATCACGCCGGTGTCGGCCAGGATCGCATCCAGCGGCACGTCGTGAATCTCCGGCGCCAGATCGGGCAGGTAGGCAAAGTCGTAGCCCAGACCGACGGTGAAGGGCTTGGGCTGCAGCGAGGCCAGGGTGCGGTCGTAGAAGCCGCCGCCGTAACCCAGCCGGTAGCCACCCGGCCCGTAGCCCACGCAGGGCACGAAGATCAGCGTGGGTTCGATGATCTCGGTGTCTTTCGGCTTCGGAATGCCGAAGGCGTCTTCTTCCATCGGGCAGCCGGGGTACCAGCTGTAGAAGGTCAGGGTCTTGTCGATCTTGTTGACCACCGGCAGGCCGATGCGGCGCTGGCGGGCGGCGCTCTGCGCATCTTCCTCCAGCCCCGCCTCCTGCCAGCGGAACAGTGCCGGCAGCGGGTCGAACTCGCCCTTGATCGGCCAGTAGGCCCCGATCACGGTGTCCGGCCGGTGGATCAGCCAGACCCGCATCACGCGCTGCAACAGGTCGTTGCGCCAGGCGCGGTCGGCCAGGTTCTGGCGCTTCTCGATCAGCTGTTTGCGCCAGGCGGGTTTGGGGCCGGGTGCCGATGGGTCTTTCGCGGGGCTCACTGGGTTGTTGTCCATAATCGCCGCATGAAACTGATGCGCTTGAAACAGGGGGTTCTGCCCATTATGGCCGCCCTGCTGCTGCCGGGCTTTGCCTGGGCGCAGACCGCCGCGGACAGCGCCCTGCTGGAGATGCGCGAGGCCTTCCGCCGCAACGCAAGCCCGACGCTGTCGACCCTGCTGCCACGGGTGCAGGGTCATCTGCTCGAACCCATGGCCGTGTACTGGGAAGCGCGTGCGCGGCTGGAGGCCGCCAGCCCGGCCGACATCCGCGCCGCGCTGGCCCGCATGGCCGGCACCTACTGGGAAGACCGGCTGCGCAACGACTGGCTGCTGCAACTGGGCCGGCAGCGCGACTGGACCAACTTCGAGGCCGAGCTGCCGCGTTACCGCATGGGCGACGACAAGCAGATCCAGTGTTATGCGCTGATGCTCGATGCCGTCGCGCGCCGCCGCCCGTCCGAGGAAGTCGCCCGGCAGGTCGCGACGCTCTGGCACGCCCAGCCCCTGGCCGAAGACGGCTGCGCCACCGCCGCCAAGGCCTTCCTCGACAGCGGCCACCTCAAGCCCGAAGTCGCCTGGCAGCGCGCCCGGCTGGGCATGGAGAGCAACAAGCCCGCCACCGTGTCGCAGGCGGTCAACCTGCTCAACCCGGACTGGGTGGTGATGGTCAACACCATCGCCGCCGACCCGGCGCGCTACCTGAACGAGAAGATCACCGCCATCCGCCCGCGCACCAAGGAGCTGGTGACCCTGGCCATCATCCGGCTGGCCAGCCTGGACCCGGCCGCCGCCGCGCACGAGATGGACCACACGCGCTGGAAGGCGCAGCTGACCGAAGAAGAACGCAGCTGGCTCTGGGGCGTGATCGGCAAGCGCATGGCGCAGACGACGGGCCAGCAGGACCAGGCGCTGGCCGCCTTCGCCAACGGCCAGGACCGCTTCATGCACGCCGACCACCTGGCCTGGAAGGCACGTGCCGGGCTGCGCGCAGGCGCCTGGGGCCATGTGCGCGACGCCATCGCGGCGATGGACGAGCCGCAGCGCCAGGAACCGGTCTGGGTCTACTGGCGGGCGCGGGCCACGCAGGCGCTCAAGGAACCCGACGTGCTCACGGCCCACATCGTCGCCGGCGGCCTGTACCGCCAGATCGCCGGCGGCCAGGGCTTCTACGAGCAGCTGGCGCTGGAAGAGCTCGGCCGCGCCTGGGCCGAACCACCGCCACCGCTGCCGCTGACCCCGCAGGAACTCGCCTTCGCCCAGTCCAACCCCGGCCTGCAGCGCGCGCTGGCCGCGATGCGGCTGGGCCTGCGCACGGAAGGCGTGCGCGAGTGGAACTACACCACCAACCTGCACGCGCGCGGCGGCATGGGCGACCGCGAGCTGCTGGCGGCGGCGGCGCTGGCCTGCCAGCTTGAGATCTGGGACCGCTGCATCAACACCAGCGAGCGCACCCGCGAGGTGCAGGACGCTTCGCAGCGCTTCCCGATGCCGTTCCGCACCCAGGTGCTCAAGCGCACCAGCGAGATCGGCATCGACCCGGCCTACGTCTACGGCCTGATCCGGCAGGAGAGCCGCTTCATCACCGAGGCGCGCTCGGGTGTCGGCGCTTCGGGCCTGATGCAGGTGATGCCGGCGACGGCCCGATGGACCGCGCGCAAGATCGGCCTGACCGACTTCCAGCCGCACCAGATCGCCGACCGCGACACCAACATCACCATCGGCACCGCCTACCTCAAGCTGGCGCTGGACGATCTCGACGGTTCGATGCCGCTGGCCGCCGCCGCCTACAACGCCGGCCCGGGCCGGGCCCGCACCTGGCGCCAGGGACCGACCCTGGCCGGCGAGATCTGGGCCGAGAACATCCCGTTCGAGGAGACCCGCGACTACGTCAAGAAGGTGCTGGCCAACACCACGCACTACGCGGCGCTGAT
Organism: Hydrogenophaga sedimenti; assembly: GCF_051857515.1. Lineage (NCBI taxonomy): Bacteria > Pseudomonadati > Pseudomonadota > Betaproteobacteria > Burkholderiales > Comamonadaceae > Hydrogenophaga > Hydrogenophaga sedimenti. The sequence goes on from NZ_JBPZHA010000006.1 coordinate 263,440, forward strand.
CACCGGCCAGCCCCAGTCGCTGCGCTCGCGCCTGGGCATCGTCGGCCCCGCCGCCCACCCGGAAAGCTACAACCGCGAGCTGCCCTGATTTTTTGGCACACTCGCCCCGTCCCACCCACACGGAACCCACCATGGCCAGCACCACCGCCAAGACCAAGACGACCGCCCCGGAAGGCACACCCGCCGCGTTCCGTGCGGAGCACCAGCGCGACGTGGTCAACCGGCTCAAGCGCATCGAGGGCCAGGTGCGCGGCCTGATCGAGATGGTGGAATCCGGCCGGCCCTGCGAGGACGTGGCACAGCAGATGTCGGCCGCCCGCAAGGCCATGGACAAGGCCTTCTACCGGATGATGGCCTGCTCGGTGATGGAGGCGGTGTCGGTGTCCGAGTCGGAAGACCAGACGCTGCGCGAGGTCGAGCGCTCGACCCGCATCCTCGAAAAGTACGCCTGAGCGACGGCCCGCCCGGTCCGGGTCCGAATCAATCGGCCGGTTTTTCGGCATCAATCCGGCCCGCGGCCGGCCTTAGCATGGAGCCCCACCCACGGAGGCTTCCATGTCATTGCAGCTCTACATCGGCAACAAGAACTACTCGTCCTGGTCCATGCGCCCCTGGGTGCTGCTGACCCAGGCCGGCATTCCCTTCGAAGAGAAGATGGTGCGCTTCGACGCGTTCGACGCCACCTCGACCTTCAAGACCACGGTCTCGGCCATCAACCCGGTCGGCAAGGTGCCGGCGCTGGTCGACGACGGCTTCGCGGTCTGGGACACGCTGGCGATCGCCGAGTACCTGGCCGAACGCTTTCCCGAAAAGAACCTCTGGCCCGCCGACGCCCGTGCGCGGGCCCGGGCGCGCAGCGTCTGCGCCGAGATGCACAGCGGCTTCACCGCCATCCGCAACCATTGCCCGATGAACATCGAAGCGGCGCTGCCCGAGATCGGCCGCATCGTCTGGCGCGACCAGGCCGGCGTGCGCGCCGACGTGGCGCGGCTGAGCGCGATGTGGACCGCGCTGCTGGCCGAACACGGCGGGCCGATGCTGTTCGGCGCCTTCACCATCGTCGATGCCTATTTCGCTCCCGTCTGCACCCGGCTGCGCACCTACGCGCTGCCACTGGAACCGCAGGTACAGGCCTACGTCGACCGCGTGCTCGCCCTGCCCGGGGTACAGGCCTGGGTGGAGCAGGCACTGGCCGAACACGATTTCATCGCCTTCGACGAACCCTATCGGGCTGGATAAAAGCCCCCACGCTCCGCCGCTGCGCGGGTCGCTGCCCCCCGAGGGGGTGCGAATTCAGCTTGGGGCGGCCCGGCGCTGAATTCCCGGCCCCCACGCTCCGCGGCCGCGCGGGTGGCCCCTACACTTGCCGGATGGACATCTATCTGGTGGGTGGCGCGGTGCGCGACGCCCTGTTGGCGCGGGACACCGCGACGGCCGCCCATGTCGACCGCGACTGGGTCGTGGTCGGCGCCACGCCCGGCGACATGGCCGCCGACGGCTTTCTGCCGGTCGGCAAGGACTTTCCGGTGTTCCTGCATCCGCAGACCCGGGAGGAATATGCGCTGGCCCGCACCGAGCGCAAGACCGCGCCGGGCTACCACGGCTTTCATTTCCATACCGATCCGTCCGTCACGCTCGAGGACGACCTGGCGCGGCGCGACCTGACCATCAACGCGATGGCGGTGGCACGGGCCCAGGTCGACGACCTGCTGCACGCGACACTGATCGACCCCTACGGCGGGCAGCGCGATCTGCGGGACCGCGTGCTGCGGCATGTGACCGGGGCCTTCGCCGAAGACCCGGTGCGCATCCTGCGGCTGGCGCGCTTCGCGGCGCGTTTCCCGGACTTTTCGGTGGCGCCGGAAACGCAAGCCCTGATGGTGCAGATGGTCGAACACGGCGAGGTCGACCACCTGGTGCCCGAGCGCGTCTGGCAGGAGCTTTCGCGCGGCCTGATGGAGCAACGCCCCAGCCGCATGTTCGAGGTGCTGCGCGATTGCGGCGCGCTGGTGCGGCTGCTGCCCGAGGTGGACCGGCTCTGGGGCGTGCCGCAGCGCGCCGACTACCACCCCGAGGTCGACACCGGCGTGCACCTGATGATGGTGCTGGACATGGGCGCGCGGCTGGGCGCCAGCCTGCCGGTGCGGTTTGCCTGCCTCTGCCACGACCTGGGCAAGGGCACGACGCCGGCCGACGTGCTGCCGCGCCACATCGACCACGAGGCACGCAGCGCCAAGCTGCTCCAGGGCGTCTGCGAGCGCTGGCGCGTGCCGCGCGAGAGCCGCGAACTGGCCGACGTGGTGGCGCGCGAGCACGGCCACGTCCACCGCAGCGAAGCGCTGGCGGCCACCCCCACCCTGCGCCTGCTGGAGCGCTGCGACGCGCTGCGACGGCCCGAACGCTTCGTCGAGGTGCTGCTGGCCTGCGAGTGCGATGCCCGCGGCCGCCTCGGGTTCGAGGAGCGGCCCTACCCGCAGCGCGAACGCCTGCTGCTGGCGCTGCGTGCCGCGCAGTCGGTCGACAGCGCGGTCATCGCACAGAAGGTCTCGCAGGCCCACGCCGGCGCGCGCGATCTCGGCCTGCGCATCGCCCAGGCGCTGCACGAAGCGCGGTCCCACGCCGTGGCGCAGGCCCTGCCGCCCGCGCCGCCGGCGCCACAGCCCGGATAATCCCGCCCATGGCGCATTTGCTGATTGTGGAAGACGACGAGCTGCTGCGGGACGGCCTGGGCGCACAGCTCATGCAGGCCGGCCACCGCATCGACACCGCGGCCGACGGTGAACAGGCGCTGACCCTGCTGGAGACCGGCGCCTACGAAGGCGTGGTGCTCGATCTGGGCCTGCCCAAGATCGACGGCCTGACGGTGCTGCGGCGGCTGCGCCAGCGACTGCCCGCGCTGCCGGTGCTGATCCTGACCGCGCGCGACGGCATCGAGGACCGCGTCGAGGGCCTGAACGCCGGCGCCGACGACTACCTGACCAAACCCTTCAACCGCGACGAGCTGCTGGCGCGCCTGCAGTCCATGCTGCGCCGCGCCAGCCTGCCGGCCTTCGGCCCCAGCCCGCTGGTTCCCGCGCCGCCACCCGCCCCCGGCACCCTGCGCGTCGACCCGGTGCTGCCGCGCGCCTGGCTGGGCAACGAGCCGATCGAGCTGACCCAGCGCGAATGGTCGCTGCTGGACCTGCTGGTGCGCCACACCGGCCAAGTGGTCAGCCGCGAAGACGTGCTCTCGACCTGGCAGTCCGAGCCGGGTGAAGCCGGTGTGACCTCGAACGCGCTGGAGGTCTATGTGCACCGGCTGCGCCGCAAGCTGGCCGGATCGACGCTGAACATCCGCAACATCCGCGGCCTGGGATACCTGCTGGAAAACACCGGCGCGCCATGACGGCCGCGACCACCACCCGGCTCTCGCTGCGGCGCCAGCTGCTGCTGTGGCTGCTGCTGCCGCAGCTGGTGTTGTGGGCCGGTGGTGGCCTGCTGGCCTACCGGATCGCGCTGTCCTACGCCGAGAAGGGCATCGACCAGTCGCTCACGCAGTCGGTGCGCGCGCTGGCGCGCCAGGTCAAGCCGATCGGCTCGGGCCTGCTGATCGACTTCCCGCGCGCGGCGCAGGACGTGCTGGAACAGGACCCCAAGGACCGCATCAGCTACATGGTGTCTTCGCCGCCCGGCCAGTTCCTGCTGGGCAACCAGAAACTGCCGCAACCGCCAGCCGGCACGGTCGGCACCGAAGACCCGCTGCTGTACGCCTCCGAGATCGACGGCAAGCCGCTGCGCATCGTGGCGCTGGACGTCAACTACGGCGAGACCGATGCCCCGCAGACGCTGCGGGTGCAGGTCGGCAAGAGCCTGGCGGTGCAGCAGCGCATCGCGCGCGAGCTGATCGCCGACATGCTGGCGCCGCTGCTGGCGGCCGGCGTGCTGCTGAGCCTGGCGGTCTATGGCGGCATCCAGCGCGGCCTCACGCCGCTGACGCGCCTGACCGCGCAGCTGGAGAACCGCTCGGTGAACGCGCTCTCGCCGATCGGCATGACGCAGGCGCCCAACGAGGTGCACGCCCTGGTGCAGGCCATCAACGGCCTGCTGGACGAGGTGGCGCGCAACGTGCACCAGGAAAAGCGCTTCATCAACGACGCCGCCCACCAGCTGCGCACGCCGCTGGCCGGCCTGATCAGCCAGGTCGAGCTGGCGCAGCGCGAGAACAGCGATCCGGTGCTGGGCGCGCGGCTGACCAAGGTGCTCACCGGCGCCGAGCGCAGCGCCCACCTGGTGCACCAGTTGCTGACGCTGGCGCGCACCGAGACCACGGCGCGGCGCGAGCCGCTGGACCTGGCGGCGCTGGCGCGCGAGGTGGCGCGCGAATGGACACCGCGCGCGGTGGCGGCCGGTGTCGACCTGGGTTTCGAGGGCGAGCAGCACCGCACGGTGCAGGGCGACGCGCTGCAGCTGCGCGAGGCCATGGCCAACCTGATCGACAACGCCCTGCGCTACACGCCGCGCGGCAGCGCGGTCACGCTCAAGGTCGAGGCCGAGGGCGACACCACCCGGCTGCTGGTGGAAGACAACGGGCCGGGGCTTTCCGAGGCCGACATGGCCCATGTGTTCCAGCGCTTCTGGCGCGCCAGCGAACTGCCCGGCGGCTGCGGCCTGGGGCTGGCGATCGTGCGCGAGATCGCGCACCGCCACGGCGGCGAGGCCAGCGCGGAGAACCTGCGGCCCCACGGGCTGCAGATCACTTTGCAGCTGACCTGAGCCGGCCTCAGCCCACGAACAGGCTGGACGAGTCCATCTCGGTCAGGCGGTTGCCGGACGCCTTGTCGAACCAGTTGTTGTGGTGGCCGCTCACGGTCATGCCCACGTTGTCGCCGATCTGCAGCCGGGTGTTGGCCGGCTCGCGCACCGTGACCATGCCGGCGGCCGTCTTGACCACCACGAAGGTGTCGGCACCGGTCGGCTCGACCAGGAACACCTCGCCGCGCCAGCTGGCGTTGTCGGACAGGTGGATGTGCTCGGGCCGCTGGCCCAGCGTCACGTCCGGCCCGGCCGGGCAGGGCAGGTCCAGCGCGCCACCGGCGAACACGAAGCGGCCGTTCTCGCCACCGCGCTCGACGCGACCGTCGATGAAGTTCATGGTCGGCGAACCGATGAAGCCGGCCACGTAGGTGTTGGCCGGGCGGCGGTAGATCTCGTCGGGCGAGCCGATCTGCTGCAGGATGCCGCCCTTCATCACCGCGATGCGGCTGCCCAGCGTCATGGCTTCGATCTGGTCGTGGGTCACGTAGACCGTGGTGATGCCGCTGTGCTGGTGCAGGCGCTTGATCTCGGCGCGCATTTCCACGCGCAGCTTGGCGTCCAGGTTGGACAGCGGCTCGTCGAACAGGAACAGCTGCGGGTCGCGCGCCAGGGCGCGGCCCATCGCGACGCGCTGGCGCTGGCCGCCCGAGAGCTGGGCCGGGCGGCGGTCGAGCAGGTGCTCGATCTGCAGCATGGTCGCCACTTCCTGGATGCGCTTGTCGCGCTCGGCCTTGGGCACCTTGCGCATTTCCAGCGCGAAGCCGATGTTGTCGGCCACGGTCATGGTCGGGTAGAGCGCGTAGCTCTGGAACACCATGGCGATGTCGCGCTGCGCCGGCGGCATGCCGATCACGTTCTTGCCGCCGATGTGCAGCTCGCCTTCGGTCGGCTCTTCGAGGCCGGCGATGATGTTCAGCAGCGTGGACTTGCCGCAGCCCGAGGGCCCGACCAGGATCAGGAACTCGCCCGGTGCGACGTCGATGTCGATCTTCTTGAGCACCTCGACCGTCTTGTCGCCCTTGCCGAACGCCTTGCGGATGCCCTTGATGTGGAGTGGAGAAGCCATGAATTTCAACCTTTGACGGCACCGGCCGTCAGACCTTTGACGAAGTACTGGCCGGCCAGCACATAGACGAGCATGGTGGGCAGGCCGGCGATGATCGCGGCGGCCATGTCCACGTTGTAGCTCTTGACACTGCTGGTGGTGTTGGCCATGTTGTTAAGGCCCACGGTCACCGGCTTGCTGTCGGCGCCGCTGAAGGCGACGCCGAACAGGAAGTCGTTCCAGATGTTGGTGAACTGCCAGATCAGCGTGACCATCATGATGGGCGTGGACATCGGCAGCACGATGCGCCAGAAGATGCGCCAGAAGCCCGCACCGTCGATGCGCGCGGCGTTCACCAGCTCGCGCGGCACCGCCGTGTAGTAGTTGCGGAAGAACAGCGTCGTGCCCGCCATGCCGGCCAGGCAGTGCACCAGCACCAGGCCACTGATCGACGACGACAGGCCCAGCATGCCCAGCACCTGGCTCATCGGCAGCAGCACCACCTGGAACGGCATGAACACGCCGAACAGCAGGAAACCGAACAGCACCTCCGAGCCGCGGAACTTCCACATCGACAGCACGTAGCCGTTGATCGCGCCCCAGGCGGTCGAGATCAGCACCGCCGGCACCGCCATCACCACCGAGTTCATGAAGTAGGGTTTCAGGCCCCGGCAGTCGACACCCGTGCAGGCGGTCGACCAGGCCAGGCCCCAGGCCTCGAAGTTCAGGCCGTGCGGCAGGCTCAGCAGGTTGCCGCTGCGGATCTGCTCGGCGTCCTTGAACGAGGTGACGACCATCACGTACAGCGGCGTCAGGAAGAACAGCGCCGCCACCAGCAGCAGGCCATAGGTGAACACCCGGCCAAAGGTCAGGGGTTTAGCGGTCATGGGGCTTGCTCCGCAGTTCGCTGTAGAGATAGGGCACCACGATGGCCGCGACGGTCGCCAGCATCATGGTGGCGCTGGCCGCGCCCAGGCCGATCTGGCCGCGCGTGAAGCTCATCGTGTACATGAAGGTGGCGGGCACGTCGGTCGCGTAACCGGGGCCGCCGGCCGTGAGGGCCATCACCAGGTCGAAGCTCTTGATCGACAGGTGCGAGAGCACCAGGATGGTGGAGAACACCACCGGGCGCAGGATCGGAAGAATGATGCGCCAGTAGATCAGCGGCAGCGAGGCGCCGTCGATCTGGGCCGCCTTGATGATGCTGTCGTCGATGCCGCGCAGGCCGGCCAGGAACAGCGCCATCGCAAAGCCCGCCGACTGCCAGACACCCGCGATCACCACGCAGTAGATCGCGTAGTCGGACTGCACCAGCCAGTCGAAGTTGAAGGTCGCCCAGCCCAGGTCGTGCATCAGCTTCTGCAGGCCGTCGCTGGGGTTGAGGATCCATTTCCAGGCCGTGCCGGTCACGATGAACGACAGCGCCATGGGGTAGAGGTAGATGGTGCGCAACCAGCCTTCGGCGCGGATCTTCTGGTCCAGGAAGATCGCCAGCACCATGCCGACCAGCATCGAGCCGCCGACATACAGGATGCTGAAGATCGCCAGGTTCTTCAGTGCCACGTACCAGCGGTCCATGGACCAGAGCTGCACGTACTGGTCCAGGCCCACGAAGTTGTCGTAGTTGGGCAGCATGCGCGAGCCGGTGACCGACAGCACACCGTTCCAGATCATGAGCCCGTAGATGAAGGCGAAGCCCAGCACGAAGCTTGGGGTGATCACCAGCTTGGGCAGCAGGTTTTCGAAGGATTTCATGGGAGTTCCAAAAACAAGCCCATCCGCCAGGGATGGGCTTGTGCTGGTGGCACCGGGGTGCTTACTTGGTCGCGGCGGCCTTGGCGATGTTCTTCACACCGTCGGCGACCGAGATCTTGTCGTCGTTCCAGAACTGGCTGACGGCGTCCTTGATGGCGCCTTCGGCAGCGGGGCTCACAGCCATGCCGTGGGCGATCGAGGGCACCAGGCCACCGCTCTTGGCGGTGTCGACGAAGTCCTTGCTGGAGAGCTTGGCGCAGTCGTCGAACTTGTCCATCTTCATGCCCAGGCGGACCGGGATGGAACCCTTGTTCAGGTTGAAGACTTCCTGGAACTCGGTGCCCATGATGGAGGCAGCCAGATCGGCCTGGGCCTTCTGGGCGGCGGCGTCCTTGAGCTTGAACATCGCGAACGAGTCGACGTTGAAGGTGTAGGCGTTGCCCGTGCCCGGGGCGGCGGCGCAGATGTAGTCCTTGCCCGGCACCTTGCCGGCGGCGGTGAACTCGCCCTTGGCCCAGTCACCCATGAACTGGAAGGCGGCCTTTTCCTGGATCACCATGGCCGTGGCCAGGTTCCAGTCGCGGCCCGGGGCGGCGGGGTCGGTGTAGCCCTTGATCTTGCGGAAGGTTTCCAGCGACTTGGTCATGGTCGGGCTGGTCAGGGCCTTTTGGTCCAGCTTGATCAGCGCGTCCTGGTAGAACTTGGCGCCACCGACACCCAGCACCACCGATTCGAAGGTGGTGAAGTCCTGCCAGTTCTGGCCACCGTGGGCGACGGGGATCAGGCCGGCCTTCTTGACCTTCTCGGCGGCGGCGAAGAACTCGTCCCAGGTCTTGGGCGCGGAGGCCACACCGGCCTTCTTCAGCACGGCGCTGTTGGCCCACATCCAGTTGACGCGGTGCACGTTCACCGGCGCGGCGACGTAGTTGCCCTTGTACTTCATCACGTTGGCGACCACGCCCGGCAGCAGGCTGTCCCACTTCTCGGCCTTGGCGACGGTGTCCAGATTGGCCAGCACGCCTTCGTTCGCCCATTCCTGGATGGCCGGGCCCTTGATCTGGGCGGCGGCCGGCGGGTTGCCGGCGACGACACGGCTCTTCAGGACGGTCATGGCTGCATCACCACCACCACCGGCCACGGCGAAATCCTTCCAGGTGTGGCCCTTGCCCTGCATGATCTTCTTGAGCTCGCCCACCGACTTGGCTTCACCGCCCGAGGTCCACCAGTGCAGGACCTCCACCTCGCCAGCGAAGGCGGCAGAGCCGGCCATGGCGATAGCAACAGCGGTGGCGAGTTTCGAGAGTTTCATCATCATGTCTCCAGTAAGGAAGGGATGCCGGACCCGCATCTGGGCGCGGCGCGGTTCGATCCGGAGCGGCACCATGCCGCCGGATGTCTGTAATTTATCTTTAATTAAAGAAAAATTACATCCGCAAAAACCCGAACCGGACGCCTTGGTGACAAAGTTTCAGGGATGCGCATCGAGCGCCCGGGCCGCACCCAGCAGGGCGGGCGATTGCTCCGAGGTGATGACCCAGACCGGCATGCCCTGCAGCAGGCCGGTGAAGCGGCCCTTCTGCTCGAACCGGGCCCGGAACGGCGAGGCGTCGAACCAGGCGCCCAGGCGCGGCACGATGCCGCCACCCACGTAGACGCCGCCCCGCGCGCCCAGCGTGAGCGCCAGGTTGCCGGCGACCGAACCGAGCATGGCGCAGAAGAGGTTCAGGGTTTCCAGCGCCTGCGGATGGCCCGCCTGCAGGGCGGCCTCGCTGACCGCCTTGGCGCTGTCCAGGCCCTGCGCCGTGACGCCGTCGGCCTCGCACAGGATGGCGCAGGTGTCGACCAGCCCCTGGCCGCAGCACACGCGCTCGGCCGAGGCGTGGCCGTAGCGCCGGATCAGGCCGTCCATGACGGTCCGCTCGCGCGCCGTGGTCGCGGGCAGCGTGACGTGACCGCCCTCGCCTTCGAGCGGCACCCAGCCGCCAACCCCGTCGGGCAGCAGGCCCGAGACGCCCAGCCCGGTGCCCGCACCGACCAGCCCCATGGCCACGCCCGGCACGGCCTCGCCACCACCGACCCGGCGCAGCTCGGCCGCCGGCAGGTCCGGCAGGGCCAGCGCCAGCGCGGTGAAGTCGTTGAGCAGGCGCAGGTTGCGCAGGCCGAACTCGGCCTTGACCGCCGACTGCGAAAACGCCCAGTCGTGGTTGGTCATGCGGACCAGGTCGCCGGTGATCGGGTTGGCGATCGCGATCGCCACCGAGGCCGGCGCACCACGCCCCAACCCGTCGAGGTACGCGTGCATGGCCGCCTGCAATGTCGGGTACTGCGCGCCGGGCAGCACGCGCACATCGGTGATCGCAGCGCCGGGCGCCGCCTGCCAGGCAAAACGGGCATTGGTGCCACCGATGTCGGCCAGCAGACGGGAGGTGGAGACGGTGGAATCGGCCATGGCGCAGCGTCAGAAAAACAGATCCCCGGATTATGCCGACGGATGTAACCGAATTACAACCTCGCCTTCCCGGCGCCCGGGCCGCCCGCGGCGGAAGCCACTTCGCACGGGACAAATGTGTATCAAATGGATACTTAAGTGTGAATTCTGGGAATGACACCCCTAAGATCACCCGGTTCATTGCCCGATGGCGTCCAGGGAGGAGGCCCACGCGATGAGCCCATCCCCGTCCCCCGGTGAACGCCGATCCCGGTGCGCTCTTCGAGCGTGCCAGGGTCGGTGTTGCCGCTTCACCCCAGAAAAACCATGTCCATCCGTCTGTCACACCCGCGTTCACCCCGCATCCTGTTCACCCTGCTGACCGGCGCCTGCGCCAGTGCGGGCGCCCTGGCCCAGACCACGCCCCCCTCGGCGCCCGCCGCCACCGGATCGCCGGAACTGGAAATCGGCGTGCAGCGCGTCGAGCGCGACACCCAGGGCGTCGTCGGCCTCTCCCTGGAGCAGGAACACACCGCCTTCCGCCTCGAAGCCGACCACTCCAGCCGCTCGCAGCACCTGATGCTCGGCGGCGGTGTCCGGCTGGGCGACAGCCACCACCTGATCGGCTCGCTGAGCACCGGCCGCGAGCCGATCCCGGGCCGCACCGCCAAGATGAAGGGCTTCAGCGGCCAGTGGCGCCTGAGCGGCGTGGCGCCGGTGCAGGGCGTCCGCCGCTGGTATGTCGAGGGCCTGCACCAGCGCACGCAGGACCGCTTGCTGTCGGTCTCCGACACGCCGTTCGACGACACCCGCTCGGACACCCAGGGTTTCACCACCACCGTCACCCACACGCAGGGGTTCGTGCGCCGCACCGAGCGTTTCTATGGTGGCCGCCGCAACGAACTCTCGGCCACGGTCGAGGCCAACGCGGGCGAACAGGGCGTGGTCGGGCTGCAGTGGAAACAGGGCCGCACCCGGTTGCTGGACGCCAAAGACAAATACCGGCGGGTCCACCTCAACTACCGCCACTACCTGCCCGCACAGGACGCCTACCTCGACATCGGCGTGAACAACCGCGGCCGCTGGCAGTTCGGCGGCGAAATCCGCATCGACCGCATCGACGCCAGCCTGGTGCTGCAGGCCTTCCGCAACACCCGCGACGACAAGAGCCAGGGCATCTACCTCGGCCTGCGCTTCGAGCTGGGCGATGTGGCGACCCACCCGGGCCACAAACCCGGGAGCAACACCGAGCTGCTGCGCGACACCGTGCGCGCGATGTACGCGCCACGCAACTACTTCGGCACCGTGCTTCAGACCAAAGAGCGCTTCGTCACGTCGGAAACCTCGACCAGCCACAGCAACGCGCCAGCCGCCGCTCCTGCGCCGCCGGTTTCGCCCCCACCCGTGCCCGATCCGGCACCGACCGACATCCAGCTGCAGCAGACGCTGGTGCCCAGCCTGCAGGAGGTCGGCCCGTCGGCGGTGTACACATGGGTGTCGGTCGCGCCGCAAGGCGCCGGCCGCCTGCTGTGCAGCGACATCGCCGTGTCCCCACGCACCAACAACACCTGCACGTTCTCCGGCGGCAACGGCCTGATCAGCGTCGCGCCCGATGGAAGCCTCAGCTTCGGCCCCGGCACCTACGGAGAAAGCTCGTTCGACATCACGGTGACCGCGACCGACCAGGCAGGCAACACGTACACGCGCACCTTGACGCTGGCCTTCCACCTCCAGCGGCCCTGAGCGGCGGCGCTCAGCGGCGCAACTGCGTGCGCGTCCAGCGCACGATGTCGGCGGCGCCCATGGCGCCCGGCTGGCGCGCCACCTCGCGCCCGTCCACGAACAGCGCCAGCGTCGGGATGCTGCGGATGTTCAGGCGCGCAGCCAGCGCCTGCGCTTCCTCGGTGTTGACCTTGGCCAGCCGCACCCCCGGTTCCAGCTCGCGGGCCGCCGCCTCGAACTGCGGCGCCATCATGCGGCAGGGGCCGCACCAGGGCGCCCAGAAATCGACCAGCACCGGCAGCTGCGAGCGGCCGACATGCTTGTCAAAAGCCTCTTCCCCCAGCTCGACCGGGTGCCCCCCGAACAGCGGCCGGTGGCATTTTCCGCAGTCGGGCGCCTGGCGCAGACCGTCCGCCGCGACGCGGTTGGTGGTGTGGCAATGCGGGCAGACGACGTGCAGGGATTCGGTGGTGGTGTTCACGGGGGACTCCATGGATTCCCCCGCAGATGGGGCTGCCCTTCGGGGCTTCAAGAGACACCCTGCGGGGTATCAGATCACCTGGCCGATCAGGCTGGCGATGAAGCTCAGCAGGATGGTCGTGGTCAGCGGAATGAACCACTCGCGGCCGAAGGCGCGAAAGCGCAGGTCGCCCGGCAGCTTGCCGAAGCCCAGCTTGTGCAGCAGCGGGGTGAACCAGCTGATCAGCATCAGGGCCAGGAAGATGACGATCATCCAGCGGATCATGGTGCCGTCCTACAGCCGGTGGGTGCGGTCACCCGACGCAAATCCGACCGGGTCCCAGCCCTGTGCGCTCGCTTCGGGCGCCAGGCCGATCACCTTGAACAGCTCGCCCATCTCGTGCTCGTTCACCAGCTTGCCCAGCATGGCGTTCTCGCGCGGGCCGGCGTCTTTCGCGGCATCCAGCAGACCGGCGTTGATCAGGAAACGGCCCTGCGAGGTGTAGCCCAGCACGGCCAGGCCGGCGTCCTGCGCGACCAGCGCGACGCCGGTGAAGTTCACATGCGCCGTGATGTCCTTGAGGCCGAGGTCGGCCAGCGGATCGTCGTCGCTCTTGTGCGCGCGGTGGCAGATCAGCGTGCCCATGTGGCGCTGCGGGTGGTAGTACTCGGCCTCGGGGAAGCCGTAGTCGATGAAGAAGCCCGCCCCACGGGTCCAGCGCTCGGCCAGGGTCCTGACGAAGGCCTCGCCCTGCGCATGGATCTCGGTCAGGTAGTCGTGCGGGCCTTCGATGTCCAGCGGCGGCCGCAGCGCGGTGGGGCGGTCGGCCCAGGCCAGCCGGCCGTCGCCGGCCAGCGCCACGCCCCGCTCGTGCCACACACCGTCGGCCTGGCCACCCACGCGGTGCAGCAGCTGCACCGGCATCGCGTCCAGCACCTCGTTGCCCAGCACCACGCCCTCGAAGGTCTCGGGCAGGCGGTCGGCCCAGTGCACCCGGCCCGCGTGGCGGGACAGCGTGGCCTGCTGCCGCTCGCGCAGGCTGCCGGAAAGGTCGACGATGGTGTAGCGGCGCGGCGCCTGGCCCAGGGCTTCCAGCGCATCGAGCACCTGCAGCGCGAGCGCTCCGGTGCCGGCACCGAACTCCCAGACCTCGTCGGTGTCCGTGGCGTTCAGGGCCTGCGCGACCTGCCGGGCCAGTGTCTGGCCGAACAGCGGCGACAGCTCGGGCGCGGTCACGAAGTCGCTGCCCTGCCCCGCCACGCCTTGCGGCATCTGGCCGAACTTCGGGCTGCGGTTGGCGTAGTAGCCCAGGCCCGGCTCGTACAGGGCCATGGCCATGAAGCGGTCGAACGGCAGCCAGCCGCCGACCTCGCGGATCGCGGCGGCCACCCGCGCCAGCAGGGCGCTCGTTAAACTTGAAGACTCAGTCACGGTGTCGTACTCACCCGCCCATTGTCCTAGATCGGTCGCCCGCCATGCCCGGCCCCCACACGCACCCCGCCCACCCGCCCCCCACCGCCCTGGTCACCGGCGCGGGCCGCCGCCTCGGCCGCGAGATCGCGCTGTCGCTGGCGCGCGCCGGCTGGAACCTGGCCGTGCACCACCGGCAGTCGGCCGCCGAGGCCCAGGCGACAGCGCGCGAATGCGAGACCCTCTCGGGGCGCCCGGGCAGTGCGCAGCCGTTCTACGCCGACCTCAGCGACGAAGCCAGCGTGCGCGCCCTGCTGCCCGCGGTGATCCGGCATTTCGGGGCCGTCGATGCGGTGGTCAACAGCGCCTCGCTGTTCGAACACGACGACGCCACCAGCTTCGGTTTCGCCGCCATGGAGTCCCACCTGCGCAGCAACACCGGCGCGCCGATCCTGCTGGCGCAGGCGCTGCACGCGCACCTGAGCGCGCGCGAGGCCGAAGGTGCGGTGGTCAACCTGCTGGACCAGAAGCTCTGGAACCTCAACCCCGACTTCCTGAGCTACACCCTGTCCAAGGCCGCCCTGGAAGCGGCCACCGGCATGCTCGCCATGGCGCTGGCGCCGCGCGTGCGCGTGGTCGGCGTGGCGCCCGGCCTGACGCTGACCAGCCACCTGCTGTCCGACGAGAAGTTCCAGGCGCTGCACCGGCAGTCGCCGCTGGGGCGCTCGTCGACCCCCGAAGATGTGGCCGCCACGGTGGTCTTCGCGCTGAGCAACCGCTCGATCACCGGCACCACGCTGCTGGTCGACGGCGGCCAGCACCTGGTGCGCTTTGCGCGCGATTTTTCGATGATGTGAGGCGCAGCCGCCATGAACACCCCGAACCACCGCGGTACCCAGATCCTCACGCTCACCGGGCTGCGCTTCGACGCCAACCTGGGCATCCTCGACCACGAGAAAACCGCACCGCAGCCGATCCAGGTCGACGCCGAACTCAACCAGGGCACGCAACCCCTGCTGCCGCACGACGACGACATCGGCCACGTGCTCGACTACCGCAAGGTGCGCCAGATCATCATCGACGAATGCACGGCCGAACACGTGAACCTGCTGGAGAGCCTGATCGGCAAACTCACGCGCCGCCTGATGCAGCTGCCCGGCGTGATCGGCGTGCGGGTCAAGATCGCCAAGCTGGAGATCTTCGACGACTGCGAGGTCGCGATCCGGATGGAAAGCGGGCAGTGGTGAGCTCCTGCGGCCGACGTCCCACATGGGAACCACCAAAGAAAAAGGCCCCTTGCGGGGCCTTTTTGCTTCAGGACACCGGAACCGGCATCACTTGAAGTTGTACTGGACGCCAACGCCCAGGTACACCAGTTCCTTCCAGGAACGGGCTTCGTCGGAGCTCTTCTTCAGGAAGACGTCCAGATCGCTGCGCAGCGCCAGGTTCTTGCTGAAGGCATGGGTCAGGCCCAGGCCCAGGGTCGGGCGGGTCTGCGAACCTTCGACAGCGTCGATGTGCTTGACGCTGGCCACACCCAGCTTGCCGAACACGCGGGTGGCTTCACCCAGGTTCGTGCCGGCGGTGGCGCGCAGGCCCAGGGCGCGGACCTTGGACTCGATGCCGTTTTCGAAGTCGTGGGCACGGCCAAACTGGGCAAACGCTTCAGCGCCCCACAGCTTGTTGATCTGGTAACCCACGCCGCCTTGCAGGGCCAGCTTGGTGTCGTGGTCGTCGTGCTGGGCGATGCCGGCGATCGGGCCGTTGCTGATCAGGTCGCGCTGGGCACCCAGGGTACCGAAGACGTACGGGAAGGACACCACTTCGGCGGCCTTCAGCACGGGAGCGGGGGCCGGGGCGGGCGCCGGAGCGACCACGACCGGAGCGGGTGCGGGAGCCGGGGCCACCACGGGGGCGGGAGCCGGGGCCGGAGCGACAGCGACCGGGGTCGGACGCGGCAGCAGGTCGGAGAAGTGGTTGTCGCACTGACGCATGGTCACGCGGACGATCTTGCCGTCCTTGTTCTTGTAGGCGTTGACTTCCATGGCCGGGCTGAAGGGGATCCACTTGCCCTGCAGCGCCTTGCTCACGCCGCCGCGGCCGCGGGCCGTGGCCACGCCCTTGTCGCAGGCGCCCTTGGAGTAGTTGGGGCTGAGGTCTTTCAGCAGCATCGGGGACACCGACACTTCGCCTTCGCCCAGCTTGGGCTTCTGCTTGGTCTGGGGCTTGTAGAACTTGGCCTTGCCGCTCTGGATGGCTGCGTCGCAGGCTTCGGGGGTGGCATAACCCGTGTTGCCGTCGCGGTCGGTGGTCATACCGGCGGTCTGGGCGGAGGCGACAGTGGCCAGGGAAGCGAGCGCAGCGGCAACGGCAACCCGGTGAAGAACGTAGGACATAAAGACTCCAAATAAAATCAATGGCTTTTCCGCGGTCAAGCGCGGATCTAGCGGGTCGTGCGGCGCCCTCGAAGACGCTGCCCTCCGTCCGGAAGTGTACCTTTCGGCTTATTCCGAACCTTGACCTGACACAATTTTGTGCTGCAGTGCGGCACATTGTGCATTGCAACACGCCCCAGCGCGACAAGCTGTTGTGTTTGACGCAACGCCGGCCCGCCCAACCCGAGGCCCAGAACCATGACTCCTGAAAAACTCGCCTTCGAAAACAAGAAACTCGAAAAGCGCCTGTGCCGCGAGGTCGGCCGCGCCATCGTGGACTACAACATGATCGAGGAAGGCGACCGCGTGATGGTCTGCCTCTCGGGCGGCAAGGACAGCTACGGTCTGCTCGACATCCTGATGAAGCTGCAAAAGCGCGCGCCGGTGAACTTCGAGCTGATCGCGGTCAACCTCGACCAGAAGCAGCCGGGCTTCCCCGACCACATCCTGCCGGAATACCTCTCCAAGCTGGGCATCAAGTACCACATCGAAACGCAGGACACCTACTCCATCGTCAAGGAGAAGATCGAGCCAGGCAAGACCATGTGCAGCCTGTGCTCGCGCCTGCGCCGCGGCATCCTCTACCGCGTGGCGCGCGAACTGGGCGCGACCAAGATCGCGCTGGGCCACCACCGCGACGACATGCTGCAGACCCTGTTCCTGAACATGTTCTTCGGCGGCAAGCTCAAGGGCATGCCGGCCAAGCTGGTCAGCGACAACGGCGAGTTCATGGTGATCCGCCCGCTGGCCTACGTGCCCGAGAAGGACCTGATCCGCTGGGCCGAGGCGCGTGAATTCCCCATCATCCCCTGCACGCTGTGCGGCAGCCAGGAAAACCTGCAGCGCAAGCAGGTCGGCAACCTGCTGCGCGACTGGGACAAGCAGTTCCCCGGCCGGCTGGAGAACATGCTGCACGCCCTGCAGCACGTGGTGCCCAGCCACCTGATGGACCGCGCGCTCTACCCGTTCCAGACCATCAAGACCACCGGCGCGCCGGTCGAGGACGGTGACCTGGCGTTCGACGAGGAGCCGCTGCAGGCCCCGCCCCGCGCCGTCGACGAGGACGCGGCCGAAGGGAACGTTGCGGCCCCGCGCACGGTCATACCGATTGCAGCGGCCGAATCCTGACCGCCAACGACCGGGAGGAAGCATGCTCCGACACCTGTTTGCGCTGATGCTGGTGATGGCGCTGGCGGCCTGCGCCGGCCCGCAGCGCGTGGACAACACGGTCCACAGCTTTGCGCGCTGGGAACTTCCGACCGGCGGGGCCGCCGCCGCGGTGCCACATGGGCCGCAGCGTTACCGCTTCGAGCGCCTGCCCTCGCAGGGCGACGGCGCCGCCGCGCAGGAACAGGGCGCGCTGGAAGCCACGACCCGCCAGTCGCTGGAGCGGCATGGCTGGACGCTGGCCGACAAGGATGCCGACGCGCGCTGGACGGTCCAGGTGTCGGCCAGCACCACCCGCGCGCGCGACCCCTGGGACGACCGCCGCAGCGGCTGGTCCCTGCACGGCCACATCGTGACCGGCAACGGCCATTTCTTCTGGTCGCCGATGTTCCTGTTCCCGGCCGACCCGCCGGACTACCAGCGGCAGGTGACGCTGCTGGTGCGCACGGTCCCGGGTGGCCAGGTGGTCTATGAAACCCGGGCCGAACACGACAGCCGCTGGAACGCCACGCCCGCGCTGTGGCAGGCCATGGTGGAGGCGGCGCTGAAGGATTTCCCCAGGCCCCCGGCCGGTCCACGCCGGGTCGAGATCGAACTCGCGCACTGACCCGCGCCCGCAGGCGCCACACCGTCAGCGCGACGGTTTCTCCATCAGCGCACGCACGGCCTCGGCCAGCGCGTCCATGCTGTCCTGCTTGCCCAGCACGTCGGACACGCCGGCGGCGGTCGCGGCCAGGATCAGCTGCTCGTTGACGTGCCCCGAGACGATGGCCACGCGCTGCCCCGGCCGCAGGATCCGCACCGCCTGCGCCAGCTCGACGCCGCTCAGGCCCGGCATGTTCTGGTCGGTCACCAGCAGGTCGACCGGGTCCGGGTTGGCCTGCAGCCAGGCCAGCGCCTCTTCGCCGGAGACGAAGGTGCTGACCCGGTAGCCGTGCTTGCGCAGCAGCCGGCCGGCGAGAAACGACAAGGCCTCGTAGTCGTCGACATAGACGATGTGGTGGTGGGTCGCGACCGGCGCGGGGGGCGGCTCGGCGACTTTCTCCGGCACACCGTCGGGCGCCTGGGCCGCGGCCAGCGGCAGGTAGACGTCAAAGCGCGCGCCTTCGCCCGGCGCGCTGCGGACCGCGATCGCGCCGCGGTGCGCCTTGACGATGCCGTGCACGACAGACAGGCCCAGGCCGGTGCCGGCGCCGGGTGCCTTGGTGGTGAAAAACGGTTCGAAGATGCGGCGCTGGGTTTCCAGGGTCATGCCCGGGCCGTCGTCGCTCACGCTCAGGCGCGCGTGCTCGCCCGGGGCCAGCCCCTCCAGCCCCAGGGCCGCCGGGTCGTCCACCCGCACCGCGTCCAGCCCGACGGTGACCTGGCCCGGGCGTTTGCCCATCGCCTGCCAGGCGTTGGTGCAGAGGTTCATCAGCACCTGCTGCACCTGCGTCGCGTCGGCCATCACCGCCAGCGGCGTATCCTCCAGCTGGGTGACCAGCTGCACGCCCGCGGGCAGCAGCGAGCGCATCAGGGCCAGCGTTTCCTCCACCAGCGGCCGCAGCGGCTGGTGCCGCAGTTCCTGCGACTGGCGCCGGCTGAAGGCCAGGATCTGCTGCACCAGTTGCCGGGCGCGGATGGCGGCGCGACTGATCTCGGCGAGGCTTTCCTGCGCCAGGTGGTCCGGCCCCACGTCTTCCCGCGCCAGCGCCAGGTTGCCCAGGATCGCGGCCAGCAGGTTGTTGAAGTCGTGCGCCACGCCACCGGCCAGCGTGCCGATGGCTTCCATCTTCTGCGACTCCCGGAGCTGGGCTTCCAGCAGCCGCTGCTGGGCCTCGGCCTGCTTGAGGTCGGAGATGTCGGTGTGCGTGCCGACCATGCGCAGCGGTTTGCCCTGTTCGTCGCGCTCGATCACCATGCCGCGCGAAAGCACCCACTTCCAGCTGCCGTCCTTGCAGCGGATCCGGTGTTCGTTGCGGTACAGGGCCGCACGTCCGTCGAAATGGGCCTGCCGGTCGGCCCGCATCTGCGCCAGGTCGTCCGGGTGGGTGCGGTTGTCCAGATCCAGCGGTTGGTTGGCGATCTCACCGTCGGAGAAGCCGTACATCGCCTTGATGCGGGGGGAGACATATTCCTCGCCGGTGACCATGTTCCAGTCCCACACGCCGTCGCCCGCGCTGTCCAGCGCCAGCTTCCACAGCGCCTCGCTCTCGCGCAGCGCCAGCTCGGCCTCCTTGCGGGCGGTGATGTCCAGCAGGATGCCGACCCGGATCTGGGCGCCCGGCTCCCGGGCCACGGTGTCCGAGCGCCGGTACAGCCAGCGGATGCTGCCGTCGGGCAGCACGATGCGGAACTCCAGGCCGTGGTCCTTCTCGCCCGAATGGATTCGCTGGATGTGGTCAACGAAGCCCGGCGCATCGTCCGGATGCCGGTAGCGCGCCAGGATGCCCGGTTCGTGCAGCACCTCTTCGGGCGAGAGATCGTAGATCTGGCGCACGCCTTCGCTGACAAAACGGTACCGCGCCTCGCCTTCGTCGGAGACCAGGACCACGAAGGCCATGCCGGGCAGCTGACCGGTCAGCAGCCGCAGCTGGGCCTCGCTGCGTTCCTGCGCCTGCTGGGCCGCCACACGGTCGGTGATGTCCTCGACCGTGCCTTCGTAGTAGAGCAGTTCGCCCGCGGCGCCGTAGACCCCGTGGGCGGTCTCGCTGACCCAGCGGTGCTCGCCGTCCTGGTGCCGCACCACCTCGGAGATGAACCCCTGCACGACACCATCGCGCTCCAGCAGCGCCCGGAACTCGGCCCGGCGTCCCGGCTGGACGTACCAGTCGCTGTTGGCCTGGTTGACGTCGACCAGCATGGCCTGCTCGTTTTCGTAGCCGTTGAGTTGCACCAGCGCCGGATTCGCGCGCAGCATCACCCCCTGGCGCGAACTGCGGTACGCGCCCATGGGCAGGAACTGGAAGAGCGAGGAAAAATCCGCGGCCAGAGCGGCGCTGTGCTCGTTCATTCCGGCATTGTCCTGTCCCGCGGCGAAAACCGATCCCCGGAACTGCCCGTGGTCAGCCAGCCAATCCGGCGCTACAGTGACCGATTTCCCGTTTTCGAGGTCTTCTGCCTTGCACATCACCCGCATTCTTGCCGTGCGCCACGGCGAAACCGACTGGAACCGCGCCACCCGCATCCAGGGCCACACCGACATCGCGCTGTCCGACAAGGGCCGCTGGCAGGCCGGACGGCTGGCCCAGGCGCTGCGCGACGAACCGATCAGCGCGTTCTACGCCAGCGACCTCTCGCGCGCCTTCGAGACCGCCGCGACCACCGCGCGCGCCCACGGCAAGCCGGTGCAGGCGCACAAGGGCCTGCGCGAGCGCGCCTTCGGCCGCTTCGAGGGCCTGACCTGGGCCGAGATCGAGGCGCACCACCCGCAGGACGCGCTGGCCTGGCGCAAGCGGGTGCCCGACTTCGCACCGCCCGGTGGCGAATCGCTGCTGCAGCTGCGCGAGCGCGTGGTGGCGGCCGTCGACGAGATCGCGGCCCGCCACCCGGGCGAGCAGCTGATGCTGGTGGCCCACGGCGGCGTGCTGGACATCCTTTACCGCGCCGCGACCCGGCTGGAGCTGCAGGCCGCACGCACCTGGGACCTGACCAACACCGCCGTCAACCGCCTGCTCTGGACGCCCGAGGGCCTGAGCCTGGTGGGCTGGGCCGACACCGGCCACCTGCAGGACGGCGCACTCGACGAGAGCACGACCTGACCCCGTCCGCCCCGACACGCCCATGAGCCCGAACCAGGTCATCGTGCTCGCCATGCCGGTGTTCCTGCTGCTGATCGCGGTCGAGTTCGCCGTCGGCCTGCGGCGCGGCCGCCACACCTACGCGCTGGCCGACACGCTCAACAGCATCGGCCTGGGCATGCTCAGCCGGGTGGCCGACGTGTTCACGCTCGGGCTGCGGCTGGGCATCTACGTCTGGGTGCAGGACCACGCGGCCCTGTGGCGCGACGGCGGCTTCTGGACCTCGCCGGCCGGCTGGCTGCTGGCGCTGGTCTGCTACGACTTCCTCTACTACTGGAACCACCGCATCGGTCACGAGGTCGGCGTGTTCTGGGCCGCGCACGTGGTGCACCACCAGAGCCAGCACTACAACCTCTCGACCGCGCTGCGCCAGCCCGCCAGTTACGCGCTGCTGGGCTGGGTGTTCTACCTGCCGATGGCGCTGGCCGGCGTGCCGCCGCTGGTGTTCGCCGTGGTGGGCCTGGTCGACCTGCTCTACCAGTTCTGGATCCACACCGAGCAGATCGGCACGATGGGCCGCTTCGACCGCTGGTTCGCCTCGCCCTCGAACCACCGCGTGCACCACGCCGTCAATGACCGCTATCTCGACAGGAACTACGGCGGCGTGCTGATGCTCTGGGACCACCTGTTCGGCACCTTCGAGCCCGAAAACCCGGCCGAGCCCTGCGTCTACGGCACCCGCAAACCGCTGCAGAGCTGGGACCCGGTCTGGGCCAACGCCGAGGTCTACGCCGGGCTGGCCCGAGACAGCGCCCGCGCCGGGCGGTGGCGCGACAAGCTGCAGGCCTGGCTCAGGCCGCCGGGCTGGCGACCGGCCGACGTGGCGGTGCGCTGGCCGGTGCCGCCGTTCGAGATCGCGGCGGTGCAGCGCTTCGACCCGCCGGCCTCGCGTGCCGCGCAAGGGCTCGCCGTGGCCCTGTTCGTGGCGCTGCTGGGCGGCATCGCGTTTTTCCTCTGGACCGCCGACACGCTCAATCTCGGCACCCAGATCGCCTGGGCCGCCGGTCTGACGGCCGCCCTCTGGGTCCAGGGCGCCCTGCTGCAAGGCCGGCTCTCCGGCCGCCGTCCCGCCTGAGCCCACGCCCGATTCACCATGCTGCACTACATCGCCCACGCCGGCAGCGTGCCCTGGCAGGAACAGCTGCGCTGGATCACCGGCATCCTGCTGGTCATTGCCGTGCTGTTCCTGTTCTTCTGGTGGCGCCAGCGGGCCCGCCGGCCTGCCCGGGGCGACTTCGCCGCGCTCGCGCAGGCGCCTCAGATTCAGGCCGCGCTCGCCGCCCAGCAGACCACCGCGGGCCAGGACGCCGCCGCGGCCTGGCAACAGACGCAGGACACCCTGCAGACGGTGCGCCGCGGCACCGAACGCGGCCTGGCCCTGGTCTTCTGCCTGCTGGCCGGCCTGGGCTGCTTCCTCACCGGCCTGATGGGGGTGATGTCGCTCACCGACGGCTGGAGCGGTCTGGGCTGGGGGGCCTTGCTGCTCTGGGGCCTGTGCCTGCTCTGCGGCTGGTTCGCGCGCGTGCAATGGCGCGAATTCCGCGGCCAGGCCTGAGGATCAGGGAGCGGCAGCGCCCTGCGGCGTGCGGTTGAGTTCGGTCAGGCGCCGGTTCAACACTGCCACGCGCTCCCGGACGTGTTGCGGATCGACCGTGCCGCGCGCCCGGCCCACCTCCAGTTCCATCATTTCCAGCACCGCGCCCTGCCGCTCGCGCAGGTTGTCCAGCTGCGGAATCGGTGGCGCCGGACGCAGGCCCCGCAGCGTCTGCCCCACCGCGCGGTAGGCCGGAATGTGGCGCTGCTCCAGCGCGTCGATGAAGCGCTCGCCGGTCAGTCGGCCCTCCTTCTGCGCCTTGGCGTCCTCGTGCAGGGCCTGCTCGGCCGCGCGCAGTTCGGGCAGCACGGTGCGCAGCACGGCCTGGGTGCGGAACAGCTCGCGGTGGTCGACCCCGGGCCGGGCGGTCCAGACCAGTGCGGCCACCGCCAGCGCCACCACCCCGGTCGCCATCCACTGGCGGGCACGCCGGTGCGCCGTGCCCGCCTGGGTGTCCACCCGCTCGACCAGCAGCCAGGCCACGGCCGCCCCCGCCAGCAGGCCGCCGACGTGGGCGGCGTTGTCGATGCCCTCCCGCACGAACCCCTGCCCGAGCATGACCACCACGAACACCGCCTGGCTGGCCATCAGCCGCGAGAACACGCCCTTGGGCACGCGGTGGCGGTGCTGGTACACGCCCGCGACCAGTGCACCGAGCACGCCGAACACCGCACCCGACGCCCCGACCGAGACCGCCTGCTGCGACGAGAAGTGCAGGCTCAGCGCGCTGCCCGCCAGCGCCGAGGCCCCGTAGATCAGCAGGAACTGGCCGTTGCCGTACCAGCGGCTGACCTGCCGCCCGGCGTCCCACAGCGCCCACATGTTCAGCGCCAGGTGCAGCACACCCGCGTGCAGCACCGTCGCGGTCAGCAGGCGCCAGACCTCGCCGTCGCGCACCACCGCCGTGGCCGAATTGGCGCCCCAGGCAAACAGGTCGGCCGACAGCGGTTTCATCGGGCTCAGTCCGCCCGCCAGCG
Organism: Hydrogenophaga sedimenti; assembly: GCF_051857515.1. Taxonomy (NCBI): domain Bacteria; kingdom Pseudomonadati; phylum Pseudomonadota; class Betaproteobacteria; order Burkholderiales; family Comamonadaceae; genus Hydrogenophaga; species Hydrogenophaga sedimenti. Next base: position 287,006 of record NZ_JBPZHA010000006.1, read on the forward strand.
TGCCCAGCCAGACCGCGCCGTTGAGCGCCATCACCGCGTACAGCGCCCAGAGGGAGGGCGTGACAGCCTGCAGTTGCTCCTCGAACGCCACCTCGGCCACCGCGTCTTCCATCAGCGCGCGGCCGGCCGCTTGCGCCTGCGCGCCTGCGTATTGGCGAAAGCCCTGCATGGCCGCGCCGATGGCGCGCTCGCGGTCGGTGGTGCGCAGGGCGCCCAGGCTCAGGTTGCGCTTGAGGCCGAAGCCAAGCATCGGCCGGGTGCGCGCCAGCCAGGGCGAGCCGACCCGCAACACAAAGGTCAGGATGTGCTGCCCCTGCACGCTGCCGTACTGCACGTCGGTGATCTCGGTCCAGGGAATGGTGTGGCCGTTGAACAGCCTGGCCGTGACACCTTCGGGCCCGATCGCCAGCACCGGCGCCGGGCCGACGAACTGGCGCAGCAGCAGCACGCTCAAGAAGCCGAAAACCGCCGCCAGTCCGCCGAGCAGCCAGGCCTTGGTGCCGATCGACCAGGCCGCCGCGCCCATCAGCGCAGTCATGCCGAGCGACAACAGCGCCGTGCGCAACGCCCCGCTGCGCCAGGACGCGTGGAACGCTTCGGTCCCGGGGGTGTCTTGCGAACGCATGCCGGACCGAACCCGGCTTATTCGCTGAACAGCGCGCCGTCGTTGGCCGGCGGCGCCACGCCCAGGTGGCGGTAGGCCGCCAAAGTGGCGATGCGCCCGCGCGGCGTGCGCTGCAGGTAGCCCTGCTGGATCAGGTAGGGCTCGATCACGTCTTCGATGGTGTCGCGCTCCTCGCCGATGCTGGCCGCGATGTTGTCCAGCCCCACGGGCCCGCCGTCGAAGCGGTGGATCACGGCTTCCAGCAGCTTGCGGTCCATCAGGTCGAAGCCCTGCGGATCGACGTCGAGCATCGCCAGCGCGCGGTTGGCGATGTCGCTGGTGATGCGGCCGTTGCCCTTGACGTCCGCATAGTCGCGCACGCGGCGCAGCAGGCGGTTGGCGATGCGCGGTGTGCCGCGCGAGCGGCGCGCGATCTCGAAACCACCGGCCTCGTCCATCGGCGCATTCAGCAGGCCGGCGCTGCGCTTGACGATGCGCGCCAGCTCTTCCGAGGTGTAGAACTCCAGCCGCGCCACGATGCCGAAGCGGTCGCGCAGCGGGTTGGTCAACATGCCGGCCCGCGTGGTGGCGCCGACCAGGGTGAAAGGCTGCAGGTCCAGCTTGATCGAACGCGCCGCCGGGCCTTCGCCGATCATGATGTCGATCTGGTAGTCCTCCAGCGCGGGGTACAGGATTTCCTCGACGACCGGCGAGAGACGGTGAATCTCGTCGATGAACAGCACATCGTTGGGTTCCAAGTTGGTCAGCAGCGCCGCCAGGTCCTTGGGCTTTTCCAGCACCGGGCCGCTGGTCTGGCGCAGGTTCACGCCCAGCTCCTGCGCAATGATGTGGCTCAGCGTCGTCTTGCCCAGGCCGGGCGGGCCGAACAGCAGCACGTGGTCCAGTGCCTCGCTGCGCTTCTTGGCCGCGCCGATGAAGATCTCCAGCTGCTCGCGCACCTTCTGCTGACCCACGTATTCGTCCAGCAGCTTGGGCCGCAGCGCGCGCTCGATCGCCTCTTCCTTGGGCGACACCGCCGCGGCGGAAACCACGCGCGGCGCGGGGGCGAAATCGTCGGTCTGGATGCTCACGGCGGATGGGTCCGGTCGGGGGTCGAAAAGGGGCCCGCAAGGGGTCGCACGACTATACCCGCCGACACCCGGCACTCAAGTCCGGCGCGGACCGGTCCGATATGGAAGACAGGCCCTTTCCCCTGCCCCCGAAGAACCGCCATGAACACCCGCCAGACTCCTGCTTTCCTGCCCTCGCTGAGCCTGCTGGCCAGCCTGATGCTGACCGCCCTGCCCGCCGGCGCCAATGGCGGCCACGAGGCACCGGCCGCCCCCGCCGCCACGGCCAAGGCGGCCCCGCCCGTGGCGGCGGCACCCGCGGCCCACGGCGCGCCCGCTGCTGCCCCGGCCGCACCGGCCCAGGCGGCTGCCGAGCCGGCCAAGCCCGTTTCTTCCCTGGCGCAACAGGTCCGCGCCGCCGTCTCCGCCCACCAGACCGGCCAAGTGAAACAGGTCTCGCTGGTCATCAACCCGGCCGACGCCACACGCACCGCACCGCACGCCACCCGTGTTGCGGCAGCGTCGACGGGCCATGGCGCAGCTACCCCAGGCAACAGCCGCGAATACATCCGCGCCAAGGCCGCCGCCCTGGCCGGCCACGGCGCAGCCCCCGGCGGCGGACACGAGGCCCACTGGGACTACGAAGGCGAAAACGGCCCCGAGCGCTGGGGCCAGATGAAGTCCGACTTCGCCACCTGCGCCGTCGGCAACCGCCAGTCGCCGATCCACATCCAGACCGGCGACGCCGTGCCCGGCCCGGCCGAGCCGATCGAGTTCCACTACGGCCCCAGCGGCGGCAGCGTGGTCAACAACGGCCACACCATCCAGGTCGACGTCGCAGGCCACAACTACATCAAGGTGCGCGGCACGGCTTACAAGCTGCTGCAGTTCCACTTCCACCACCCGGCCGAAGAAAAGGTGAACTACAAGGGCTTTGCCATGGTGGCGCACCTGGTGCACAAGAACGAAGCCGGCCAGCTCGCCGTGGTCGCGGTGCTGCTGGACGTGGGCGCCAACAACAGCTTCATCCAGAAGGTCTGGACCCGCATGCCGCTGGACACCAACGACCGCGTGCAGCTGCCCGACGACCTGCTCAACCTCAACGAGCTGCTGCCCACCGACCAGCGCTACTACCAGTTCATGGGCTCGCTGACCACGCCACCCTGCACCGAGGGCGTGCTGTGGCAGGTGATCAAGCAACCCGTCACGCTCGGCCCCGACCAGCTCAAGCTGTTCACCAAGCTGTTCCCGATGAACGCCCGCCCGGTGCAGGCGATCAATGGGCGGCTGGTGCGCGAAGGCACCTGAACCGCTGGACGGGCCTCAGCGCGGCGCGAACTCGAAGATCGCCTCGCCGTTGCTGCCCACACTGATGTGCTTGACGCTGACCGCCAGCGGCGCCGCCTTCACCCTCTCGATCAGGGCCGCGTCCATCCTGCGTGGCCCCGGTGCCGCGGCCTGGCGCCGGAAGTCCTCCAGATCGATCCTGGCCGTTTCGAGCCGCACGCGGTCCAGCGGACACACGTGCGAGTAGTCCCCCGAGATGGCCGTGCAGCGCGCGTAGTCGTAGCCCGCGTCTCGGGCGACCACGCGCATGCGGTTGATCAGGATCGCCTCTGCAGGCTTCACATCCACCCACGCCATCGGAACCCGGGGCGAGAACTCCATCCGGAATTCCACGAAGTCGGTCGCCGGTTTGTAGCGGGTCTCTTCGTACCAGCCGGCCTCCTGCACGACCTCCGTGTACGACGCCCCCTGGGTGTAGCCCCACTGCTGGCAGCCTCCGTTGGGACCCGGTACGGCGCAGTAGGACGACGAAGGGTTGTTCACCTCCCGAACGATCCGGTCCCTCCAGACCCTGGCCGTGTACGGCTCCCGGTAACTGCGGGTCGCCATCTTCACCTGCCCCAGCGCACCGCTCACCGGCGACGGCACCAGCCCTCGGGGATCGACACGCCCCGGGCCCGCGGAAACGAGCGCGCCCCAGAGCACGTACCTCCCCGGCTCGACCACCACCATCTGGTAGGTCTGCCCGACCGGGATGGGCACGCCCGGCGACGGCAGCAAGGCAACGCGGTGGGCGGGATCGCCCACCCGCTCCCAGACCATGCCCGCGTCGCCCAGCAGCGGACTGATGATCACCGCCTTGTTGGAGTTCAGGGCTTCTTCCAGCTTGGCGCCAGGGTTGGCGGCGCAACCGGACAGCGCCAGCGCCAGCAGGACGCTCCACAGCGCCCATCCGTTTGTCGTGTTTCTCATGGCCCTCCCAGGCGGTCTCACTTCGCCAGCGACTTCAGCGCCAGCTTGATCCCCTCGCTCACCCCCACGCCCGCTGGCAACGCCTTGAGCGCGGCGGCGGCGTCTTTTTCGTTGTAGCCCAGCGCCATCAGCGCCTGCTGGATGTCGCTGGCCGCGTCGCCCACGGCCGCGGCACCGCCGGCCAGCGGCAGGTCGGCGCCGAGCTTGCCCTTGAGTTCGAGCAACAGCCGCTCGGCGGTCTTCTTGCCGATGCCCGGCACCTTGACGATGCGCCCAGCCTCCTGGGCCGTGACCGCCTGCGCCAGTTCGGCCACGCTCAGGCCCGACAGCACCGAGAGCGCGGTGCGAGGCCCGATGCCACTGATCTTGACGAGCTGGCGGAACGCCTCGCGCTCGCTGGCGGTGCCAAAGCCGTAGAGGATCTGCGCGTCCTCGCGCACCACGAAGTGCGTCAGCAGCGACACTTTCTCGCCCGCCACCGGCAGGTTGTAGAAGGTGCTCATGGGCACATCCACCTCGTAGCCCACGCCGTGGCAGTCGATCAGGATCTGGGGCGGGTTCTTTTCCAGCAGCGTGCCGGTCAGCTTGCCTATCATTGAGGACCTTTCTGCAATCAGCCCGGGATTATCCGTTTTGCTCCTCCGCCACACCTTCTCCCCGCCCGACAACACCCGCATGGCGCACCTGTGCGGCCCGACGGACAGCCACATCCGCAGCATCGAGGCGGCGCTGCAGGTCAAGATCGCGCACCGCTTCGAGCAGTTCCGCATCGAAGGCGCCAAGGCCAGGGCCAACCAGGCGCTGGAGGTGCTGCAGGCGCTGTACGAGATGGCCAAGAAGCCGATCCCCGAAGAGAAGGTGCAGCTGATGCTGGCCGGTGACACAGCGCTGCCGACCGTTCCCGGCGAAGCGGCCGGCGTGCAGACCAAGCGCGGCGAGGTGCGCGGGCGCACCGCCAACCAGGCGCGTTACCTGGACAACATGTCCACGCACGACATCACCTTTGGCATCGGCCCGGCCGGCACTGGCAAGACCTATCTCGCCGTGGCCTGCGCGGTGGATTCGCTGGAGCGCAGCGCGGTGCAGAAGATCGTGCTGACGCGCCCGGCGGTGGAAGCGGGCGAGAAGCTGGGCTTCCTGCCCGGCGACCTGGGCCAGAAGGTCGACCCCTACCTGCGCCCGCTGTACGACGCGCTGTACGACCTGATGGGCTACGACAAGGTGATGAAGGCATTCGAGCGCCAGCAGATCGAAATCGCGCCGCTGGCCTTCATGCGCGGTCGCACGCTCAACCACGCCTTCGTGATCCTGGACGAGGCGCAGAACACCACGCCCGAGCAGATGAAGATGTTCCTCACCCGCATCGGTTTTGGCAGCAAGGCGGTGGTGACCGGCGACGTGAGCCAGATCGACCTGCCGGCCACGCAGCTCTCGGGCCTGATCGACGCCGAACGCGTGCTCAAGCGCGTGACCGGCATCGCCTTCAACCGCCTGACCAGTGCCGACGTGGTGCGCCATCCGCTGGTGGCGCGCATCGTCGACGCCTACGAAGCGCGCACCGCCGGTGTGGCCGAGGTGCCCGTGGCGCGGACCACCCGCCGCAAGAGCGTCTGAGGAAACACACCATGGCCCTGCCCGCACTCTCGCTTTCGCTGCAGTTCGGCGACATCAAGGACGCCGCCCGCCACCGCGCCGCCCTGCCGCGCCACACCGTCATCCGCTGCATCCGCCACGCGCTGGACGCCGACGCCGAGATCACGGTGCGCATCGTCGACGCCGACGAAGGCCAGGCGCTCAACCGCGACTTCCGCAAGAAGGACTACGCCACCAACGTGCTGACCTTCGACTACGCGACCGAGCCGGTCGTGATGGCCGACCTGGTGCTGTGTGCACCGGTCGTGGCCAAAGAGGCGAAGGAACTCAAGAAGACGCTGGCTGCGCACTACGCACACCTGCTGGTGCACGGCACCCTGCACGCCCAGGGCTGGGACCACGAGACCAGCGAGGCCGACGCCGAAGAAATGGAAGCGCGCGAGATCGAGATCCTCGCCGGCCTGGGCATCAAGAACCCGTACCGCTGAATTTTTCTCCCCCGTTGTCTCCCCCTTTGGGAGATTGACGCCTCCACCGCCGCGGCATACAACCCGCGCAGGGCCAGACGCCCTGCGGAGGTTGGAACATGGCAGGCACGGTGGCGGGCACACGCGAAACAGTCTTCGATCCGGGGCGGCGCCTGCCAGCCACCCCGCTGGCGCGTTTTGTGGCCCTGGCCGGCGCCTGGCCCGAGTCCATCGCCCCGCTGCTCGCGGGCGTTGCAACCGCCTCGACATCGCCGGATCTCCCGGCACTGGGTGACGCCTGGTGGCGCATCGACCTTGACCAGGCGGCGTCACTGGGCACACAGCTTCAAGCGGTGCCCGACATCGGCGCGTTCTGCACCGGGCTGGACCAACTCTGGGCATCCGTCGCCGCGGCAGACCCGGTGCACGGTCTGCTCACGGGGGGGCCGGCGGATCTGGACATTGCGTGGCTCACCGACCTGCTGGTGCGCCGCGGACCGATGGACACCGTGGCCTTCGACCATTCGCAATGGCGCGCGCCGCTGTTCGACTGGCCATTGAACGTCGGGTTGCCGCCGTCGGCCGAAGGGCGTTCCCTTGCGCAGACCCTGCAGACCGGCTGGTTCCGCGAACTCTACGAGCCCCTGGTGCTGCGCGGTGGCGAGACGCTGGACATCCTGCTGTTTCCCGGACCGCTGTCGCAGGCGCTGCGCTCGGCGCGCCGCAGCGCGCAGCGCAGTGCGGGTCTGGTGGTGGTGCTGGGTCCGCTCGACCATGCGGCCGGAGCAGACGCGTTGCGCGAACTGGCGCAGTGCTGGTCCGCCGCCGCCGTGGTGGTGTGCGGACTGGACGCGTCGCATTGGTCGCGCTGGTTCTTCGAGTTGGTCGCCGCGCTGTCGCACAACCTGCCGATCCCGCAGGCGGTGTTCGAGGCCCGGCGGCGGGCGCTGCCACAGGCAGACCCGTCCCTGCCGGTGGTGCTGTGCGATGTGGACCACGCCGACCACAGCCGCCCGCTGGAGGTGGCCCGGCGCCTGGCCGACGTGCTGCGGCGGCAATCCGGCGACCAGCCCGTGACCGCGCCGCCCGAGGTGGGCCCGGTGGCGGACGCGACACCCGAACTGAGCGCTGCCAGCGCCATTGCCGACGCCCTGGAATCGGCCGCCGAACAATGGCCCTGGACCAGCGAAACCCAGGGCGCCACCCTGCTGGTGCACACCCGGCGGGCGCTGGAGCGCGACCTGGGGCCGATCGAGCTGCGGCGCGACCCGCGGTTCCACGCCGCCACGGCCAGGATGGAACCGCCCGAGACCATGCCCGGAGACGGGCCGCCGGCGGCGCAAGCCCCGACAGAACCGGCGCCACCGCGGCACGTGAAATTCGATCTCTGGCCCGCGGATGCGACAGCGTCCACCCGCGTGCGCATGCCGCTGACGCCCAAAGCCGACCACCGGCTGGAAGTGTTCATTGCCGCGCGGGATGTGGCTGCCCAGGGCACGGCCGACGCGCCGCTGGACGAGCGTCTGTTGCCCCCGAGCGCCGACGGCCACGAGCTGACCATCGTGTACTGCCCGCTGTCGCCGACCGGCGAGATCGACGGCCGGCCCCACATCCCCAACCCGTCCATGACCACGCTGCACCTGCCGCCGCGCGGCACCAGCACGCGGGCGGTGTTCACGCTGCGCTGCGGCGAGGCGGTCGCTGACTTCCGCGCGCGCCTGATCGTGCTGCACGCGCAACGGGTCATCCAGTCGCTGCTGCTGTTGCCCGACGCCATGGGCGGGCTCACGCTGACGGTCGAGAACCGCTACGCGCCCGGCTTCGACAGCCCCAGCGCCGACCGTCCGGCCGACCTGGCTTTCCTGATCAACGACAACGCCGACGGCGCCGCGGGCCTGACCACGATGGCGCCAGACCGGGCCTCGTTCCTCACGCCGGACGGCATGAAGGAATCGATCGCGCAGATGCGCAAGATCCTCAACGCCGCGGTGCAGGCCGAGGCCGGCAATACCGACCAGCGGCTGGACCGCCCCGAGCTGCTGGACCTGATGCGGCAACTGGCCAACCACGGAGCGGTCATCGTGGAGGAGCTGGCGATGCAACACTCGCTGGCCTTGCTCGACGCCGCGCAACGGGTGCAGATCGTCGAGGCGGTGGACCAGGCCTACTTTCCGGTCGAGTTCCTGTACGCCGGGCCGGCCCCCGAACCCGGCGCTGCCTTGTGCCCGAACGCCCGGGCCGCGCTGGCCGACGGCAGCGGCGCGGTGCACGACCAGTGCCCGCACCGCCACGACGAAGGCCATGTCTGTCCGGTGTCGTTCTGGGGTTTCCGCAAGTGCATCGAGCGCCACGCACCCAATGGCGACGCCGCCACCGTGGTGTCGGTCCCGGTGCCCGGGCAGGAGCGGCTGGGGCCCTTCACCTCGGCCCTGCTGGCCGCGAGCGAACGCGCGCACGACGAGATGCAGGGACCGGACGGCTTGCCGGCCGCCTTGGCGGCGCGGGTGGCCGACGTGACCACAGTGACCACCTGGGCCGACTGGAAGGCGCAGGTAATGGCCCGCCCGCGCGACCTGTTGCTGCTGATGCCGCACTCCGACAAGTCCAGCGTGTTTGCCGGGATTCCCTCGCTGGAGGTGTCGAAGGACGAACTGGCGGCCAGCAACCTGAGCGAGAAGTACGTCCACACCGGCGAAGCGCACGGGCCACTGGTGCTGCTGCTGGGCTGCAGCACCAGCTTCGCCGACCTGCCCTTCCTGAACTTCGTGCGCCGCTTCCACCTCAAGGGCGCGCCCGCCGTCGTGGGCACCCTGTCGGTGGTCCATGCGACCCAGGCCCACCAGATCGCCGAGCGGCTGCTGGCGCTGGCCCTGGCACCGCAAGCCCTGCGGCTGGACGAGGCCCTGCTGCAACTGCGACGCGACCTGCTGGCCGAAGGGCTCGGTGTCTCGTTCACCCTGATGGCCTACGGCCACAGCGCCTGGCGACTCTGAGGAGGAATCCATGTTCACCATCCAGATGCTCAACGCGGCCCACGGCGACTGCCTGTGGATCGAATACGGCAACGCGGCGAAACCGCAACGCATCCTGATCGACACCGGCCCGGCCGCGACCTACCAGGCCTCGCTGGCCGACAAGGTGCAGGCCGTGGTCGACGCCGAAGGTCAGTGTGTGTTCGAGCTGTTCGTGATCACCCACATCGACGACGACCACATCGGCAGCTCGCTGCGCTTCCTGGACGAGCTGAACTTCGACACGGTGAAGGTCAAGGACATCTGGTTCAACGGCTACTTCCACCTCTCCAACCTCGTGCCGGCCCAGCTGGGCGCGCTGCAGGGCGAGATGCTGACCGAGCTGATCCAGCGCGGCGGCTGGCCCTGGAACCGGCAGTTCCAGCGCAAGGCGGTGATGGTGCCGGCGTCGGGACCGTTGCCCACACACGCTTTCGCGGGCATGCAGCTCACGCTTCTGTCGCCCAGCTTCGAGCAGCTGCAGGCGCTCAAGCCCGAGTGGGAGAAGACGATCCGCGAAGCCGGCCTGGTGCCCGGCGAGGCCTTCCACGCCGACGAAACCGTGCTGCCTCACGGTTTCCTCGGCGGCGATGTCGAGGACATGGCGACGGAGCCGTTCAAGGAAGACCAGACCCACCCGAACGGATCGAGCATTGCCTTCATCGCCGAATTCGAGGGCAAGCGCGTGCTGTTCGGTGCCGACGCCCACCCGTCGGTGCTGCTGGCGAGCCTGCAGCGCGCACCATTCAAAGGCCGGCCACAGGCGCTGGACGCCTTCAAGCTGGCGCACCACGGCAGCACCCGCAACACCTCGCTGGAGCTACTCGAAGCCTTCCCGGCAAAGCACTACCTGGTCTCGACCACTGGTGCCAAATTCAAGCATCCGGACGAAGAAGCGATCTCCCGGGTGGTGGTGTCGGCGCAGGAGCGGTCGCCGGTGCTGCACTTCAACGTGGAGAGCGCGTTCAACAAGGCCTGGCGCAGCGCCTCGCGGCGCAGCGACTTCGGCTACCGCTGCGAATACGGCACCCCGGAGGACGGCCTGCTGGTGAAGCTGGCGTGACCACCAAGCAGCGGCCATGAAGCGCCTCGTGATCTGCTCGGACGGCACCTGGAACATCCGCGACCAGGTCGACAGGGTCTCGGGCAAGCGCCGGCCGACCAACGTCACCAAGCTGGCGCGCGGCGTGCTGGCGCGCGACGCTCAGGGCATCGACCAGGTCGTCGCCTATTTCGACGGCGTCGGCACCGACGGCGGCCTGGACCGCTTCACCGGCGGCGCATTCGGGCGGGGCATGGAAGACAACGTGCGCGCGATCTACCGCTTCCTGATCTACAACTACGTCGAGGGCGACGAGATCTACCTGTTCGGCTTCAGCCGAGGCGCATTCACCGTGCGCACCCTGGTGGGTTTCATGCACAGGGTCGGTCTGGTGCGCAAGGGCGAGGACTATTTCGTGCCCGAGCTGTACGCGCTCTACGAAAGCCGGCAGGGACAGAACTCCGAGGCCTGGGCGCAGGCCTTCCGCAAGATCAGCCAGCCCCGACCGGCCCCGCCGGTCACCCTGATCGGGGTGTGGGACACCGTCGGCGCCCTCGGCGCGCCGGGCCTGCTGGGCCATCTGTTCAACGGCCGCAAGTACGAATACCACGACGTCGGCCTTCACCCGGAAGTGCGAAACGCCTGCCACGCCATGGCGCTGGACGAGCGACGCAAACCGTTCGCGGTCAACCTGTTCCAGCGCCCTCACGGCTGGCGCGGCACGCTGGAACAGTCCTGGTTTGCGGGCGTGCACAGCGATGTCGGCGGCAGCTACCGGCCCGACGGCCTGGCCAACGAGGCGCTGCACTGGATGGTCGAGCGCGCCGAGCGCCTGGGCCTTGCCTTCGACCACGACTACCTCTCGTTCTTCCAGCCCTGCTTCAACTCGACGCTGCACGACTCATCGTCCTGGTTCTACAAGCTCATTGGCGAGGTGGTGCGCCGGGTGGGTCACCACCGAGACCACGGCGAATGCCTGCACCGTTCGGTGCTCGACCGGATGGCGCACGCGCCCAGCGCCTACCGGCCACCCAACGCGCCCAATCCGAACGGTCCGGCGGCTCTGCCGGTGGCCGACACCCGTCGCATCGCGCGAGGCAAACCCTGCGAGGCGCAGGACTAGGCGGGCAGCTCCCGCAACGCCTGCCCCTCGATCTCGACCAGCAGGTCGCTGCGACAGACATCGGCCTGCACATACACCACCGGCGCGCCACCCAGACGGCGTTCCACCACCGAGCGCACGACATCCAGGTCGGCCGCGTGGCGCACATACGCCCGGTAGCCGAGATCGCCCAGCGCGTACGAACCGCTGCGGGAGTTCGCCGAGGCCTCGACCAGCACGGCAGCGATGTTCTCCAGACTCTCTTCGGTCTGCGCGCGCACGTCGCCCGCGTGCACCGTCTGGTGGCCGACGATGCTGGCCGTGCCGGAGACGAACAGGATTTCCTGCCCCGGCGGGTGCGCCAGGGCGGCGCGCGAGAAGGTCGGGCTGCGCGGGCCGTAGCGGTCGGGGTAGAGGAAGGCGCTGACCTGGCGCGGATTCTCGACCGGCACGATCGGTGTCGGACCCGCCATGAAGGCGATCGTCAGCGGCCCGGTCGCCACCCCGAGCGCACAGGCCGCGGGCACCCGGCCGACCACGCTGCGCGCACCGGCCTCGAAGGCATCGCCCCGGCCCATGTTGAACTGCCGGTAGCGCTCCAGGCCGTGGCTCTCGCCGTTGATGTCGGCCATGTAGTTCCACAGCCGCCACAGGTGGGGCAGGCCCTGCGCATCGAGCAGGCGGAAGATGCGCGCGTAGGCGTCGAACGACGCCTGCTGCAGCGGCGTGTGCGGTGCCTGAGCCGTCACCGCCGCTTCGTCGATCTCGATCACGCCGAACAGCAGGTCGCCACCGCGGCGCCAGGCGATGCCCTCGCTGACACCGGACTGCAGCGGCAACCCGTCCTGCAGCACCCAGCATTCCTGCGACAGCGGCTGTGGCGCCAGCACGGTGGTCTGCAGGCATTGCAATGGCCAGGCCACACGGGCCACGGGCAGGTCGGCCCCGACCCGGGCGCCCCCCAGCACGGCAGCGGCATCGACAGGAAGCGTCGGCAAACAGGACGTCAGGAGCGACAGGCTCATCTCGGACTCATCCACAAAAACGGGGGTTGGTGCGCTCAGGCGATGCGCATCGGGATCGTCACCGGACCGTCGTTGGTCAGGTGCACCTGCATGTCGGCGCCGAAGCGGCCGGTCGCGACCACCGGATGCTGTTCGCGCGCCAGCGCCACGAAGCGGTCGTACAGCGCCTCGCCCAGCGCGGGTGGCGCGGCGCCGGTGAAACCGGGCCGGTTGCCACCTCTGGTGTCGGCGGCCAGCGTGAACTGGCTGACGACCAGCAGGCCGCCGGCCACGTCCTGCACGCTGCGGTTCATCTTGCCCTGCTCGTCGGAAAAGATGCGCAGCTTCAGGATCTTGGACAGCAGCTTCTGGCCCGTGGCCTCGGTGTCCTCCGGTTCGGCGCAGACCAGCACCAGCAGGCCGTGGCCGATCTGCCCCACGGTCTCGCCCGCAATGTCGACGCGGGCCTGGCACACACGTTGCAACAGCGCAATCACAGCGCCCACCCGGCCGCCCGATGGGCGATGAGCGCCCCCTCGGGGGGCAGCGAACCACAAAGTGAGGAGCGTGGGGGCATCAGATCAGGTCCTTCTCGTCGTGCAGGTGCGCCTCGACGTCCATCGGCAGCAGCTGGATGCTGGCGCGCAGGCCCGGCACCGCGCTCATCAGCGCCTGCTCCACGCTGATGCGCAGCGCCGCCGCGCGGCCCAGGGTCCAGGCCGCCGGCATGTGCATGTGCAGGTCGACAAAGCGGCGCTGGCCGGCCTTGCGCGTGCTGACGTGGTCGAAGCGGATGATGGGCGTGTCGCCACGGCTGTGGGCGAATCCGGCCAGGGTCTGCTCGATGGTCGCCTGCACGTCCGGCTCGACCGCCTCGTCCATCAGCCCCTGGCTCGAGCGCCAGATCAGGTGACCGCCTTCCTTGAGGATGTTCAGTGCCACGCCGATGGCGACCACCGCGTCCAGCCAGAGCCAGCCGGTCAGGTGCACCATGGCGATGCCCACGACCACGCCGGCCGAGGTCCAGACGTCGGTCACCAGGTGCTTGGCGTCGGCCTCCAGCGCGATCGAGCGGTGCTGCTTCGCGGCCCGGAACATCACCCAGGCCAGCAGGCCGTTGAGCGCGGAGCTCGCGACCGACAGCGCCAGGCCCCAGCCGACCTGCTCCAGCGGCTGCGGGTCCAGCAGCCGGTGCCCGGCGGCCCAGACGATGCCCAGCGCCGCCACGATGATCAGCACGCCCTCGAAGCCGGAGGAAAAATACTCGGCCTTGTGGTGGCCATAGGGGTGGTCGTCGTCGGCCGGGCGCGCGGCGATGGTCACCATCACCAGGCCGAACACCGCGCTGGCCAGGTTGACCAGCGACTCCATCGCGTCGGACAGCAAGCCCACGGAATCGGTGATGTACCAAGCCAGGGTCTTGAGCGCGATCGTGACCGTGGCGACCACCACCGAGGCCATCAGCATGCGGCGCGGGGTCAGCCAGGAAGAAGCGGAAGATGTCATGGCAGCGATTGTCGCCCGGCGATCGCATGAAACCTTAAGCCTCAAGGACTGTAATTTTGTAACCGCTTGGTACCCGTTCGGTGCCAGAATGGCCCGAGAGCGAGACAAACATGACCACACAGCCAACCTCCGATGACCTGTTCTGGATCGGTCAGACCGACGCCTGGCTGCTGGCCGAGGGCAAACATTTGCGCCCCTGGCAGAAGCTCGGCGCCCACCCGACCACCCTCGGCGGACAGGCCGGCGTCGCCTTCGCCGTCTGGGCGCCGGCCGCGCGCCACGTTGCCCTGACCGGCGACTTCAATGGCTGGCAGCCGCAGTCCATGCGCCACCGGCCCGAGTGCGGTGTCTGGGAACTGTTCGTTCCCGGGGCTGGCGCCGGGAACTGGTACAAGTTCCAGGTCGAAGGCGCCGACGGCCACACGGTCATGAAGACCGACCCCTACGCCCGCGAGACCGAGCTGCCGCCGGGCAATGCGGCCCGCGTCTGCGCGCCGCTGCGCGCCGCCACCGCTCCCGCCGCCCCGCACCAGCGGCCGGCGGTGCCGATGGCGATCTACGAAGTGCACGTCGGCTCCTGGAAACGCCCCGGCGGCTGGGATGTGATGCCGACCTGGGACGACCTGGCGCAGCACCTCGTGCCCTACGCCACCGGATTGGGCTTCACCCACCTCGAACTGCTGCCGGTCAGCGAGCACCCGTTCTATGCCTCCTGGGGCTACCAGCCGACCGGCCTGTACGCGCCGACCGCCCGCTACGGCACGCCCGAAGGCTTCCGCCGCTTCGTCGACGCGGCCCACGCCGCCGGCCTGAAGATCATCCTGGACTGGGTGCCGGCCCACTTCCCGACCGACGAACACGCGCTGGCCCGCTTCGACGGCACGGCGCTGTACGAGCACGCCGACCCGAAGGAAGGCTTCCACCGCGACTGGAACACGCTGATCTACAACTTTGGCCGCAATGAAGTGAAGAACTTCCTGGTCGGCAACGCGCTGTACTGGATCGAGGAATACGGCATCGACGGCCTGCGCGTCGACGCGGTGGCGTCCATGCTCTACCGCGACTACAGCCGGCCCGAGGGCGAGTGGGTGCCCAACCGCGACGGCGGGCGCGAGAACTACGAAGCCATCGCCTTCCTGCGTGAGGTCCACGAGGTGCTGCAGCGCGAAGCGCCGCAGGCCGTCACCATCGCCGAGGAGTCGACCGCGTTTCCCAAAGTGACCGGTGCGGTGCAGGACGGTGGTCTGGGCTTCGACCACAAGTGGAACATGGGCTGGATGCACGACACCCTGGCCTACATGGCGCAGGACCCGGTGCACCGCCGCTGGCACCACCACAAGATGAGCTTCGCGATGATGTATGCGTACAGCGAAGACTATGTGCTGCCGCTCTCGCACGACGAGGTGGTGCACGGCAAGGGTTCGCTGCTGGCCAAGATGAGCGGCGACCACTGGCAGCAGCTGGCCAACCTGCGCGCGCTCTACGCCTGGATGTATGCGCACCCGGGCAAGAAGCTGCTGTTCATGGGCGCCGAGCTGGCGCAGCCGACCGAGTGGAACCACGACGCCGAGCTGCCCTGGCACCTGCTGGAGCAACCGGGCCACGCCGGCGTGCAGAACCTGGTGCACGACCTCAACACGCTCTACCGCACCCAGCCCGCCCTGCACGCGCGCGACACCGATCCCGACAACTTCCGCTGGCTGGTGGTCGACGACGCCGACCAGTCGGTGATGGCCTTCGTGCGCTTCGGGTCTGCGCTGGAAGACACCCTGGTCGCGGTGGCGAACTTCACACCGGTGGTGCGCCACAACTACCGCGTCGGCCTGCCGCACGACGGCGCCTGGACCGAGCGCCTGAACACCGACTCCAGCCACTATGGCGGCAGCAACGTCGGCAACCACGGGCGCGTCATGGCCGAGTCGCAAGCGATGCACGGCCAACAGTGGTCTGCTCCGCTGAGCTTGCCTCCGCTGGGCGTCTTGTGGCTGAAGAAGGAATGACCTCCCTGCGCCGCTTTGCGTCTTCCCCCCTGGAAGGGGGGGCGCACCCTGTGGCCCGGCCAAGCCGGTTCCACGGGGGCCCTGGCGGCTTCGCCTTGCCGGCCTTGGGGGCGCAGTTGGACGAACGGGATGGCGCGGCAGGGGTGTGCTTCTCTGTCTGGGCGCCCGAGGCGACGGCGGTGGAGGTGCAACTGTTCGGTGCGGACCGTGCATCCGCCGGCACGGTGTCGCTGGACGCGGCGGGCGATGGCCTGTGGACGCGCTTCGTGCCCGGTCTGGCGGCCGGCCAGGCCTATGGCCTGCGCGCGCATGGCCCCTGGAATCCCGCCGCGGGGCACCGCTTCAACCCGGCCCGGCTGCTGATCGACCCCTGGGCGCTGGGGCTGGCGGGCGACACGGCGCGGCTGGCCCTGCAGGTCGGCCATGCGGTGGCCGACCCGCTCAAACCCGACCAGCACTGGGCGCAGCATCGGCCCGAGCCGGCCGACAACGCGGCCGCCATGCCGCTGAGCCTCGTGGTGGATGCGGCCGCCGAGCTGACGGCCGGCGCCACGATCGCACCGCGCCCGGCCATCGCGACCGACCGCGTGGTGCTCTACGAAACCCATGTGAAGGCGCTGACGCGCCTGCACCCGGCCGTGCCGCCCGCGCAACGCGGCACCTACGCCGGCCTGGCGCACCCGGCCGTGCTGGCGCACCTGCAGCGGCTGGGCGTGACCACGGTCTGCCTGCTGCCGGTGCACGCCCACCTCAGCGAGCGCCACCTGCTGGCGCGCGGCCTGGTCAACCACTGGGGCTACAACACGCTGAATGCCTTCGCCCCCGACGCCGGCTACGCGGCCTGCACCGCCGGGCGCGATCCGGTCGACGCGGCCGAGGCGCAGGCGGTGCGCGACGAGTTCCGCACCATGGTCGACGCGCTGCACCGCGCCGGCATCGAGGTGGTGCTGGACGTGGTGTTCAACCACACGGCCGAGAGCGACCTCGACGGCCCCACGCTGAGCTGGCGCGGGCTCGGACAGAACCACTGGTACGCCATGGGCGAACACGGCGTGCCGCACAACTTCAGCGGCTGCGGCAACAGCCTGAACGTGAGCGAACCGCGCGTGGTCCAGTGGGTCACCGACAGCCTGCGCTGGTGGGTCCAGGCCTACGGCGTCGACGGCTTCCGCTTTGATCTGGCGGTGTCGCTGGGCCGCGTGGCGGCGCAGGGCCACGGCTTCGACCGCCACGCGCCGCTGCTGACCGCGATGCAACAGGATCCGGTGCTGCGGGGCGTGCGCCTGATCGCCGAGCCCTGGGACATCGGGCCGGACGGCCACCGCACCAGCGGCTTCGCGCCCGGCTGGCTCGAATGGAACGACGCCTTCCGCGACGGCGTGCGCGCCTTCTGGCTCGGCCACCCGGCCACGCGCAGCGAACTCGCGACCCGCGTCTGCGGCAGCGGCGACAAGTTCCGCCACAGCGCGCGCAGCCCGCTCGCCAGCGTCAACCTGCTGACCGCGCACGACGGCTTCAACCTGGCCGACCTGACCGCCTACACCCAGAAACACAACCAAGCCAACGGCGAAGACAACCGCGACGGCCACGGCCACAACCTCGGCGCCAACGGCGGTGCCGAAGGCCCGAGCAACGACCCGGCCGTGCTGCACCAGCGCAGCCTCTGGCGCCGCGCCCTGCTGGCCACGCTGTTCTGTGCCCAGGGCACGCCGCAGCTGCTGGCCGGCGACGAGATCGGCCACAGCCAGCGCGGCAACAACAACGCCTACTGCCAGGACAACGCCCTGACCTGGCTCGACTGGACCCAGGCCAACGGCGAACTGAGCACCTTCGTGGCCGGTCTCACCGCCCTGCGCCGCCGGCACCCGGGCCTGCGCCATGCGCGCTGGTTCGACGGCCATGCGCCATCGCCCGGCCAGGCGCCGGACATCGCCTGGAGCGACCTCGACGGATCGCCGCTGCCCGACCACGCCTGGCACGATTCGGCCCACCGCAGCCTGGTCGCGCGCATCGTGGTCGGCGAACCCGGTGAGGTGGCGACGGAAGAACTGCTGCTGGTCTGGCACACCGGCGGTGCGTGCACATTGCAGCTGCCGCCGGGGCGCTGGTCGCTGCGGCTGGACAGCGCGAAGGCGCTCGTGACCGGTGGCGAAGACGGCGACAGCGGCGGGGGACAATGGCCCGAAGGCCAGCGGCCCCTGGATGCGCCCACGGTGTGCGTGCTGGTCCGGGCCTTGCATGGCCCGCAAGACCCCTCCTGATCCCGCACACATGAACGCCACCGTCCATCCCCTTCTCGCGCGCCGCACCAGCGGTGTGCTGCTGCACATCACCAGCCTGCCCGGCCCCCACGGCTGCGGCGACCTCGGCCCGGCCGCGCGCCACTTCGTCGACTGGCTGGCCGCGGCCGGCCAGACCCTCTGGCAGGTGCTGCCGCTCTCGCCCGCCGGCCCCGGCAACTCGCCCTACCAGAGCGTCTCGGCCTTCGCCGGCAACCCGCTGATGGTCGATCTCGACGACCTGGTGCAGCAAGGCTGGCTGCCCTGGACACCTCGCCAGGGTTTCGACCACCACCGCAGCGACTTCGAGCGCGTCGCGCCCTGGCGCATGGCCTGCCTGCGCAAGGCCTGGAACGGGTTTGCCGAGCGCGCCAGCGACGAATGCCGCGCCGCGCTGGCGGCGTTCTGCGCCGAACACGCGCACTGGCTCGACGACTACGCCCTCTTCATGGTGCTGGACGAGCGCTACGGCGGCCCGTGGTCGCGCTGGCCCGACGCCCTGGCCCGGCGCGACGCCGACGCGCTGGACGAGGTGCGGGCGCAGTCGGCCCACGGCCTGGGCTTCTGGCGCTTCGTGCAGTGGCGCTTCTGGGTCCAGTGGCAGGCGCTGCGCGACTACGCGCGCCTGCACGGCGTGCAGATCGTCGGCGACGCGCCGATCTTCGTCGCCCACCACAGCGCCGATGTCTGGGCCCACGCCGACGAATTCCTGCTCGACGAACGCCTGGAGCCGCACGTGGTGGCCGGCGTGCCGCCCGACTACTTCAGCGCCACCGGACAACGCTGGGGCAACCCGCTCTACAACTGGGACACCATGGCCCACCGCGACTTCCGCTGGTGGAAAGACCGGCTGGCGCACCAGTTCCGGCAGGTCGATATTGTGCGGCTGGACCATTTCCGCGGTTTCGAAGCGCACTGGGAGATCCCGGCCAGCGAACCGACCGCCGTCGCCGGCCAGTGGCAGCCCGGCCCCGGCCTGCGCCTGTTCGAGGCGATCAGCGCCGAACTGGGGCCGCTGCCCATCATTGCCGAAGACCTGGGCCTGATCACGCCCGAGGTCACCGCGCTGCGCGAGGCCTGCGGCTTCCCGGGCATGCGCATCCTGCAGTTCGCCTTCGGCAGCGGGCCCAAGAACCCTTACCTGCCGCACAACCTCGAGCGCCACGCCGTCGCCTACACCGGCACCCACGACAACGAGACCACCCTCGGCTGGTGGGCCAGCGCGCCGACCGGCGAGAAGGCCGCGGCGCGCGACTACCTCGGGCCGTGCATCGACACCGAGCCGCACTGGACCCTGGTCCGCGCGACCTCGCAATCGGTGGTCAACACCGTGGTGGTGCCGTTCCAGGACGTGCTGGGCCTGGACACCCGCCACCGCATGAACACCCCCGGCATGGCCACCGGCTGCTGGGAGTGGCGCTTCGAATGGAGCCAGGTGAACCACGAACCGGCCCTGCGGCTGGCCGCGATGACCCGGGCCCACGGCCGCTGGCCGGAACACTGACCACTTTCCCCCCAAAGACAGGAGACAACCATGGACAAGCAATCCCCCCAGTACCTGGCCAAGCGCACCATCGGTCTGGTGCTCGCTGGCGGGCGTGGCTCGCGGCTGAAGGCCCTGACGGACCGGCGCACCAAGCCGGCGGTGTACTTCGGCGGCAAGTTCCGCATCATCGATTTCGCGCTGTCCAACTGCCTGAACTCGGGCGTGCGCCGCATCGGCGTGCTCACGCAATACAAGTCGCACTCGCTGCTGCGCCACCTGCAGCGCGGCTGGAGCTTCCTGCGCAACGAGTTCAACGAGTTCATCGACCTGCTGCCCGCGCAGCAGCGCATGGACGACGAGAGCTGGTACCTGGGCACCGCCGACGCGGTCTACCAGAACCTGGACATCCTGCGCGCGCACAACCCCGAATACATCCTGATCCTGGC
The DNA here is from genome assembly GCF_051857515.1 of Hydrogenophaga sedimenti. Classification (NCBI taxonomy): domain Bacteria; kingdom Pseudomonadati; phylum Pseudomonadota; class Betaproteobacteria; order Burkholderiales; family Comamonadaceae; genus Hydrogenophaga; species Hydrogenophaga sedimenti. The sequence goes on from NZ_JBPZHA010000006.1 coordinate 306,875, forward strand.
CGGTGACCACATCTACAAGATGGACTACGCCGAGCTGATCGCCGACCACGTGGCGCAAGGCAAGAAATGCACCGTGGCCTGCATCGAGGTGCCGATCGCCGAAGCGAGTGCCTTCGGCGTGATGGCCATCGATGAGCAGCGCCGCATCGTCGAGTTCGTCGAGAAACCGGCGAACCCGCCGGCCATGCCCGGCAAGCCCGAGGTCTCGCTGGCCAGCATGGGCATCTACGTGTTCGACGCCCAGCACCTGTTCGCCGCGCTGGAAAAGGACGCGGCCACGCCCGGCTCCAGCCGCGACTTCGGCAAGGACGTGATCCCCGCCATGGTGGCCGAGGGCCAGGCCGTGGCGCACCCGTTCGGCCTGTCCTGCGTCAAGAGCTCGCCCGAGGCGCCGGCCTACTGGCGCGACGTCGGGACCGTGGAGGCCTACTGGGCCGCCAACCTGGACCTGACCAACACGATTCCCGAGCTGGACATGTACGACCGCGACTGGCCGATCTGGACCTACCAGGAGCAGCTGCCGCCGGCCAAGTTCGTGTTCAACGACGACGGCCGCCGCGGCAGCGCGGTGGACTCCCTGGTGTCGGGCGGCTGCATCATTTCCGGCGGTTCGGTGAACCGCTCGGTGCTGTTCTCCAAGGTGCACATCCATTCCTACGCCGAGGTCGACGAGGCCGTGCTGCTGCCCGAGGTGGACGTGGGCCGCGGCTGCAAGCTGCGCAAGGTGGTGATCGACAACGGCTGCGTGATCCCCGAGGGCATGCAGATCGGCTTCGACGCCGCCGAAGACGAGCGCCGCTTCTACCGCTCGGAAGGCGGCGTGGTCCTGGTGACCAAAGAAATGCTCGCCAGGCTGTCATGAGCGCCGCCCGGCCGTTCCGAAGGCGCTCAGCCCCGCAGCGCGAAACACGGAGGGAAGTCCGATGAGTCCGCGCGTTCTCTACGTCTGTTCCGAGGTGTTCCCGCTGCTCAAGACCGGCGGTCTGGCCGACGTGAGCGCGGGCCTGCCGCCGGCGCTGGCGGCACAGGGGGCGGACGTTCGCTTGCTGCTGCCGGCGTTTCCAGCGGTGGTGGCGGGCGTGACGCCCGATGGCCCGAGCCTGCTGGTGCCTGCGGGCGGCAGCATGGGCCTGCCCGCCGGCCTGGGGCCGCACCCCGGCACCACGCCCGGCCCGACGCCCTGGCTGCAACGCGGACGCATCGAGGCCACCGGCCAGCCGGTGATGCTGCTGCACGCGCCGGGCCTGCTCGACCGGCCCGGCAACCCCTACCACGATGCCCAGGGCCACCCCTGGCCCGACAGCGCCGAGCAGTTCGCCTGGCTGGGCTGGGCCGCCGCGCTGCTGGGCACCGGTCTGGACGGTGGCTGGATCCCCGACGTGGTGCATGGCCACGACTGGCACACCGGTCTGGCCTTCGCCTACCTGGACCGCCTCGCGGCCGCCGGTCACCGCCGCCCGGCCACCGTGTTCACCATCCACAACCTGGCCTACCAGGGCGTGTTCGACGCCACGACCCGCGAGCGCCTGGGCCTGCCCGACGCGCTCTTCCACATGCAGGGCCTGGAGTTCCACGGCCACGTCTCGTTCATGAAGGCCGGCCTGCACTACGCCGACGCCATCACCACCGTCAGCCCGACCTACGCGCGCGAGATCACCGGCGACGAGCAGGGCTGCGGCCTCGACGGCGTGCTGCGCGAGCGGCGCGACCGCCTGCACGGCATCCTCAACGGCGTCGACGACGCGGTCTGGGATCCGGCGAACGACGCCCTCGTGAAACCCGGCTACAGCGCCGACGACCTGCGCGGCAAAGCCGCCGCCAAGGCGCGGCTGCAGCAGCGACTGGGCCTGAAGACCGATCCCGACGCGCTGCTGTTCTGCGTCGTCAGCCGCCTGACCGAACAGAAGGGCCTGCACCTGCTGCCCGGCGTGGTCGACGAGCTGGTGGCCTGCGGCGGCCAGCTGGCCGTGCTCGGCGCGGGCGACCCGCTGATCGAACAGGCCCTGCAGCACGCCGCCCAGCGCCACCCTGGCGCGGTCGGCCTCCACATCGGCTACGACGAAGCGCTGGCGCACGGCCTGATCGCCGGCAGCGACGTGATCCTCGTGCCCTCGCGCTTCGAACCCTGCGGCCTGACCCAGCTCTACGGCCTGCGCTACGGCACGCTGCCGCTGGTGCGCGCCGTCGGCGGCCTGGTCGACACCGTCACCGACAGCAGCCTGGAAAACCTCGACGACGGCAGCGCCAGCGGCTTCGTGTTCCACGAACTCGACGAGGCGTCGCTGCTCTCGGCAATGCGCCGTGCCTTCGCGCTGCGCCGCCGCGAGGCCGACTGGCGCGCGGTCCAGCGCCACGCGATGGCGCTGCGCTTCGACTGGGCCCGCGCCGCCGCCGACACCCTGCGGGTCTACACCCAGGCCCAGGCCGACGCCACTGGCACAGCTTCTGCTTGAGCCCTCTCACCCACCGCTTTTCCCGCCCCCACATGCCCAACACCCCCCTGACGCCCACCGTGGGCACCGCCACCGCACCGTTTGAGTACGACCACCTGGAAAACAGCGTCGCCGCGCTGCGCAAGTCGATCGCCAACCGCCTCGTCTACGCCGTCGGCAAGGACCTGCGCTCGGCCACCCGCCGCGACTGGCTGTTCGCCCTGTTCCACGCGGTGCGCGACCGCACCATGCACCGCTGGCGCGAGACCCTGGCGGTCTCGCAGGACAGCGACGCCAAGCGCGTGTACTACCTGTCGATGGAGTTCCTGACCGGCCGCGCACTGACCAACGCCCTGCTGGCGGTCGGCATCTACGACGACGCGAAAGAGGCCTGCACCCAGCTCGGCGCCGACTTCGACGCGCTGATCGACCTGGAGACCGACGCCGGCCTGGGCAACGGCGGCCTCGGGCGCCTGGCGGCCTGTTTCCTGGACTCGATGGCCACGGTCGGCCTGCCCGGCATGGGCTACGGCATCCGCTACGACTTCGGCATGTTTGCGCAGAAGATCGTCGACGGCCGCCAGGTCGAGGAGCCCGACTACTGGCTGGTCAACGGCAACCCCTGGGAATTCATGCGCCCCGAGTTCAGCTACCCGGTGCAGTTCGGCGGCCGGCTGGTGCAGGAAGGCGAGCATGTGCGCTGGGTCGACACCGACGACGTGATCGCCACCGCCTACGACAGCGGCGTGCCCGGCCACGAACTCAGCAGCGTCTCCACGCTGCGCCTGTGGACCGCGCGCGCCACCAGCGGCATCAACCTCGACGCCTTCAACAAGGGCGACTACATGCGTGCCGTGGAGGCCAAGAACGAGTCCGAGAACGTCTCCCGCGTGCTCTATCCCGACGACTCGACCGAACACGGCAAGGAACTGCGCCTGCGCCAGGAGTACTTCTTCGTCAGCGCCTCGCTGCAGGACATCCTGCGGCGCTACCTCAAGAGCCACGGCAGCTTCGACCAGCTGGCCGACAAGGTCGCGATCCACCTCAACGACACCCACCCGGCGCTGGCCGTGCCCGAGCTGATGCGCCTGCTGGTGGACGAACACCACCTGGAATGGGACGCCGCCTGGAGCCTGTGCCAGCGCATCTTCAGCTACACCAACCACACGCTGATGAGCGAGGCGCTGGAGACCTGGCCGGTGGAGATGATGGGACGGCTGCTGCCGCGCCACCTGCGCATCGTCTACGACCTCAACGCCCGTTTCCTGGCCGAGGTGCACGACCGCTTCCCCAATGAAAACGACCTGCTGCGCCGCATCTCGCTGATCGACGAACACGGCCAGCGCCGCGTGCGCATGGCCTACCTCTCGGTGCTGGCCAGCCACAAGATCAACGGCGTCTCGGCCCTGCACAGCAACCTTATGGTCGAGACCATCTTTGCCGACTTCGCGCGCCTGTGGCCCGAGCGCTTCAACAACAAGACCAACGGCATCACGCCGCGCCGCTGGCTCTCGCAGGCCAACCGGCCGCTGTCGGCGCTGATCGATGCCCGCATCGGCACCACCTGGCGCCGCCACCTCGACGAACTCAGCGCATTGCGCCCGCTGGCCGAGGACGCCGAGTTCCAGAGCGCCTTCCGCCTGGCCAAGACGCAGAACAAGAAGCGCCTGGCCGAGCGCATCGCCAAAGAGACCGGCATCGTCGTCAACACCGACAGCCTGTTCGACGTGCAGATCAAGCGCATGCACGAATACAAGCGCCAGCTGCTCAACGTGCTGCACGTGGTCACGCGCTACCAGCAGATCCTCGCCCGCCCCAACCACAACTGGGTGCCGCGCACCGTGATCTTCGGCGGCAAGGCGGCCTCGGCCTACTACATGGCCAAGCTGGTGATCAAGCTGATCAACGACGTCGCGCGCACCGTCAACAACGACAAGCGCATCGGCGACAAGCTCAAGGTGGTGTTCCTGCCGAACTACCGCGTCTCGCTGGCCGAGGTGATCATTCCGGCGGCCGACCTGTCCGAGCAGATCTCGACCGCCGGCACCGAAGCCTCGGGCACCGGCAACATGAAGTTCGCGCTCAACGGCGCGCTGACCATCGGCACCTGGGACGGCGCCAACATCGAGATCGCCGAGAACGTCGGGCTGGACAACATCTTCATCTTCGGCAACCGCACCGAACAGGTCGCGGCCCTGCGCGCCAGCGGCTACAACCCGCGCCGCTACTACGACCACAACTACGACCTCAAGACCGCGATCGACCGGATCGCCGAAGGCGCCTTCAGCCCCGAGCAGCCCAACCGCTTCCACGACATCACGCGCACGCTGCTGGAGTCGGACTACTACCTGCTGCTGGCCGACTACGCCGACTACATCGCCACGCAACAGAAGGTCGACGACCTCTACCGCCGCCCCAGCGAGTGGGCGCGGCAGGCGATCCTGAACGTCGCCGGCATGGGCGCGTTCTCGTCGGACCGCACGATCCGCGAATACGCCGACGACATCTGGAACGTGAAGCCGCTGTTCCAGTAGCCCCACGCTCCGCCGCTGCGCGGGTCGCTGCCCCCCGAGGGGGCTGGACCAGCCTTGGGGCGGCCCGGCGGCTGGCCCGCTTGAGCCCCCACGCTCCGCCACTGCGCGGGTCGCGTGACAGAATCCGCCGCATGCGCAACACGCGGTCGGGTCTGTGGTGGTGGGTCGGCGGGGCGGTGGTCTCGCTGGCGGGTGCCATCCTGCTCGCCCGCCAGTCCATCGACGAGCAGCGCGCGCTGTTCGAGACCGACGCCCGCATCGTGCACCGCCTGCTGAGCCAGCAGACGGTGCAGCACGACGCCATCCTCGACACGCTCGCCCTGCTGCAGCCCGGACCGGACAGCGCCGGCGCCACGCCGCCGGAGCAGCGCCTGCCCGCGCTCTATCCCCACATCCTCGCGGTGCAGCGGCGCGACCGCGGTGCCGCCTGGCCCGAGGCCGCGCTGACCGAGGCCGAAACGCGATCGAAGCAGGGCCGCCGTGCCGCGCTGGCCGGCCTGGACCTGGCGTCCGGCCGCTACCGGCTGGTGCTGGCGGCCGAGCCCGCGTCCTACGCGCTGACCATCGACCTCAAGGGCATGGTCCCCTGGAGCGAATGGCCGATGAAGCCCGGCACCAGCCCGGTGCAGGTGCGGCTGGAGCACGAGGGCCAGCAGTTCGAACTGCAACCCGGCGACACCGCCGCGCTGTCGGCCGCTGGCGGCTGGCGGTTCGAATTCCACAAGCACCTCGCGGCCGCGAGCCAGCCGTTTGACGTGGTGGCCCGCCAGCGCATGGGCTGGTCGCAACTGCCCTGGGGACGGATGCTGGGCTGGGTCGCCGTGGTGGCCAGCGTGCTGGCCCTGCTGGCGCAATGGCAGCGCCAGCGCACCGCCCGGCGCCGCGCCGAAGAACTGCTGCGCCTGGGCCAGGTCGCGCGCCTGAACACGCTGGGCGAGCTCGCCGCGGGCATGGCGCACGAACTCAACCAGCCGCTGACCGCCGTGCTGGCCAACACGCAGGCCGCGCAGCGCCTGCTGGCCGACGAGCCGCCCGAGCTGGACACCGCGCGCCAGGCCATGGCCCAGGCCGCCGCGCAGGCGCGCCGCGCCGCCGACGTGGTGGGCCGCCTGCGTTCGGCGGTCGAGCGCCCCCGGCAGACGGGGGCCGGCGACGGCGAGGTGGACCTGGCCGCAGCGCTGGAACGTGCATTGCATCTGCTCGAACCCGAATGCCGCCGTCGCGACGTGGTGCCCACACTGCAGGCGCCGGAAGCGGTGCCGGTCAGCGCCGATCCGGTGGCGGTGGACCAGATCGTGCACAACCTGCTGATGAACGCGCTGCAGGCCATGGAAGCGGTGGAGCCCTCGCGGCGCGCCCTGACGCTGTCGGTCGGCAGCACCGGCGCTCAGGGCGAGCTGGCCGTCGCCGACCGCGGCCCCGGCATCGCGTCCGAAGCGCTGCCACGCCTGTTCGAGCCCTTCTTCTCCACCCGCGAAGGCGGCCTGGGCCTGGGTCTGCCGCTGTGCGAAACGCTGGCGCAAGGCATGGGCGGCTCGCTCACCGCCGCCAACCGGCCCGACGGCGGCGCGGTGTTCACGCTGCGCCTGCCCTTGAAAGACGCCGCATGACCAGCCTCTCGCCCACCATCCACCTGATCGACGACGACGCGGCCGTGCGCGAAAGCCTCGCATTGCTGATCGGCACCGTGGGCCTGCGCGTGACCGCCTGGGCCGAGCCACAGGCCTTCCTGAGCGGCTTCGACCGCGAGGCCATCGGTGCCATCGTGCTGGACGTCCGCATGCCCGGCATCAGCGGCCTGACCGTGCTCGACACCCTGGTCGCCCAAGGCGTGGACCAGCCGGTGATCATGCTCACTGGCCACGGCACGGTGGACATGTGCCGCCGCGCCTTCAAGGCCGGCGCGGCCGAGTTCCTGGAAAAACCGGTCAACGACGAGCTGCTGATCGAGGCGCTGCAGAACGCGGTGCGCCAGCACGTGCGCTCGCGCGAGCGCCACCAGGCCGACCGCGAAGCGCGCGAGCGCCATGCGCAGCTGTCCGAGCGCGAACGCGAGGTGCTGGGACTGATCGTGGCGGGCCTGACCAACAAGGAGATCGGCCGCGCGCTCGACCTCTCGCCGCGCACCGTCGAGACCCACCGCGCCAACCTGTTCGCCAAGCTGCAGGCCGAGTCGCTGGCGCAGCTGATCCGGCGCTACGCGGCGCTGGTCGACGAACACGACGCCGGCTGAAGTCCCCCCCGCGCCGCCGCGCGTCACCCCCCAGGGGGGCGGCACTGGCCGTCCGGCAAAGCCGGCCCGGCGGTGCCTCCGGACGGCCTGCTTCATGTGTCGCGGATCACGCTCCGGCGCGGTGAACATGGGCATGCCTGCGGCCACTGCTCCGTAGTTCTACGGAGCCCCGCGCGTAGCCCTCCGAATGGTGCGAAAGGGCGCGAATTCCTACAGTTCTCCCACGGTTGATCGAACCGCCAACACCGAAGGAGAACCCCATGAAAGCCATCGTTTCCGCCTCTGCCATCGCCCTGTCCCTGATCGCCAGCGCCGCCAGCGCCCAGGCCGTGCGCACCGAAAAGAACATGTCGCTCGAACTGGCGAACCAGATCGCCGCCGCCACCGTCGCCGCCTGCAGCGCCAGCAACTACAACGTGACCGCCGCCGTGGTCGACCGCGCCGGCACCCTGCGCGCCCTGCAACGCGCCGACAACGCCGGCCCGCACACCGTGGGTGCCGCACAAGGCAAGGCCTTCACCTCGGCCTCGGCCAAGGCCCCGACCAGCGCGATGCTGGAGAACGTGCAGAAGAACCCCGGTGCCGCGACGCTGGTCGACATCCCCGGCTTCCTGATCCTGGGTGGCGGTGTGCCGGTCAAGGTCGGCAACGAAGTGATCGGCGCGGTCGGCGTGGGCGGTGCGCCCGGCGGCCACCTGGACGAGCAGTGCGCGAACGCCGGCATTGCCAAGGTCGCGGACCTGCTGAAGTGAACACGCTCCGGGTCATGGCGCTGGCCCTGTCGCTGGCGTTCGGCGGTGTCACCGCCCAGGCCCAGGTCGCGCCCAGCGCGGCCGAGGCCGCGGCCTACACCGGCCTGCACATGGCGGCGCACAAGGGCGACGTCGCCAAGGTCCAGCGGCTCGTGGCCTCTGGAGCGGCACTGAACGCCACCGACGGCTACGGTCGCACGCCGCTGCACGTGGCGGCGTTCGCCCGTCAGCGGGAGGTGATCCGGGCGCTGGCCAAGGCCGGCGCCGACCTGAACCTGCTGGAGAACGACCGCTACGACGGGGTCACGATTGCAGCGGTCGCGGACGACGAGGAGACGCTGAAGGTCTTGTTGCAGCTCGGCGCGAGTGCGAAGCAGGTGACCAGCCGCTACGACGGCACGGCCCTGATCGCGGCGGCGCACCTGGGGCACGACGGTGTGGTGCGGCAATTGATCGCCGCCGGCGCGCCGCTGGACCATGTGAACAACCTGCACTGGACGGCGGTGATCGAGTCGATCGTGCTGGGCGATGGGGGTGCGCGGCACCAGGCGACGCTGAAGGCGCTGATCGATGCGGGGGCGAATCTGCAGTTGGCGGACCGCAGTGGTCAGGCGCCTCTTGCCTTGGCCAAAGCCCGTGGGTTCACGGCCATGGTTGCTTTGCTGGAGAAGGCTGGGGCTCGGTGAGCCTCGCTCGCTCCTGCGCTTCCTCCATGGTTGGAAGGGCTGGGGTGGCCGACTCCGCTCATGTCCCCCGGGGCCGCGGCGCGGCCCCTCCTCCTTTACTTCGCTGCGTCAGCCACCCCAGCCCTTCCAACCGAACAAGAACGGGCGATCCCAAAGTGGATCGCCCACATCAGCTCGAATCGGGGTGACAGCGCGTTCTGTGCAGTGAGGTAAAGGAGGAGGACCGGCTCAGCCGGTCCGGGGGACACGAACGGAACAGAGCGCGCTGTCGCCCCGGTCCCGCACACCAGCAGGCGTGAAAATCAGGCCAAAGTCACGCGAGCAAACTTCCGCTTGCCCACCTGCACGACATACACACCGGCGCCCAGCTTCAAGCCCTTGTCGCTGACCACCGAAGAATCGATCCGCACACCACCGCCGTCGATCAGCCGGTTGCCCTCGCCGTTGGAGGCCACCAGCCCGGCCGCGTTCAGCAGCGCCGCCACGCCCATCGGCGCGCCCGACAAAGACACCTCCGGAATCTCGTCCGGCACACCGCCTTTGCTGCGGTTGATGAAATCCTGTTCGGCCGCATCGGCCGCCGCCGCGCTGTGGAAGCGGGCCGTGATCTCCTTGGCCAGCATCACCTTCGCGTCCTTGGGGTTGCGGCCGCCCTCCACTTCCTTCTTCAGCGCCTCGATCTCGGCCATCGACTTGAAGGACAGCAAGGTGAACCAGCGCCACATCAGCGTGTCCGAGATCGACAGCACCTTGGCGAACATGGTGTTGGGCTCTTCGGTGATGCCGATGTAGTTGTTCTTGGACTTGGACATCTTCTCGACGCCGTCCAGGCCCTCCAGCAGCGGCATGGTCAGGATGCACTGCGGCTCCTGCCCGTACTCCTGCTGCAGGTGGCGCCCCATCAGCAGGTTGAACTTCTGATCGGTCCCGCCCAGCTCCAGGTCGCTTTTCAGCGCCACCGAGTCGTAGCCCTGCATCAGCGGGTAGAGGAACTCGTGCACGCTGATCGGCGTGCCGGCCTTGAAACGGTCGTGGAAGTCGTTGCGCTCCATCATGCGCGCCACCGTGTACTTGGCAGCCAGCTGGATCATGCCCATCGAGCCCAGCGGTAGCGACCACTCACTGTTGTAGCGGATCTCTGTTTTTGCGGGGTCCAGCACCAGGCTGGCCTGCTTGTAGTAGGTCTCGGCGTTGGCCTTGATCTGCTCGGGCGTGAGCGGCGGGCGGGTGCTGTTGCGGCCCGAGGGGTCGCCAATCAGACTGGTGAAGTCGCCGATCAGGAAAATCACCTGGTGGCCCAGGTCCTGCAGCTGGCGCATCTTGTTGAGCACCACCGTGTGGCCGATGTGGATGTCCGGCGCGGTCGGGTCCAGGCCCAGCTTGATCCGCAGCGGAACACCGGTCTGCTCCGATTTCGTGAGCTTTTTGACCCAGTCGTCTTGCGGAATCAGCTCATCGCAGCCCCGCAGCGTGACAGCCAGCGCCTCACGCACACCGTCCGTCGGAGACACACCTGAAACATCGGTATCGCTGTGATTCATAAGGGTTTTTTCAGAGACGCCAGCCCCCCTGTGGGGCTATACTTTTGAGTTTGGTGAGCCCCGGATTCTAGTGGGCCGCCCTCCTGCCCACCACTGCAGGCGCTCGCGGGCGCCGCATCCAACGCCTCGCAGGCTCGGAATCCGATTTTGAAGTTTTCTTCCCGCCAGAATCCTCTGCCCACCCTGGCCCGGTCGTCCGGTCGCTCACTGCTTGAAAGCCTCGCCCGCCATCCGCGCCGCGTGATGGCCGGCGTGGGTGCGCTGCTGCTGGGCACCGGTGTCACCGCCTTCGGCATCGCCCCGCTCGCCCCCGACGCCGCCCTGCTGCCCGTGCAACAGGTGGTCGAAGAGTTGTCGATCGCCCCGCTGACCGACGCCGGCCTGCCGCTGGGCACCGGCATGACCCTGTACCGCAGCGACACCATCCGCCGCGACGACACTCCGCAAAGCCTGCTGCAACGCCTGGGCGTGCGCGACACCGAAGCCCAGGCTCTGATGCGCAACGACGCCACGGTGCGCCAGCTGTTCGAAGGCCGCTCCGGCAAGCTGGTGACGGTCGAAGCCGATGCACAGCAACAGCTGCTCAAGCTGAGCGCGCGCTGGCTGCCCGACGACGGCCGCCTGTTCCAGCGCCTCGTGATCGAACGCGGTGCCCAGGGCCTGCAGTCGCGCATCGAATCGGCCGAGCTGACCGTCACGCCGCGCCTGGCCAGCGGCGTGATCCGCTCCTCCCTGTTTGCCGCCACCGACGCCGCCGACCTGCCCGATGCCGTTGCGGTGCAACTGGCGGAAATGTTCTCCGGCGACATCGACTTCCGCCGCGATCTGCGCGAAGGCGACCGTTTTGCCGTGGTCTACGAAAGCCTGGAAGCCGATGGCGAGCCGATGCGCGCAGGCCGTGTGCTCAGCGCCGAGTTCGTCAACAACGGCCACGAACACCAGGCCGTGTGGTTCGAGGAGCCCGGACTCAAGGGTGCCTTCTACGGTTTCGACGGCTCCAGTTCCCGCAAGTCGTTCCTGGCCTCGCCGCTGGAATTCTCGCGCGTGAGCAGCGGCTACGGCATGCGCTTCCATCCTATCTCCGGGCAGCAGAAGGCCCACCTGGGCGTGGACTATGCCGCGCCGAGCGGCACGCCCGTGCGCACCATTGGCGATGGCGTGGTCCGCTTTGCGGGCTGGCAAAACGGCTACGGCAACATCATCGAGATCCAGCACAAGGACAACCAGCTGACCAAGTTCGCCCACCTCAGCCGCATCGATGTCCACACCGGACAGAAGGTGGCGCAAGGCGAATTCATCGGCGCCGTCGGCACCACCGGCTCGTCGACGGGCCCGCACCTGCACTTCGAATTCCGGATCAAGGGCGAGCCGCTCGATCCGCTGGAAGTGGCCCGCCACGGTGAAAACATCCCGGTCAGCCCGGCCGCCCGCGCCCGCTTCGATGCCGTGGCCAAGGCCATGCGCCAGCAGCTCGACGCCGCCGCCACCGTGCAGCAAGCCAAGGCCGAATAAGCCGCCGTTGCAGGAGGCTGCGCCGCGTGCAGCCAACAAAAAAGGAGCGCCTGGCGCTCCTTTTTTTGTTTCCGCGTCAACCGCGGTCAACGCCTGGGTTCAGACGCTGAAGCTCGAACCGCAGCCGCAGGTGGTCGAGGCGTTGGGGTTCTTGATCACGAACTGGGCACCTTCGAGATCTTCCTTGTAGTCGATCTCGGCGCCGACCAGATACTGGTAGCTCATGGCATCGATCAGCAGCGACACACCATTCTTGGTCATCTGCGTGTCGTCTTCGTTGACCACCTCGTCGAAGGTGAACCCGTACTGGAAGCCGGAGCAGCCGCCGCCCTGCACGAACACGCGCAGCTTCAGGTCAGGATTGCCCTCTTCGGCCACCAGTTCGGCCACCTTGGCGGCAGCGCTGTCGGTGAAGACCAGCGGGGCGGGCATTTCGGTCTGGATGTTTTCGGCAACGGCGCTCATGGTGTTCCTCGTAACGGCGGTTCGGACAGCGTGCAAGACGGCTTACACGGGCAATGCCCGAATGCTATAGCAAATCACTCGGGATTGTGCTCAGGCGTTGTTTGCCGCCAGTTTCAGTGTGGGTTTGTCTTCGGCACCACCGGTCATGGGCTTGAGCTGACCGGAGATGGTGGCGCCCTGGTGCATTTCCAGCGCCTTGTACGACACATCGCCTTCGATGCGCGCCTTGGGCTGCAGTTCCAGCAGGTCAAACGCGAGCACCGGTCCCTTGACGGTGCCGTTGATGATCACGTGGTCGGCGTGGATCTGGCCGGTCACGCTGGCGGTCTCGCTGATCACCAGGATGCTCGACTGTTCTTCGCTGGCCCGGATGTCACCGACCACATCGCCGTCCACGCGCAGGCCGTCGTGGAACACCACGTTGCCGTCGATGCGGGTGCCCTGGGCGATCAGGCTCTTGATGGGGGGCTGCTTTTTCTTGTTGAACATGGAGGCTCCTGCAACGACGGCGGTCAGAGTTTGATGGTGTGCAGGACCTTCACGGCCCCACCCTGGAGAATCTTGGCGGTCACGGTTTTTACCACGGCCTGTGCGGGCACGTCCACCAGCCCCTCCTGCCGCAGGTAGCCCTTGATGAGCACCGGCTGGGGCGCCGGCGACTGCAGCGCCGTCCACGGTTTGCCATCGAGCGTGCCGGTGAAGCTGACCTCCAGCTGGCCCTTGAATTCGGGCGCATTCTTCTCGGCCTGGATCATCAGCACCTGCCACTTCAGCTGCGCTTCGCCGACCTTCTCCACCTGCAACCCGCGGATGCTCAAGGCATCGCTGCCGGAGCCCGGAATCAGGCGCTCGAAAAAGCCCAGGTCGGTGCGCAGGGTCTGGTTGTCGGTCTGCAATTGCTTGATTTGCAGCGACAGCTGCTCCTGCGCGGCCTTCTCCGCCGTCAAGAGGCTCTCGGAAGTGTTGGCGATCGACTGTGCCCGGCCCAGGTCTGCGCGCAGCTGCTGCACCTCGCTGCGCAAGGTGTCCAGCTCCTGCTTGGCATTGCGGTCCAGGCCTGCGATGTCCTTGCCGAACTCGAAGGCCCACAGCGCCAGCGCGCCGGAAAAGCCCAGCACGACCGCGGCCAGCAACCAGCGCAGCGGCCAGGGCGTGTGGCTGCGGATCGCCATGCGCGGGGCGCTGACGGTCAGTCTTCGGCGCAGCAGGCGCAACCTCATCGGACGTTTCCTCTTCGCAAGTGAAGGCCCACAGAAAACAAAAACCGCCCCAAGACAAGCCTGAAGGCGGTTTTTGCGGCAGTGACCAGCGAATTAACGCTTGCTGAACTGCTTGGCGCGGCGTGCGGAACGCAGACCGACCTTTTTACGTTCGACTTCGCGGGCGTCGCGGGTCACGTAACCGGCTTGCGACAGACCCGACTTCAGGGTCGCGTCGTAGTCGATCAGGGCGCGGGTGATGCCGTGGCGGACGGCGCCGGCCTGGCCGGATTCACCGCCACCGTGCACGTTCACCTGGATGTCGAAGGTCTCGGCATGGTTCGTCAGCAGCAGGGGCTGCTTGGCGATCATGATGGAAGTCTCGCGGCCAAAGTAGGCTTGGATGTCCTTGCCATTGACCGTGATCTTGCCGGTGCCTTTTTTCAGAAACACACGGGCGACGCTGGATTTGCGACGGCCGGTGCCATTGTTCCATTCACCAATCATCTCAAGGCTCCTTTAGATGTCCAGCACTTGCGGCTGTTGGGCGGTGTGCGGGTGCTCGGCGCCGCCGTACACCTTGAGCTTCTTGATCATGGCGTAACCCAGAGGCCCCTTGGGCAGCATGCCCTTGACGGCCTTCTCGAGCGCGCGGCCGGGGTGCTTGGCCTGCATGTCGCGGAAGTTGGTGGCGTAGATGCCGCCCGGATAACCGGAGTGACGGTAGTACACCTTGTCGGTGGACTTGGTACCGGTCACGCGGATCTTGGATGCGTTGATGATGACGATGAAGTCACCGGTATCGACGTGAGGCGTGTAGATGGCCTTGTGCTTGCCGCGCAGACGGAGGGCCACTTCACTGGCGACCCGTCCGAGAACCTTGTCGGTTGCGTCAATCACAAACCACTCGTGCTTCACGTCAGCGGGTTTGGCGCTGAACGTTTTGGTCATGAGTTTCTCTTGCGAGTTTGGTTTGGCGGGTCCTTTTCCACGGTCGGTTCTTCTCTGTCGGAAGACTCTTAGGTGGGAGTAGATGCTCCGCCGCGGGACCACAAAATCGCTGCGAAGCCCTCCATTGTACGAAATTCGGCCATGGGCTGGCAAGTTTCTACCGGCAGGGGTGTTCGGGCGCTACCATCCCGGCATGTTCAGTTACCGCCACGCCTTCCACGCCGGCAACCACGCCGACGTGCTCAAGCACACCACGCTCATCGCCACGCTGCGCCACCTGATGCTCAAGGAGCCGTCGATCACGCTGGTCGACACCCACGCCGGCGCGGGCCTGTACCGGCTGGACGGCGACTACGCCGAAAAGGGTGGCGAAGCGGTCGATGGCATCGTCAAGCTCATGGGCGCCTTGCGTCCGGCCCAGGGAACAGCCCCTGTCTCGACGCCGGCGCTGGACGACTACCTGGACCTGATCGCCGGCTTCAACGCCGACGGCAGCCTGCGGGTCTATCCCGGCTCGCCGTTCGTGATGCAGTCGCTGATGCGCACCGAATCGCGCGACCGGCTCAAGCTGTTCGAACTGCACCCGACCGACAGCCGCACCCTGAGCGCCAACATCGCCCAGCTCGAAGCCGGGCGCCAGATCGCGGTCGCCCTGCAGGACGGTTTTGAAGGTCTCAAGCCCCTGCTGCCCCCGCCGCCTTCGTCGACCGGGTCCAAGCGAGCCCTGGTGCTGATCGACCCGAGCTACGAGATCAAGAGCGACTACGCCAAAGTGAGTGCCTGCATACAGGAAGGTATCAAGCGCTTTCCGACCGGCACCTACCTGGTCTGGTACCCGATCATTCCGCGCCCCGAGGCGCACGACCTGCCGCGCCGCCTCAAGACGCTGTGCAACCAGGCCAAGCGGCCCTGGCTGCACGCCACGCTGAACATCGGCCAGAAGGACCTGGAGCCCGGCGAACGCCCCGGCCTGACCGCCAGCGGCATGTTCGTGGTCAACCCGCCGCACACGCTCAAGACGGAATTGCAGGCGGCCCTGCCGTTGATGCTCAAGGTGCTGGGCCGCGGCCGCGGCAAGTTGCAGACGCTGGAAACCGGCGGCGCCTGAGACTCCAGTCCCGGCTCAGGGCCGGGTCAGCACCATGGTCCAGTAGCGGCCGTAGCGACTGCCGGGCTGTGCCACACAGGCCACGCCCACCAGCCGGAAGGCGGGCCCCATGATGTTGGCGCAATGGCCAGGACTGTTGATCCAGTCCGCCATCACTTCGTCGACCGAGGATGGCCCTCCGGCGATGTTCTCGGCGGCGGCGCTCCAGCCGGTCCCGGCCGCCTGCACCCGCTGCCCCACCTCGCGGCCGTCGCTGCCCAGGTGCGAAAAGAAGTTGCGCGTGGCCATGTCGGCCGAATGGCGCCGCGCGACACCCTCCAGCAGCACGCTCCAGCCCAGTGGCGGCGCGGCAGCCATGGGCGTGCCGCCACACAGGCGGGGCTGGGCGCGCGCCGCGTTGACAGCGGCCAGCAGCTCCGCCACCGACCCGGCATCGCAGACCACGGGAGGTGCCGCCCACACCGCGGTCGCCCAGGCCGTCAGACCGGGCACCGCGAGCCAGGCCAGCGCCCGGGCCACGTGGCACGGCACCATGAAAGCGACGGTGGACCTCAGCAACATGCCCCGACTGTAGGTGGCACGCCGCGCCCGTCTGTGAGCATCTGTTTCTTCGACCGGTAGAAACCCTGATGAGGGATTCCCGAATTAACCAACCGGTCGGTCGGTTAATTCCCTATACTGCGCATCCACCCGGCCACACCGGGTTTTGGAGACGCGCATGTACACCCAATCTTTTTCCGTCGCCGACGGCGAGACCAAGGACGGTCCCAAGCCGGCCGCGACGCCGATCCGCGGCGAAGACGCCGCGCTGCAGGCGCATTTCGACACCGTCATCGACGCCGACGGCAAGGTCGAACCGCGCGACTGGATGCCCGAGGCCTACCGCAAGACCCTGGTGCGGCAGATCAGCCAGCACGCGCACAGCGAGATCGTGGGCATGCTGCCCGAGGGCAACTGGATCAGCCGCGCGCCCAGCCTCAAGCGCAAGGCGATCCTGATCGCCAAGGTGCAGGACGAAGGCGGCCACGGGCTCTACCTCTACAGCGCCGCCGAGACGCTCGGCACCAGCCGCGACCAGATGCTCGACAGCCTGCACAGCGGCAAGGCCAAGTACAGCTCGATCTTCAACTACCCGACGCTCAACTGGGCCGACGTCGGCGTGATCGGCTGGCTGGTGGACGGCGCGGCGATCATGAACCAGATCCCGCTGTGCCGCTGCAGCTACGGACCGTATGCCCGCGCCATGATCCGCGTCTGCAAGGAAGAGAGCTTCCACCAGCGCCAGGGCTACGAGGCGCTGCTGGTGATGATGCAGGGCACGGCCGAGCAGAAAGCCATGGTGCAGGACGCGGTCAACCGCTACTGGTGGAAGTGCCTGGCCATGTTCGGCCCGCCCGACGCCGACAGCCCGAACAGCGTGCAGGGCATGCGCTGGGGCATCAAGCGCATCAGCAACGACGACCTGCGCCAGAAGTTCATCGACGCCACCGTGCCGCAGGCGGAGGTGCTGGGCGTGACCTTGCCTGACCCCGACCTGAAGTGGAACGAGGCGCGCGGTCACCACGACTACGGCGCCATCGACTGGGACGAGTTCTGGGCCACGGTCAACGGGAACGGCCCGATGAACAAGGAGCGCCTGGCCACCCGCGTCAAGGCGCACGAACAAGGGGCCTGGGTGCGCGAAGCCGCCCTCGCCCACGCCGCCAAACAGCAGCAACGTCAACAGAAGGAGGCCGCATGAGCACGACCGCACCCGCACTGAAAGAATGGCCCCTGTGGGAAGTCTTCGTGCGCAGCAAGCAAGGCCTGGAGCACAAGCACTGTGGCAGCCTGCACGCGAGCGACGCGCGCCACGCGCTGCAGATGGCGCGCGACGTCTACACGCGGCGCCAGGAAGGCGTGAGCATCTGGGTCGTGCCCTCCACCGCCATCACCGCCAGCGAGCCCGACAGCAAGGACAGCTTCTTCGACCCGGCGGCCGACAAGGTCTACCGCCACCCGACCTTCTACGAGATCCCCGACAAAGTGGGGCACATGTGATGAAGGCACCGGTTGACTACATCCTCCATCTGGCCGACAACGCCCTGGTGCTGGGCCAGCGCAACGCCGAGTGGTGCGGGCATGGCCCGATTCTCGAAGAAGACCTGGCGCTGGCCAACAACAGCCTGGACCTGATCGGCCAGGCACGGCTGCTCTACCAGCACGCCGCCGACCGCATCAACAGCGACGGCGCCCTGGCGCAGCGCTTCGCGCACCTGCAGGGCGCGCGGCAGGACGGGCGTGTCGCCGAGGACACCCTCGCCTATTTCCGCGACACCGCCGAGTTCCGCAACCACACCATCGCGGAACTGCCGCACCACGGCCCGCTGGTGGGCTATGCGGTGAGCGAGCGCGACTACGCCGTGACCATCGCCCGCAACTTCCTGGTCAGCGCGCTCATGGTGCTGGTCTGGGACCGGCTGCAGTCGTCGAGCGACGCCCAGCTGGCCGGCATCGCGGCCAAGTCGCTCAAGGAGGTGCGCTACCACCTGCAGCACGCCAGCGACTGGCTGGTGCGCATGGGCGACGGCACCGACGAATCGCACCGCCGCGCGCAGGCCGCCATCGACCACCTGCTGCCCTACTGCGAAGCCTTCTGGCAACCCGCCCCGGCCGAGCAGGCCGCTGCCCGCGACGGCACCGGCGTCGACATCACCGCGCTGCGCGACCACTGGAATGCGCTGGTCAACGAGACGCTGGCCGAGGCCACGCTGACGCGCCATGACCAGCCGCACCAGGGTTATGTGGCGCAGGGCCACGTGGGTCTGCATTCCGAGCACCTGGGTTTCCTGCTGGCCGAGATGCAGAGCCTGGCGCGCGCCCACCCGACCGCCGTCTGGTGACCCCATGGGCATGACCGCCGTGTCGCCGCTGCAAGCCGTGACCCAGGCCATCGCCCACCTGGCCGACCCGGAGATTCCGGTGGTCAGCCTGGGCGAGCTGGGCATCCTGCGCGGCGTGCGCGAAGGCGCCGACGGTGTGCCCGAGGTGGTCATCACGCCGACCTACAGCGGCTGCCCCGCCATGGGCCAGATCGAGGACGACATCGTCGCCGCGCTGCGCGACGCCGGCCTGCCCGGCCGCGTGGTCACGCAGCTCTCGCCCGCCTGGACCACCGACTGGATGAGCGAGGCTGCGCGAGAGAAGCTGCGCGCCTATGGCATCGCACCGCCGCAATGCGGCAGCACAACGGGCACGAACACCGGCGTGCTCCAGTTCAGCCGCCATGCAGCGAAAGCCGTGGACGTGCCCTGCCCGCAATGCGGCTCACACAACACCACCGCGACATCGCCGTTCGGCTCGACCGCCTGCAAGGCGCTCTACAAATGCCTGGACTGCCAGGAACCCTTCGACTACTTCAAGCCGTACTGAACCATGAGCACCGCCGCCCCCCGCTTCCACGACCTCACCGTCTGCCGCGTCAGCCCCGAGGCGGCCGGCGCCGTCGCCATCTCCCTGTCGATTCCCGAGCCGCTGCGCGAGGCCTTTGCCTTCGAACCCGGTCAGTTCCTCACCCTGCGCGCCGACATCGGCGGCCAGGACGTGCGCCGCAGCTACTCGATCAGCAGCGCGCGCAGCCGGCTGGCGAAACACGGCGAAGTGACGCTGGGCATCCGGCCGGTCGAAGGCGGCGTGTTCTCCAACTGGGCCGCCAGCCAGCTCAAGGCCGGCGACACCTTGCGCGCGATGCCGCCCGACGGACGCTTCACCATCCACAAGCCGCGCGCGCTGCACCGTGTCGGCTTCGCGGCCGGCTCGGGCATCACGCCCATCCTGTCGATCATGACCAGCACGCTGGAAGAGTCGCCCGACGCCAAGTTCACCCTGGTCTACGGCAACCGCCGCATGGCCAGCGTGATGTTCAACGAGGCGCTGCAGGACCTCAAGGACAGGTACCCGGGACGCCTCACGCTGATCCACGTGCTCTCGCGCCAGGCGCAGGAAGTGCCGCTGCTCGAAGGCCGCATCGATGGCGACAAGGTGCGCGAGATCATCGGCGCGCTGCTGCCGGTGGGCAGCATGGACGAGGTCTTCGTCTGCGGCCCGGAGGCCATGATCGAAGCCACCGAGAAGGCGCTGCTGGACGCCGGCGTGCGCCCGGACCGCGTGCACACCGAACGCTTCACCTCACCGACGCTGGAAGCCCTGCCGGCCGACCAGCGCCAGTCCGCCGTGCTCGGCCACCCGGCCGTGCGCACCGACGGCGAAGTCGCGCTGACCGTGGTGGTGGACGGCAAGCCGCACCAGCTGCGCATGGGCAAGGACGAGAAGGTGCTGGATGTGGCGCTCAACGCCGGGCTGGACCTGCCCTGGTCGTGCCGGGGCGGCGTCTGCTGCACCTGCCGCGCCAAGGTGATGGAAGGCGCAGTGACCATGGACAAGAACTTCACGCTCGAGCCCTGGGAAACCGAGAAGGGCTTCGTGCTGAGCTGCCAGGCCCGACCGACCACCGACAGGCTGGTGGTCAGCTACGACGAGCGCTGAGCCGCGCAACCGATCAAAACGCCAAACTCAGGCGAGTCACCTGCACGGTCTCGGTCCGGGGAATGACCAGGAACTGCGGCAAAGGCTGGTAGATGGCCGTGCACATGACGTCTGGCGCCGGAACGAAGTTCTCGACCACAACTTGAACCACACTGCCGGACCGGAGCGTCTGCAGCATCCGGTCACCACCGCAGCCGCTGGTGTTGGCCAGGTTCAGCGCCAGGATCTGTTGGGTGCTGAAGTCCACTGCGGGGACCGGATCGATCAGGGTCATGTCGCCGGCCGTGCTGTCCAGGAACGACTGCCAGCCCTGCGCATCCCGGATCAGCAGGTGCTGTCTGGCGGGCGTGTGCGACGCAGATCCGAACGCGAAGCCCGTCCCCCGGAACGACACCGGGTCCAGAACTTCTGCCGGAGACAGGGGCGGGCTGTCCTGCTCGCTGATCCAGGCCAGACCGGCATCCGCGATCTGCATCAGTCCGGGCTCGGGCATCACATAAAAGGCAATGCCCTCATCCAGGTAGGTGGACTGCGCCCGGACGGCGGCAGCCTCCACCGGGCTGGCGGTGTAGAAATGCACCCCGTCCCGGACGGAGAAAAACCGGTACAGCGGCACATATCCGGCACCGGGCACCGCATGCGCCATGAAAGCGATCCCTTCGTAGCTGAAGCGGGGTAGGTTGGCCACGACATGGGCCCGCTCGGCTTCGCTGATCGTGTAGAAGTGCACCCCCCGCTGTGCATCGTAGAACCGGTACACGGGGCGTGCATTCGGATCGTTCAAGACGACAAAGGCCGGGCCTTCGCTCTTCACATCCGGCTGCGCAAACACCAACTGGTCCAGCTCCGCGCGACTGTTGGTGAAAAAGTACCCGCGTGTGCGCGGGTTGTAGACACGGAACACCACCGAATAGCTGGAAAACCAGGGCGGCGGCTCTGCGACCTGCGTTGTTGTGGACTTGCTCGCCAACCGCTGGAGCTCCTGCGCGTTCAGGTTCGCGCCCACCTGCTGCACGGCCAGCGCCTGCGCGCTGGTGGCAGACGACGGTACTGCGGTCGCGCCAGACGTCTGCGCCGGGTCTTTCGACCCACCACAAGCCACCAACAGTCCCCCGACCAGTACCAGGGCCGACACCAACTTCACGCAGCGAATCATGCGAACCTCCTCGAATGCAACAGACTGTCGACCTTGGCAGGTCATTCCCGCCACAACTCCACCGTGGTCACTCCGCGGTTCTTCAGGCCGAGTGACGCGATGGCCGCCTGGCTCAGATCGATGATGCGCTGGTGCCGGTAAGGCCCCCGGTCGTTGATGCGCACCACGACTTCCTTGCCGGTGGCGACGCTGCGCACGCGCACCTTGGTGCCAAACGGCAGGGTCTTGTGCGCGGCCGTCAAGGCATGCATGTCGTAGCGCTCGCCACTGGCGGTGCGCCGGCCATGGAACTTCCGGCCGTACCACGACGCCAGGCCGCGATCGACCAGGGCGGGATCGTCGCTGGTGGACGGGGTGCTGCTCGCATCGGCCGGCTTGCCTGCCGTCGCCGGAGCCTCGGGAACGCTGGAGCCTGCCGCTGCGGGCTCGCCGGCCTTGGCGTTCGCGTCGTTGCGCGCGGTCTCGCGCGGTGCGGGCATCGGCACGGCGGCGGCGGACGCCCCGCGGGTCTTGCCCGCGGGCTCGGCCGAAGAGGCCAATGGAGCCGGCACAGCGGCGCATCCGGCCAGTCCGGCCAGCAGCGCCACCAGGGCAAGGTGGCGGGCGGTGTGGTTCAACTCAGACTCCCTGAAACGTGACCGCCCGGACCTTAACCCAGCTGGAGCCGATTCACGATCTCCAGCGTCGCCACGCTCTGGTTCATCGTGTAGAAGTGCAGCGAGGGCGCACCAGCCTTGCGCAATCGGTCACACAGTTCGGTCACCACGTCCAGGCCAAAGGCCTTGATGGACTCGATGTCGTCGCCATAGCCCTGCAGACGCAGGCGCACCCAGCGCGGCACCTCGGCCCCGCAGGCGTCCGAGAAGCGCAGCAGCTGCGACGAGCTGGTGATGGGCATGATGCCCGGCACCACCGGCACGTCGGCGCCGAGCTTGCGCGCGTCGTCCACGAAACGGCAATACGCGTCGGCGCTGTAGAAGTACTGCGTGATGGCCGAGTCGGCGCCGGCCTTCACCTTGGTGGCGTAGGCCTTCAGGTCGGCCTCGGGCGACTTGGCCTGCGGGTGCACCTCGGGGTAGGCCGCCACCTCGATGTGGAAGTCGCGCCCGGTCTCTTCGCGGATGAAGGCCACCAGGTCGCTGGCGTACTGGAACTCGCCCCCCATGCCGTAACCGCTGGGCAGGTCGCCGCGCAGCGCCACCAGGCGCTTGACGCCCATGGCCTTGAGCATGGCCAGCTGCTCGCGCACGCTGGCCTTGGTGGCACCGATGCACGAGAAGTGCGAAGCCGCGTCCACGCCTTCGGCGAGGATTTCCTTCACGGTGTCGAAGGTGCCTTGCTGCGTCGAGCCGCCGGCGCCATAGGTCACCGAGCAGAACTCGGGCTTCGCCGCGTACAGCTTCTGGCGCACCACGCGCAGCTTCTCGGCACCCTCGGGTGTCTTGGGCGGAAAGAATTCAAAACTCAGGGGCAGGCCCATACGAAAAACTCCCGGTTGCCATCACCACCGGTGATGGCACTTTCAACATAGTCCCGCAGCCGCAGGCTGTTGTCGACACAGGCCTGCGCGATGCGTTGCTGCACGAGCGCGTAACTCGTGGTGTCTTTCACCAGACCGCCTTTGCCGATGTGTCCGGGCTGCAGTTCAAACTGCGGCTTGACCAGCATCAGCAGGTGGCCGGCCGGTTTGAGCAGCGGCACGATGGCCGGCCACACCAGGGTCTGCGAGATGAACGACAGGTCGCCGACGATCAGGTCGAACGGAGCGGCCGCGGCATCGCCCCCCGCCTCCACCAGCTGCTGCGCCGTCAGTTCGCGCGCGTTGCATTTCTCGATGCAGACCACACGCGGGTCGCTGCGCAGCTGCGGGTGCAACTGGCCCTGGCCCACGTCCACGCCCACGACCTGCGCGGCACCCCGTTGCAGCAGGCAGTCGGTGAAGCCACCGCTGCTCTGCCCCACGTCGAGGCAGCGCCAGCCGGTCACGTCGAGGCCGCAATGCGCGAGCGCGCCGTCCAGCTTGAGGCCACCGCGCGAGACGAAGCGCGACTCGGCCGTGTCCTGCAGCTGCAGTTCCACCGTCTCGCGCAACTCCTCGCCGTTCTTGGCCACGGCCTTCCAGTCGCCGCCCGCCAGCCGCCAGCGCACCCCCGCAGCGATCAGACGCTGCGCCTGCGAGCGCGACGCGGCCAACCCTCGCTCGACGAGCAACTGGTCAGCGCGCATCGGCGATCAATAGCGGTAGGTGTCGGGCTTGTACGGGCCGTTCTTCGGCACGCCGATGTACGCGGCCTGCTCGTCGCTCAGCTCGGTCAGCATGGCGCCGACCTTCTTCAGGTGCAGGCGGGCGACCTTCTCGTCCAGGTGCTTGGGCAGCACATAGACCTTGCCCACGTCGTAGCCTTCGGGGTGGCAGAACAGCTCGATCTGCGCGATGGTCTGGTTGGCGAACGACGAGGACATCACGAAGCTGGGGTGGCCGGTGCCGCAGCCCAGATTCACCAGGCGGCCCTTGGCCAGCAGGATGATCTTCTTGCCGTCCGGGAAGATCACGTGATCGACCTGGGGCTTGATCTCTTCCCACTTGCAATTCGCTTCCAGCTTGGCGACCTGGATCTCGTTGTCGAAGTGGCCGATGTTGCAGACGATGGCCTGGTCCTTCATGGCGGCCATGTGCTCATACGTGATCACGTCGCGGTTGCCAGTGGTGGTCACGAAGATGTCGGCCTGCGAGGCGGCGTATTCCATCGTGACGACCTTGTAGCCTTCCATCGCGGCCTGCAGGGCGTTGATCGGGTCGATCTCGGTCACCCACACCTGTGCGCTCAGGGCGCGCAGGGCCTGGGCCGAGCCCTTGCCCACGTCGCCGTAGCCGGCCACGCAGGCGACCTTGCCGGCGATCATCACGTCGGTGGCGCGCTTGATGCCGTCCACCAGCGATTCGCGGCAGCCGTAGAGGTTGTCGAACTTGGACTTGGTGACCGAGTCGTTGACGTTGATGGCGCGGAACATCAGCGTGCCCTTGGCCGACATTTCCTTGAGGCGGTGCACGCCCGTGGTGGTCTCTTCGGTCACGCCCATGATCTGCGCGCTCTTGCGGCTGTACCAGGTGCTGTCTTCGGCCAGCTTGGCCTTGATGGCGGCGAACAGGATGCGCTCTTCGTCGCTGCCCGGGTTGGCCAGCACGCTCTGGTCCTTCTCGGCCTGCTTGCCCAGGTGCATCAGCAGCGTGGCATCGCCGCCGTCGTCCAGGATCATGTTCGGGCCTTCGCCCTCGGTGCCCTTGGCGCCGAAGTCGAAGATGCGGTGCGTGTAATCCCAGTAGTCGACCAGGGTTTCGCCCTTGACGGCGAACACCGGCGTGCCAGCAGCGGCAATGGCGGCCGCGGCGTGGTCCTGCGTCGAGAAGATGTTGCACGAGGCCCAGCGCACCTGTGCGCCCAGCGCCTGCAGGGTCTCGATCAGCACGGCCGTCTGGATGGTCATGTGCAGCGAGCCGGTGATGCGCGCGCCCTTGAGGGGTTGCTTGGCCGCGAACTCTTCGCGGATCGCCATCAGGCCGGGCATTTCGGTCTCGGCGATCTTGATTTCTTTGCGGCCCCAGTCGGCCAGACCGATGTCGGTGATGACGCAGTCGGCGTGGACGGCGGCGGGAATGCGTGCGTTCATGTGGTGTGCTCCAAAAGCAAAGTTTTGAGAACCACTGACGGAAGGGGATGCAGGCTCACCTCACTCGTTCAGTGGATGAGCGTCGTTGCGAAGATGGGTTCCGAGCCTCACGCTCCGCGGCCGGTTCGGGGAACCGGTGGGGGCGCTGCAACGCTCCTCGGAAAGGCCACGATTCTATCGCAGGACGTGGTTTTGGGGCATCTGCGAAACTGCGCAACCTTTATGCCTCACTTCTCCCTTTCCGATTGGCCGCAGGCCGACCGCGCCCGTCTGCATGGGGTGCTGACCGACATCGACGACACGCTGACCACCGATGGCGCGATCACGCCGGACGCCCTCGGTGCGCTGCACGCACTGCGCGCGGCAGGCCTGCCGGTGTTCGCCATCACCGGGCGCCCCGCAGGCTGGAGCGAGCCCTTCGCGCTCGCCTGGCCAGTCAACGCCATCGTGGCCGAGAACGGTGCGGTCGCGCTCTGGCGCGGCGCCGACGGCGCGCTGCAGAAGGCGCACCTGCAGGACGCCGACACGCGCCGCCGGAACTTCGCGCAGCTGCAGGCCGTGGCGCAGCGTGTGCTGACCGAACTGCCGCAGGCCCGCCTGTCGCAGGACAGCGCCGGCCGCGAGACCGACATCGCCATCGACCACAGCGAATTCGCGCATCTCCAGGAAGCCGACATCGCCCGCGTGGTGCAGCTCATGCGCGACGGCGGGCTGAACGCCACCGTCAGCTCCATCCACATCAACGGCTGGATCGGTTCGCACGACAAGCAAGAGGGCGCGCGCTGGATCGTGCGCGAACACCTGCAGCGCGACCTGGACGCCGAGCGCGAGCGCTGGGTCTATGTGGGCGACTCGACCAACGACGCCACGATGTTCGGGCACTTCCCCCACAGCGTGGGCGTGGCCAACGTGATGCGCTTCTGGGACCAGCTGGTGCAGCGGCCGCGTTATGTGACACAAGGCGCACGCGGCGCGGGGTTTGCCGAAGTGGTCCGGGCCGTGCTGGCGGCGCAGCGGGCGGAGACACCGGCATGAGCGGCCCGTTGCAGCCCCCGCCGCACACCGGCCACACCACCCCAGCGCCAGCCCTGGCGCGGCGCGGCCTCTGGGCCATCTTCGGCGCCACCTTCTTCGAGCTGGTGGGTTACTTCATGCTCATGCCCCTGCTGCTGTTGCGGCTCAAGGGCGACGGTGTGTCCACCTCGCTGGCCGGACTGTTCGCGGCCGTGGGCTGGGTGGGGGTGTTCCTCATCACGCCGTTCGCCTCGGCCGTGACGCAACGGCTGGGCCGGCGTCCCACGCTGTGGCTGTCGGCCGCGGTGCCGGTGGTCTCGACCACCGGCTTTCTGCTGACCGACGCGCTGCCGGTGTGGTTCGCCTGCGAGTTCATCGCGGGGGCGGCCTCGGGGCTGCGCTGGGTGCTGGCCGAGGCGGTGGTGGCCGAATTCGCGCCGCCGCAGCAGCGCGGGCGCCTGGTGGGTCTGTTCGAGACCATGGTCGGCACCACCTTCGTGGTCGGCCCGGCCCTGCTGGCGCTGGTGGGGCCGACGAGCCCGGCCGCGCTCTGGCTGGTGATGGGCTTCCTTGTGCTGGGTTTGCTGGGCAGCCTGGGCATTCCGCGCCTGCCGGCGGCGGCCGATGCGCACGAGGCCCGCGTCGGCCTGCACGGCGTGTGGCACGCGCTGCGCGCGCACCCGCTGATCATGACCGTGGGCTTCGTCGGCGGCTTTTTTGAAAGCGGCCTCACCTCCATCCTGCCGCTGTACGGCCTGGCCCTGGGCATGGGGGCGACGGCCGCCGCCCTGCTGGTCTCGGCCAGCGGTCTGGGCAGCGCGCTGATGATGCTGCCCGCCGGCCTGGCGGCCGACCGGCTGGCCCAGCAGCCCCGCTTCGGTGGTGCGCATGGCGCGCGGGTGGTGATCCTGCACGCCTGTGCGCTGGTCACGCTGGCCGCCACGGTGCTGATCCCCTTCGTGGCCGGCGCGCCCTGGCTGGCTGCGGCCGTGGCCTTCGTCTGGGGCGGTGCGGGCGGCAGCCTCTACACCCTGGCCATGATCGACATCGGCTCGCGCGAACAGGGCATCACCCTGGTCAACAGCACGGCCGTGCTGGTGTTGTCGTACACCCTGGGCGGCACGCTGGCGCCGGCCCTGGGCGCGGCCATGCTGGACTGGGCGCCGGTGGTCGGGTTCCCCACGCTGTTGCTGGCCGTGGCCGGGCCGGGCTGGTGGCTGTTGCGGCACGAACAACGTGCCTTGCGCGCGGCGCGCGGCGACGGGCGCTGATTGATGGCGCCCGCGCCGCTTCAGCGGCGGCGCAGCGGGGCCTGGTACAGCCAGACCGGTTTGCCCTGGACGGTTTCCAGCCTTGCCACCGCTTTGAGCTCACGGGCCTCGAACTCCAGGCTCACCAGCCAGGCGCCGGGCCGCAGTTCGGCCGCCGCCTTCTCGACCGCGCGCGGCATGCTCTCGGGCCGCTGGAACAGGTAGACCATGTCGCAGGCCGACCAGTCGGCGGCCCAGATGTCGGCCCGGCGCACCCGGGCGACCATCCCGCTCAGACGGCAGCGCAGCGCGCACAGCAGGGTCAGCGGCCAGCTCCATTCCCAGCCATGGATCTGCGCCCGCGGGTACTGGCGGTGCAGCGCCATCAGGCCGGCGCCCAGGCCGCAGCCCGCGTCCACCACCACGGCGCCGTCGGGCAGCGGTGCGCGGTCGGCCAGGCCGTTCAGCGCATCGGCGGGCGTGGGGAACAGCGGCGCGTCGCCCCAGCTGCCCAGCGGGTACAGCGCCAGCAGCAGGGCCAGCGGCAGCAGCCAGATCCAGCCCGGCACCGCGCCCGCCGCGCCACTGACCAGCAGCGAGAGCGGAAACCCCGCCAGCATGAACAGCCGTCGCCAGGGCGTGCGCCCGGTCCAGGCGGCCAGACCCGCGGCCAGCAGGGCGAGCACGAAAGCCGCGACCGCACCGAGACCGGCCGTGCGCAGGCCGGCGAACAGCGCCCAGGCGAACGCCCAGGTCAGCAGCGCGGGAAGCGGCCAGATCAGCATGGCCGCGATTGTCGCCGCCGCACGAACAGCATTGCGGACGGACAAAAGGCGCCCGAAGGCGCCTTTTTCACGGATCCAGGCCGGGCGGGTCGCCGGCAAGGGTCAGTCAGTCGATGCGCAGCACCACCAGGGTCTGGTTGAGCAGCTGGTAGCCGATCTCGCCGAAAGTGACCGGGCCGTGCAGGTCGCCGATGTGCTGGCCTTCGAGTTCACCGAACAGGAAGTTCAGGATGCAGTTGCAGGAGAACTGCACGCCGTCGGTGCGGTAGCCGGCCAGGCGCTCGCGGAAGCTGGCGCCGTAGTCGGCCACGGGCCTGGCGAAGTGGTAGTCCACGCCGGTGAACACCGGGGCGTACAGCACCACCTTGCGGCCGGCCGCGTCGACCGACTGGATGGAGGCGTTGATGTGCGCGCCACCGAAGTCGCCCACCAGCGGGAGCTTGCCGTCGGCCAGGCCCTTGGCCTGCACGTAGTCGGCCAGGTTGGTCTTTTCGCCGTTGACCAGGCAGTCGCCCACCTCGAACGAGGTGTCGGTGAAACGCAGGGTGTCGCCGTCGCCGGGCTCGAAGATGTTGACGATCTCGATCGACGCGAGCTGGCTCTCGGGCAGGGCCACATGGGCCACGACCACGCCGTCGTCGAACTTCTCGCCCGTGCTGCCCAGGTAGACCTTGGGCGTGGCCTTGCCCAGGTCGGACAGGTGGATGCCGGCGACCCAGCCCACGGTGGGCTTGAGGAAGGCGTCGGCGTCGTTCACGGCCTCGGCCGCAAAGGTATTGTGGGCGGTGCTGCCGGCCGGCACGATGGCCACGGTGAAGCCGTTGTCCGGCCCGTTGCCGACGATGGACTTGAGCTGGTCGGCGCCGTAGTGCGCCAGGGTGATCTGGCCCTGGGCGGGCAGCGGGCTCACGAACACCTGCCCACCGGTGGACACCACGCCACCGGCCGTGTCCATGAAATAGGGAATGGTGCCGGCGATCCAGTGCCCCTTGGGCAGTGCATCCAGGGCGCTCTCCGGGCCAGCCAGCGAAAGATGGGCTCCACCACGGATCAGTTCGGCCGTTTCGGCCAGTGTCATCAGACGGTTCATGTGCGGTGCCTCAGAGTCGGTTGAGTTGGTCGATTTCCGTGGAGAGGATGCGCTCCCACTTCGCGAAGAAGGCCTGGATTTCCGAGGCTTTCTGGGGGGCAGGGTCGGTGCTGCGCTCCAGGCGCTTGACCAGCAGCTGCATCGCCAGGTTGGTGGTCTGGATGCGGGCCAGACCGCCGCCGGCCGCGCGCGCCCAGCAGGGATGGGAGGAAGAAGGAATTGCCATGGTGGACTCGGGTGGGAATGTGAAACCGGTGAAGCCAAAGCCTCACCGCCCACCGGGTTTAACGACCGCAACACGCCGAACTTGACCCGGGGATTACCCGGCCACGACACAGATCAAGTGCGGTCGGACCGCAGCGAAGCGTCGCAGCCGATGCCGGCGGCGATCCAGCGCCGCGCCAGCCGGCGCAGCCACGGCGCCGCCCAGGCCCAGCGCGGGCCGAGCACGTCCACGGCGTCGCTGACGGCGCCGCAGCGGTAGAGGCTTTGCGTTTCATCCCAGCGCAGCGCGTCACAGGCGCCGGTCCGCCTGCGCGAGATCACCCGACCCAGCGGGCAGGGCTCGGCCAGGCAGCACACGCCGCAGCCGTTGCAGGGCGCACCTTCGGCCGGCTGGGGCGGCGCGGCCGGGTGGATGTGGATGACCTGGTCGCGCATCGGTTGAAGCTTGCGGGCGCCACCGGGTCAGGCGCCTTTACCTGAGCCGGATGGCGATCAGCCGTCCTGTGGGCTCCCGGGCGCCCTCCACGATGTAGAGCGTGCCGGTCGCAGACAGCGCCAGCATGCCAGGGACCGGGTAGCTCCAGACCGACTGGTGCGTGACCAGATCTACCGCATGCACTGCCTTGTCGGTGCTGACGAAGACGAGGTTGTTGGTCACCACCACGTTGCGATGGAACTCCGCGTCGGTGGCGGCTCCCGGCCAGGACCACAGGACCTGGCCGGTGTGCTCGTCCAGGGCGTCCAGCGATTTCGGGTTGTTGCGTCCAGCAAAAATCACGCCGTTTGCCAAGGCTGGAGCGGTGAGGTAGCTGCTGCTGGAACGCCAGCGCATGGCCCGATTGATCAGAGAGAAACTGGTCAGCGGACGGCTTTCGTACTGTTCGACGCTGGACGAAGCGCGGCCGCTCCATGCTCCGCCACTGAAGGTCGTGATGTGATCGGGCGCACCGAGCATGGGAGCACCGTGGTAGGAATAACCAGAAGCCGACACCTGCGGATCGGTGATGCTTGCCACCGGCACACCCGTGGCAGCCGAATACACCTCCAGCGAGGCGCCGCTGTAGTGGTAGACGTAGTTGCCATCCACCGCGGGAGTGCTCATGTCGTCGTCACCGGAGAACCGGGACCACAGGCTGGCGCCGGAACTGGCGTCATAGCCGTACACGCCACCACCGTAGTAACCACCATTGGTGAACACACGCCCGTCTCTGACCGTGGGCGCCAGCACGTGAGGCCACTGCCCCGCGAAGGCGCTCTTGAACACCGGCGTGCCGTCGCTGGCGCGAAACGCCCACAGGAAGGTGTCTGCATGCCCCGTGGTGGCGGCGTACACGATCCCGTTGGCCACGGCCGGGGGGTTCAGGGCCGGGAAATTGATGAAATCCTGCCGCCAGGCCAGGGAGCCATCGGTTTCATTCAGGGCGTAGAGCGATGTGAGGGAACCGAAGTACTCATCGTCCGTCACGAACACACGACCGCCTGCGGTCACCACCGGATTGATGGCACCAATCACGCCAGAGGTACTGCGGCGCCATTCCCAGGCATAGGCAAACCGACTCGGATTGAAGGTGAGGGGCACATACCCCGTGTGACTGGCGGTCCCCTGGTGGGTCTCCCAATCCGGTATGTCTGTGACGGGGCCCTGGACCCGGATGGAGTACGGAACCGTCACCGTCCCACCAGCGATCGCCCGGATGCAAGGAGTTTCACTGCACAGGCGCAGAGCGATTTCTCCGTAGTAATCGCCAGCGGCCAAGGAAGAGGCAGTGCGCAGAAGCACGGAATACCGACCGCTACCCAGGCTCGTCACCAAGGGGGCAGGGGAAAAGACGCTGGCCAGCGGCGCCACGCCCAGGTAGAGCGGCACGGACCTGGAGCGAAAGGCCACATCCTCGATGAGCAAGCTCACATCCTGCTGCGCGTCCTGCTCAACCGTCAGGGCAAACGATGAAGGCGTCACCTTCATCGTCAGGTGCGGTCTGCCCACAAAGGGCTTGTTCAGGCTCTTGGTCTGCTCGCCTCCGCCACCGCCGCCACCACAGGCCACCAGGGCCAAGGCAAGCAGCATCAGCCATGCGACACGAATGCAATGCTTCATTTCGATCCCCCTGTCGGTGTTGTCTGCGCCCCGATGAATGCCACAGGCACACCCGGACAGAAGGATCTTACCAATTGACACAATATGCCGATACCCACGGCCGCCGCACCGGACCGCCGGCGCGGGGGCGTCGCAGGGGCGCTATCGGCGCAGCACCGGCCCCAGCACCTTGCCGGTGTGCGTGCCCAGCCGCACCACGTCTTCGGGCGTCGCCGCCGCCACGATCCGCCCACCGCCGGAACCGCCTTCGGGCCCGAGGTCGATGATCCAGTCGGCCTCGGCCATCACGTCCAGATCATGTTCGATCACCACCACGCTGTGGCCGCCGTCCACCAGGCGGTGCAGCACGCGGATCAGCTTTTCCACGTCGGCCATGTGCAGCCCCACCGTGGGTTCGTCCAGCACATACAGCGTGTGTGGCGCCTTCTGGCCACGGCGGCCTACCTCGTCGCGCACCTTGCTCAGTTCCGTCACCAGCTTGATGCGCTGCGCCTCGCCGCCGCTCAGGGTCGGCGAAGGTTGCCCCAGCGTGAGGTAACCCAGGCCCACATCCTTGAGCAGTTGCAGCGGGTGGCTGATCGCGGGCATGGAGGCGAAGAACTCGACCGCCTCGTCCACCGCCATCTGCAGCACGTCGCCGATGTTCTTGCCCTTCCAGGTCACGGCCTGGGTCTCGGGGTTGAAGCGCGCGCTGTGGCAGACCTCGCAGGGCACCTTCACGTCGGGCAGGAAGCTCATCTCGATGGTGCGCATGCCCTGGCCTTCGCAGCCCGGGCAGCGGCCTTCGCCGGTGTTGAAGCTGAAGCGGCCCGGGCCGTAGCCGCGCGCCTTGGCTTCGAGCGTGTCGGCGAACAGCTTGCGCACCGTGTCCCAGAAACCGATGTAGGTGGCCGGGCAGCTGCGTGGCGTCTTGCCGATCGGCGTCTGGTCGACTTCGAGCACGCGGTCCACCGTCTCGCTGCCCAGCAGCTTGCTGCAGCCGGTCCAGGCGGGACGCACGCCCTCGTTGTCCCAGGCCTGGCGGCCGGCGAAGGTGCTGCGCTGGCTCACCGCCGCCGCGGCGTTGGCCAGCAGCACGTCGCGCGCCAGCGTGGACTTGCCCGAGCCCGACACACCGGTCACCACGACCAGCCGGCGCAGCGGCACGTCCACATCGATCTTCTGCAGGTTGTGCATCGCCGCGCCACGCAACTCCAGCTTCTCGGCTTCGGCGCTGACCAGCCGGCGTGGCTGCAGCGGGTGCTTCATCGCGTGCAGCAGGTAGCGGCCGGTCAGCGACTCTTCGCTCGCCGACAGGTCGGCCACCGAGCCCTGCGCCACCACGCGGCCACCGCGTTTGCCGGCGCTGGGACCGATGTCGATGATGTGGTCGGCGCGGCGGATGGTGTCTTCGTCGTGCTCCACCACCACCAGGGTGTTGCCCATGTCGCCCAGCTTGTGCAGCGCGTCCAGCAGGATCTGGTTGTCGCGCGGGTGCAGGCCGATGGTCGGCTCGTCCAGCACGTAACACACACCCTGCAGGTTGGAGCCCAGCTGCGCCGCCAGGCGGATGCGCTGCGCCTCGCCACCGCTGAGCGTGGGCGCGCCGCGGTCCAGCGTGAGGTAGTTCAGCCCCACGTCTTCCAGGAAGGCCAGGCGGCTTTCAATTTCAGGCAGCAGGTCGCGTGCGATGTCGGCCTCTCGGCTGGTCAGACCACCGTCCGCCATGAGTGCACGCACCTTCTGCCGCACCTCGCTCACGGACAGGCGCGCGATGTCGGTGATGCCCATGCCGCCAAACTTCACCGCCCTCGCCTGCGCGTTCAGGCGCGTGCCTTCGCAGCCCGGGCAGGCCTCGTCGGTCAGGTCTTCCACCTCGGGCTCGGCAAAACTCTGCTCGCGGCCCTTTTGGTCGTCGTCGCGCACCGAATCGTCCAGCGCCTTGCGCTGCTCGCGCGAGAGCCTGACACCGGTGCCCACGCAGTCGGGGCACCAGCCGTGTTTGCTGTTGTACGAGAACAGGCGCGGGTCCAGTTCGGGGTAGCTGGTGCCGCAGACCGGGCAGGCGCGGGTGGTGGAGAACACCTCCATCTGCCCCAGCCCCGCCGTGGACCGGCCTTCCGCCAGCGCCGGCGCCAGCCCGTCCAGATCGGTCAGCAGGTGCACCGTGCCCTTGCCCAGCTCCAGCGCCTTGGCCAGCTGCGCGCGCAGCCAGGCTTCGTTGGCGGGGTCGACCAGACCGTCCGCCACCGGCAGTTCGATGGTGTGCTCCTTGAAGCGGTCGATGCGCGGAAAGCCGGTGGTGGGCAGGAACTCGCCGTCCACCCGCAGGTGGGTGTAGCCGCGCGGACGCGCCCAGTCGGCCAGCTCGGTGTAGACCCCCTTGCGGTTGACCACCAGCGGCGCCAGCAGGCCGATGTGGCGGCCCTTGTAGCGCGTGAGGATGGCCGCGGCGATGCTCTCGGGGCTTTGCGGCATCACGGCCGCGCCGTCGTGCACGCAGTGCTGCGTGCCAAGCTTCACATAGAGCAGGCGCAGGAAGTGCCAGACCTCGGTGGTGGTGCCCACCGTGGACTTGCGGCCGCCGCGCGAGAGGCGCTGCTCGATCGCCACCGTGGGCGGGATGCCGTAGACCGCGTCCACCTCGGGCCGGCCGGCCGGCTGCACGATGCTGCGCGCGTAAGCGTTGAGCGACTCGAGGTAGCGCCGCTGGCCTTCGTTGAACAGGATGTCGAAGGCCAGCGTGGACTTGCCCGACCCGCTGACGCCGGAGATCACGTTGAACTTGCCGCGCGGGATGTCGACGCTCAGGTTCCTGAGGTTGTGTTCCTTGGCGTTGACGATGCGGATGGCGTTGCTGTGGTTCTCGGCGCGGGCCGCGGCGGCGCGCAGGCGTTGCGGCTGCTTCAGGTAGTCGACCAGGCGGCCTTCGTGCACCGCGTGCACCTCGCCCATCGATTCGGCGTACTCGCGCAGCGCTTTCGCGGTGTGGCTGGTCCGGTGTTCGCGCACCTCCTCGGGCGGACCTTCGGCCACCACCAGGCCACCACCCGCTCCGCCCTCGGGGCCGAGGTCGATCAGCCAGTCGGCGCTGCGGATCACGTCCAGGTTGTGTTCGATCACGATCAGCGAATGGCCCGCTTCGAGCAGGCGCCGCAGCGAGCGCATCAGCTTGGCGATGTCGTCGAAGTGCAGGCCGGTGGTCGGCTCGTCGAACAGGAACAGCGTGCCTTTGCGGGCCAGCGCCTGGCGGCTGGCGGCGCTGTTCTTGGCCGCCTCGGCCAGGAAACCGGCGAGCTTGAGGCGCTGCGCCTCGCCGCCCGAGAGCGTGGGCACCGGCTGGCCCAGCTTCACGTATTCCAGCCCCACGTCCACGATGGGCTGCAGCACGCGGATGACTTCGCGGTCGGCCTTGAACAGCTCGGCCGCTTCGCTCACGGTGAGTTCAAGCACGTCGGCCACGTTGAGCATCCGCCGGCCGCGTTCGATGCGCACCTCCAGCACCTCGGGCCGGTAGCGCTTGCCGTCGCAGTCCGGGCAGCGCAGGTAGACGTCGGAGAGGAACTGCATCTCGACGTGCTCGAAGCCCGAGCCGCCGCAGGTCGGGCAGCGCCCGTCGCCGCTGTTGAAGCTGAACTTGGCCTGCGTGTAGCTGCGCTGGCGCGACAGCGGCGCGTCGGCGAACAGCGCGCGGATCGCGTCCCAGGCGCCGACGTAGCTGACCGGGTTGGAGCGCGCGGTCTTGCCGATCGGCGACTGGTCCACATAGACCACCTCGCTCAGGAAATCGGCGCCCAGCAGGCGGTCGTGCGCGCCCGGTGATTCGGTGGCCTTGCCAAAGTGGCGCAGCAGCGCGGGGGCGAGCACGTCCTGGATCAGGGTGGACTTGCCCGAGCCCGAGACGCCGGTGACCACGGTCAGCCGCTGCAGCGGGAACTCGACGAAGACGTTCTGCAGGTTGTGTTCGCGCGCGCCTTCGAGGATCAGGCGCGGCGTGCTGTCGGTGACCATGCGCTTGAAGCCCATGCCCACGGTCTTGCGCGCGCCCAGGTAAGCGCCGGTCAGGGTGTCGGCGCTGCGGATGGCTTCGGGCGTGCCGTCGAACACGATCTGCCCGCCGCGCTCGCCGGGGCCGGGGCCCATGTCGATCAGGCGGTCGGCGGCGAGCATGACGGCCGGGTCGTGTTCGACCACCACCAGGGTGTTGCCGGCGTCGCGCAGGCGCAGCATGGCGTCGTTGATGCGCGCCATGTCGCGCGGGTGCAGGCCGATGCTGGGTTCGTCGAGCACGAAGAGGGTGTTGACCAGCGAGGTGCCGAGCGCGGTGGTGAGGTTGATGCGCTGGACTTCGCCGCCACTCAGGGTGCGGCTCTGGCGGTCGAGGGTGAGGTAGCCGATGCCGACTTCGCAGAGGTACCGGAGGCGGGTGTTGATCTCTTCGAACAGGAGTTTCAATGCCTGCTGTTCGCCGGTGCCTTTGTTGTTCGTTGCTCTGTTTCCGTCGTTGGCGCTCGCTGCCTCGGCGAGGGTGCCAGGGGCTTCGTCGTCAGTCGCACGCTCCGATTCCTCCTTCGCCCCCGACACCCTCGCCGAGGCGGGTGCTGGCGCGCGCACGAGGGCCGCTGCACTGCTTTCTTCCAGTGGCGTCCCTGGGTTCGGCGAGGCTGCGGGGCGGGCGGAGTGCCCGGGGAAGGAATCGGAGCGTGCGACTGA